>JACRGY010000035.1 GCA_016212165.1 Nitrospirota bacterium
GACATCTGGCATTCATCCAAGACAAAAGAAAAGGAGTTCAATTTTATCAGCTATAATAATCCTGAAGTTGATGAGCTCCTTGAAAAAGGCAGAAGAACCTTTAATATAGAAGAGAGGAAAAAGGCATATTTCAGGATTCAGGAGATACTCGCGGAAGAATTGCCGTATCTTTTTTTATATGTTCCTGATGCAACGCCGGTTGTTCATGCAAGGTTTAAAGGAATAAAACCTGCTCCTATAGGCATAACCTATAATCTTCCGAAATGGTATGCGCCTAAACAACTGCAAAAGCATGAGGTGGAGCCATAGATGATTGCCTATTTAATAAAACGCCTGCTTGAGATGATCCCCACGCTCTTGGGGATAACTTTAATCTCATTCTTTATCATCCACCTTGCTCCGGGGAAACCTACGGATATTCTCACGGAATTAAATCCGAAGATAACGCCTGAGGCAAGAGAAAGGCTTGAAAAACTCTACAACCTTGACAAGCCGGTGATAATCCAATACGGCCTGTGGCTGAAAAGAATTGTAAAACTTGATTTTGGAGAATCATTTTCAACTGACAGAAGGCCTGTTATGCAGAAGATATGGGATCAGAAACAGTCCTTGCTTGACAGAAGACTCTTCATCACATTGATGATAAATCTGATAACGTTTGCAATCATCCTTATTATCGCGATACCCATAGGCGTCTCATCAGCGACCCATCAGAATTCTCTTTATGACAAGTTAATGACAACAACTGTTTTCATCGGGTTTGCAATGCCGTCATTCTGGTTTGCGCTTCTTTTGATGATGTTCTTCGGGGTATATCTCGGCTGGCTTCCGATTTCCGGACTGAAATCTCTGAATTATGATGCACTGCCTTTGCTCGGCAAGATATGGGATAGAGCAAGTCATCTCATCCTCCCTGTTTTTATTTCAGCATTCGGCGGTCTTGCAGCAGATTCAAGATTCATGAGGAGCAGTATGCTTGAAGTTGTAAGGCAGGATTATGTGACTGTTGCGCGGGCAAAAGGACTGCCTGAGAAAAAGGTTATCTACAAACATGCGCTCAGGAATGCCCTGCTTCCGCTTATTACTTTGATTGGGTTATCTGTGCCCGGACTGATAGGCGGAAGCGTAATTTTAGAGAGTGTTTTTGGCATTCCGGGCATGGGGCAGTTGTTTTTCATGAGCGTTATGACAAGGGATTATCCGATGGTAATGTGTATTCTAACAATCGGTGGTATGCTGACTCTGCTGGGAAATCTCCTTGCTGATATCGGTTATATGCTTGCGGATCCGAGGATAAGGGCAAAGCAATGAAAGGGCATTCTTTACATTCTTTAAGTGACGTTTTCTGGAGGAGATTCAGGAAAAACAGGCTTGCAGCAGCCGGAGGGGTTGTTGTGGTTCTGATGTTTTTTGTTGCTGTTTTTGCGCCTTTTATATCTCCGTATAAACCTGATGACATTGACAGAAAACATGTACTTGAATCTCCAAGCCTCAAACATCCTCTGGGCACAGATGACCTTGGCAGAGATGTATTGAGCAGGATGATTTTGGGGTCGCGAATATCATTGTCTGTGGGTTTTGTTTCTGTAGGTATAGCAACACTCATAGGTATCTTTCTCGGTGCGATCTCAGGATATTACGGCGGATGGGTTGACAGAATAATCATGAGGTTCATTGACATAATGCTTACAATCCCAACCTTTTTTCTCATCCTTGCTGTTATTGCGTTTATTGACCCTAACATCTGGAGTTCTTCTGCGATACCGGCCTGGATACGGGAAAGCTTAAGGGTAATACTCATTGACCCTAATATCATGAATATTATGATAGTGATCGGACTTACGTCCTGGATGGGCGTGGCGCGGCTTGTAAGGGCAGAAGTCCTTTCATTAAAAGAAAGGGAATTTGTCCTTGCAGCACGAGCATTGGGGACAGGGGATATGAATATCATATTCAGGCATATAATGATAAACAGCATGGCTCCTGTGTTTGTCTCTGCTGTGCTTGGAATAGCAGGCGCTGTGCTTGTGGAATCTGCGCTCAGTTTTTTGGGCATAGGCGTTCAGCCTCCGGCGCCAAGCTGGGGCAATATCCTCACATTGGGAAAAGACAACATAGAAATTGCATGGTGGCTTTCTGTTTTTCCGGGGCTTGCCATACTGATTACTGTTCTGAGTTACAATCTTGTGGGTGAAGGCCTGAGGGATGCACTTGACCCAAGACTGTGGGATATGGAAATATAGACGCATGATAATCAAGGGAAGAAACTGGAAGTTCGGCAATGACATTGACACTGACGCAATTATACCTGCGCGGCATCTTAACACATCCGACCCCGCAGAGCTTGCAAAGCATATAATGGAGGATGCCGATAAAGATTTTCCGAACAAGGTAAAGGCAGGAGATGTTATTGTCGCAGGCAAGAATTTCGGGTGCGGCTCATCAAGGGAGCACGCGCCGATTGCAATAAAGGCAGCAGGTATTCAGGCTGTTATAGCAAAGAGCTTTGCAAGGATATTCTACAGGAATGCATTTAACATAGGGCTTCCAATTTTTGAGTCTGAAGAGGCATCAGAAAAGATAAAAGAAGGCGATGAGATAGAGATAGATGCAGACAAAGGGCTGATAAGAAATATCACCAGCGGCGAATCATATAAGGCCAACCCCATACCGCCATTCATGCAGGAGCTGATTGCATC
>JACRGY010000040.1 GCA_016212165.1 Nitrospirota bacterium
GCCCTGGTCTTTCCTGAATTCCTCGACCATCCAGTCTATAATCCTGATATCAAAATCATCGCCGCCAAGATATGTATCGCCGTTTGTGGATTTTACCTCAATTACTCCCTGTCCAATCTCAAGTATTGATATATCAAACGTCCCGCCGCCTAAATCATAAACTGCGATCTTTTCCTCTTTCTTTTTGTCCATGCCATAGGCCAGAGAAGCTGCTGTAGGCTCGTTTATTATCCTGAGGACATTTAGCCCTGCAATCTTTCCCGCGTCTTTCGTGGCCTGACGCTGACTGTCATCAAAATAGGCAGGGACTGTTATAACAGCATCGTTAATGGTCTCTCCGAGATAATCCTCGGCTGCCTGTTTTAGTTTCTGGAGTATCATTGCTGAAATCTCCGGCGGTGAATAACGCTTGCCCCTTATCTCGACATGGGCATCTCCGTTTGGCGCCTCCACAATCTTATATGGAAGGCGTTTCTTTGCATGGTCCACCTCAGGGGAATTATATTTCCTTCCCATCAGCCTTTTTATGGAGAATATCGTGTTCTCAGGATTTGTGATTGCCTGTCTTTTTGCTATCTGCCCTACCAGTCTTTCTCCTTTTTCCGTAAATGCAACAACAGAAGGGGTTGTCCTTGTTCCCTCCTGGTTCGGTATTACTACCTGCTCTCCGCCCTGAACAACTGCAACAACAGAGTTGGTTGTCCCAAGGTCTATTCCAATTGCTTTAGCCATCTTACATCTCCTCCTCTATGTTTTCTTCTGTATTTTCTTTTTCTTCTTCAACTTCTGACTTCTGACTTCTGACTTCTGACTCCTGTATACTGTCTTCTGTCTTCTTGGATACTGCCACCAGTGAAGGCCTTAATACCTTATCCCTGAGCATATATCCTTTTCTGAATTCCTCCACAACCGTATGCTCATCAACATCGTCCCTCTCAACTTGTGTCATCGCATGGTGCAGTGAAGGGTCAAATATCCTGTTAATCGCAATTATTGGAGTAAGCCCAAACTTATCAATGACCTTTAAAAATTCCCTTAGTGTTATTTCCACGCCCTGAACAAGCCCTGCCATCCTCGGTTGATATTCTGCCGATGTATCACCATTTACATCATTTGACGCGTGCTTTAAGGCCATTTCAAGGTTGTCAAGCACAGGCATAAGCTCATAAAGCAGTGATTCATTGCCATACCTTACGAGTTCCTCCTTATCCTTGGCCACCCTTTTCTTATAATTCTCAAACTCTGCATACAGCCGCAGATATTTGTCTTTCTGGTCATTCAGCTCTTCCTCAAGATTCTTTCCCTGTAAAACTTCAGCCTCGGCATCTTGGTCGCGAGTCGTACCGACTTTTTTTTCAGCCTCGGCAGAATCCTGATTTTCAGCATCTTCAATGCCCGCCACTTTATCTGTCCCGTTTTCTATAAAATCCTCTTTCTTTCTTTTCTTCATTTTCTGTCTGTTACTATCCTCGTAAGGAATCTCGCAGTCGTATTAACCACTGCAATAGCCCTGGAATAGTCCATCCTCGTGGGGCCGATCATACCAACACAGCCGATGGGCCTGTCACCCTCTTTATAAGACGCTGCCACAAGGCTGAATCCCTTCATCTGCATTATAGAATTTTCAGCTCCGATTATCACCTTAACACCATCAGTATCAGAAATCTTTTCAAGTATCTGCAGCATGTGATGTTTGTCCTCTATTGCTTTCGAAATCTCTTTTATCTTTTCCACATCCGATAAATCAGGCAGCCCGAGGACCTCTGCAAATCCTGAAATAAAGAGGTCATCATAAGGGAAAAACAATGCGTCTTTACATATCCTTATGGCCCTGGAAATGAGCGTATCGCACAGGTCTTTCTCTCTTGCCATTTCCCTGAGTATCTTTGCGCGGATCTCGATAAGGGAATAACCATGGAATTCTGAATTAAGGTATTCGGATATCCTGTTAAGATGGCGCTGCGAAAGCTCTGACCCCACATCCAGGACCTTATTCTTGATAAGCCCCTCATCCGTAAGAAGCACCGCAACTACCTGGCTGCCCCTGTGCCTTAAAAATTCAATCCTGTTAAAAGTAGATATCCTTGTACTGGGAGAAACTGCTACGCTGAGATAGTGGGAGAAACCGGAAAGCCTTTTAGTTGTTTCCTCAAGAAGTATATTTATGTCATCCTTTATGGATTCCAGCTCATTAACCATTTTGTAAAGATTGGACCTGTTATCAGGCTGGTATTCAATCTCTGAATGCAGAGAATTTACAAATAACCTGTAACCCATGTCTGTGGGTATCCTGCCGGCAGATGTATGTGGCTGGCTGAGAAAACCCTGTTCCTCAAGGTCTGCCATTATATTCCTGACCGTAGCCGGAGAAAGGTTAAAGGCATATCTCTTTGTAATAAACCCTGACCCCACAGGTTCAGGGTTGTTTATATAGGTCTGTACTATAGCGCAGAGTACCTTTTGGCTTCTTTCATTAAGCATTTTCTTAGACCTCTAAGGGTATTAGCACTCTCACATTGAGAGTGCTAATAGTTTATCAGGAAAACATTTTTCATGTCAAGTGACCCAATTTTTTTCTTCTTTTTAAAAGACTTAGCATTAATTTACCAGAAGTTTTTAATGCCTGGGAGTCTCCCTACCACTCAAGCTTTTTCTGCATAAGTTTTTCGTACATGCCTTTGGGCAGAAAAGCCTGTTGGTGTATCTCGTCGCTGTAATACTTTGTCTTTATATCGAACTTTTGCCTCATCTCGCGGGGCGAAAGCCCTTTTGAGCCAACAGAGAAAGTCCACCAGTTGCCTGCATAGGTTGCTATCGGCGCTGCATAGAGGTCCACCAGCGGGAATACACCCTTCATCGTCTCCTGTACCTCTATGACAATCTCCTTATGAAAATGAAGGGACTCGGAAAGTGTCACGTAAAACCCGTTCTCAGTCAGGCAGTTTTTTATTGATGTGAAAAATTCTTTAGTGAAAAGGCTCGTTGCAAAACCCACTATATCTGTTGAATCAACTATCACGGCATCAATATCAGAACTGCGGCCTCTCACAAACTCAGCTCCGTCCATGCATTTTATCTCAACGCGGGGGTCATCAACATCACATGCCACTGCCGGGAAAAACTTTCTTGAAACATTTATGACCTCTTCGTCTATCTCTATGAAATATACCTTTTCAACTGTCTTATGCTTTAAAATCTCTCTCACGGCTCCGCCGTCTCCGCCTCCGATAACAATCACCTTCTTTGGCGCAGGGTGGGCATGAAGCGCAACATGGGTGAGCATCTCATGATAAAAGAATTCATCCCTCTCGGTTATCTGGACAACTCCGTCAAGGATAAGCATCTTTCCAAAGTGCGGATTTTGAATAACCATTATCTCCTGAAACTTGCTCTTGCCCTTATAAAGAATATTTTCAACCTCATATGAATACTGAATTGGCGCATATGGGTCTTTTTCATGAAACTTTATCATCTTGTCCCTCCTCAAATAAGCAGCTTCAAAAGTTCAAATAGGTTAAGCAGGTCAATTGAAACTTTTTAACCTGTTTCCCCTTTTTAACCTTTTTTACCACAGAGCTTATACCAAAATCGTCTTTGGTATTGAAAACCCGTTAAATTCCGATGCATAAGATATTGTATAGGCCCCGCTTGAAAGTATAAGTACCAGCCCGCCAATCTCCGGCTCGGGAAGCATCACATCCTTGTCAATCACGTCAAAACTGTCACAGCTCGGGCCTGCCAGTGTCCATCTCTTTTTATGTTTTGTATCTCTTGATGTCTCGACAAGATAGGTATACTTTATCCCCCCGACGCTTTCCATCAGGCCGTTAAAAACCCCTACATCTATATGAAGCCAGTTCGTATCAGCCCTTTTGGCCTTTCCTATGACTGAAGTTACAAATATGCCTGCATCGCCTACAACCGCCCTTCCCGGCTCTATAAACACCCTGACATCATGAGGAAATTTTTCACGGATGAGCTTATTTATATTTTTATCTATTGCATCAACATCAACTACATTTTTTGTGTATTTTATCGGATACCCTCCGCCGATATTCAGGACAGAAAGCCTTATGCCCCTTTCCCCTGCGACATCCCATAAGGCCTTTGCCTTATCCAGTGCGCTGTTCCAGTTATACATGTTAGTGCACTGAGAACCCACATGAAATGTGACGCCGGCAGGATTAAGCCCCTTGTCCCCTGCATAAGAGAGCAATTCCGCAGCCTCATCAACTTCAACTCCGAACTTCTTGCTGAGCGGCCATTCGCTGCCCTCATTAGGCACAGAAAGCCTGACATAGACATTGCATCCCGGCAGAATCCTTGCAAGCTTATCCACCTCTGCCACAGAATCATAGGAGAAATAATTCACGCCGCAGGAAGCGGCAATCTTTAAAAACTTAAAAGATTTTACGGGATTGCTGGATATGATTCTATCGGGCTTAACGCCTATGGATGTGAGCAGTTTCAATTCCCCCTCAGAGGCTATCTCAAAGCCCATCTCAAGTTTATTGACAAGTTTTATTACCTCGATATCAGGATTGGCCTTAACAGCATAAAAGACCGTGGAGTTTTTTATATTGCGGCCTATCAGGGATACTTTTTCCATGACCTTTTCTTTATCCACAAGGAGAAAAGGCGTCTCAATATTCTTCCGTTCAAGGTACTTTAAGACCTTGAACAATGTTGTCTTGGAAACAATCCCTGTGTGATACTTTTCTACCTTAAAGGTCCTGGGCATTATATCTCCTGAAAATGTGTCATGCTGAACTCGTTTCAGCATCTTAGACCCTGAATCAAGTTCAGGGTGACAAGAGGAATTAATTATAAAACATATTTCATATTTTTACGCAATTGTTTTTGGCGATTGTTAAGAAAAGGGGGATATAGTAAACGAAATAAGTAATGTTACATTTTCTGTCATTCTGGCTTGTCCAGAATCTTTCTTTACGATTCCGAACCGATCCTCGACAAGCGAGGACAAGAGTCGAAAGGATTCCCGACAAGCGGGAATGACAATACTAAAGGGTTATGTCAACCTACCTAGTGCGTTTGTATTATTTTGTCTTTTACGGAATGCTGTCCACTCTTTTTTTATCAAGTATTTCCCTCACCTTTTTCAAAAACTCTGTAGGAGAAACAGGCTTTGGAACAAAATTTATTCCTTCTTCAAAAAGCCCTTTCCCGTCCGATATTTCTGCAGGATACCCGCTTGTAAAAAGCGCCCGGATATCAGGCCTTATCTTTTTTATCTCTTTATATGCCTCTTTACCGGTCTTCTTTGGCATTATTACATCAAATATAAGAAGCTCAATCTTATCTCTGTTTTCCACGAATTTATTTACGGCGTCTTCTCCATCCACCGCCTCTATAACCTTATATCCGAATTTCTCCAGGACGGTCTTTGTTATCTGCCTCACTTCTTCTTCATCCTCTGCCAGAAGCACTGTCTCTGCGCCTTCCATTGACGGAGCTATTTCAGCAAGTTTTGTTTCTTTAACCTCTGCTTTATGAGTCAGGGGCAGATATATATTAAATGTCGTGCCCTGTCCCTGTTCACTGTAGACATTGATGTACCCGTTGTGCTGTTTGATTATGCCGTATACTATTGCAAGCCCGAGCCCGGTGCCTTTTCCTACCTCTTTTGTTGTAAAAAAAGGGTCGAATATCTTTTCTTTTGTACTTTCATCCATCCCTGTTCCGGTGTCTGTAACAGAGACAAAGGCATACTTCCCTTTCTTCCCGTAGTTATGGGCCATTATAAATTCATTGTCCAGTTCCACGGCTTTTGTAATGATTGTTAAGGCCCCTCCTTCCTGCATGGCATCTCTTGCATTGGTTGCAAGGTTTATAATTACCTGTTCTATCTGGCCGGGGTCTGCCATTATTGTTAAATCATCCTCTGAAAATAATGTCTTAACCTCTATGTCCTCGCCAATGAGCCTCACCATAAGTTTTTTCACCACACCTATTATCTCGTTCAGGTTTACCGGCCTTGGGTTCATTATCTGTTTTCTGCTGAATGCCAGGAGGCTCTGGGTCAGGCTGGCAGCCCTTTCTGCCGATATGAGTATCGGGTCTACATAAGCCCTTAATGGCTCATCTGCCTGCATCTTCATCTGCAAGAGGTTTCCGTAACCGATTATTGCCGTAAGGATATTGTTAAAGTCATGCGCAATGCCCCCTGCAAAGGTCCCGATTGCCTCCAGTTTCTGGGAATGCCGGAGCTGGTCTTCAAGCTTCTTTTTCTCTGTGATATTATTAATTACCTCTATAGCTGACACAACTTCCCCTGATTCATTTTTAACAGGATATGATTTTATCTCCACAAAAACCGGATTCCCTTCTTTATCATAGTGCGTATGGACAGCTGTGCCGGGATTACCTGTCTTAAAAGTATCTTTTACCGGGCAATCCTGGCCCGCCTCGCAGCAGGGTTTATATATATGATGGGAGATTTCATAACAATGTTTGCCTATAACATCCTCAACAGGAATATCAACCATCTTGAGATAAGACTTGTTAGCAGAGAGTATTCTGTATTCATGGTCTATGACAATAAAGCCTTCGTCAACGTTTTCAAGGATATTTCTGACAAATTCCTCTGCCTTCCTTCGCCCGGTAATATCCTCGCCTGAACTTAAGGTGCCGGAGATTATGCCGTTTTCATCTGCAATCAGGGCATTGTGCCATGAGATTAATTTCTCTTCACCGCTTTTAGTAAGAACAGGGTTTTCATAATGCTCGATAGGTTCAATCTCCCCACGCATCATTTTATCGAAAACAACCTTCACTTCATCCCTTATTCTTTCAGGAACAAAGTTATCGAACCAGTTCTTGCCAAGAATATCTTCTTCACAATATCCCAATATCTCACAGCCCTTTTTATTTATAAGGGTGATTCGCTGTTCGGCATCTATTGCCACAAGCATGACCCCTGCAATATCAAGATACAACTGTGCCTTGTCCCTCTCTTTTTTTAATATGTCCTCCATCTTCCTGCGCTGAGTTATATCGCGGGCAATGACCTGAGCGCCCGGCTTACCCTGATAGATAAAAGGAGTTGCAGCCACTTCCACATCAACAGAACTTCCGTCAAGGCGAAGATACTTTTCCTCAAGAACAGGGACTTCTGCCTTTTCTTCTTTCAGTATCTGAATTCGCTCATTTACTATGCCCCTGAAATCAGAATGCATCAATTCAAGCACCGGTTTGCCTATAAGCTCTTCAGCGCTGGTTGCTCCAAAAAGCTTAACACCGGCAGGATTTATAAATGCAAACTTGCCTTCGCTTTGAATAAAGATCGCATCAGGGGAAAGATTCACGAGACTGCGGTAACGTTCTTCGCTCTCTATCAGAGTATACTCTGACTGCTTGCGCTCGACAATTGCAGCTTTAAATTCTCTCCACCTGCGCAGAGAAAAAACAGCAAAACCCGCTGCCACTATTATAAATGCACGTATAAACTCGTTAGTGTCCCATCCATATTTTTTTTGGAGCCATCCTTCTAAAAGTTCAAATGCTTTAAAATTGTATTCAGCTAAAAACAAAAAAACAGAGGCCGTAGAGATTATAAGCAGGTCTCTGATTGAGCTTGAGTATCTATCTGAATTCTTTCCATTCACAAATAAAGGATAGCAAAAAAAGAGATACGTTGCGAGAAATAAAACACAAATTATGTATTTTTTAAAAAATGATATAATCACTGCATGTTCGTTTACCTGAATAACAGGGTTGTGCCTGAGCTTGATGCAAGGGTATCTGTTTTTGACCATGGTTTCCTGTACGGAGACGGGATTTATGAAACAATGCGCTCCTATGACAGTGTTGTCTTTATGCTTGACGAGCATATCAGGAGACTGCATCGCTCGGCATCATTGATAGGGCTTCGTATTCCAAAAAATGCCGCAGGCATAAAAGCGGCAATCCATGAGACACTGAAAGCAAATTCTCTCAAAAATGCATACATAAGGCTGACTGTATCAAGAGGCCCCGGCCCTGTCGGGCTGGACCCTGAGCTATGCAAAAAGCCGACATTTGTAATCATTGCCAATGAGTTCAAGGAATATCCAAAAGCATATTATAAAAATGGCATTAAGTTAATCATATCCGGAACAAAAAGAAATCTTAAAGAGGCAGTCAATCCACAGATAAAATCCCTTAACTTCCTGAACAACATCCTTGCAAAGGCCGAGGCAAAAGAAAGAGGCGCCTATGAGGCATTGATGCTGAACTCGATGGGCTATCTCACCGAGGGAACGATAAGTAATATTTTTTTTATATCCAATCAAATCCTGTGTACACCCTCAACAAACTGCGGAATACTTGACGGCATCACAAGAAAAATCATACTGGAATTAGCCGTAAAAAACAGGATAAAGATTAAGGAAGGCAGATTCAGGAAAGAGGCCCTGTACAATGCCTCTGAGGCCTTTATAACCAATACAACAATGGAGGCCATGCCTGTAAGCCGGGTTGATAAGAATAAATACAAGGTTGGAACTATAACAAGATTGCTTCACAGAGAATACAAAAAAGAAGTAAACTCTAACATAGGCAGGACATAGTATTTGAATTATTCTACCGGCGGAAGGGTAATGCGAAAAGTGGTTCCATTGCCTTCGTGAGGTTCAAGCGTAAGGTCTCCGCCGTGTTCCTTGATTATGCCGCGGCTTATGGCAAGTCCAAGGCCTGTTCCTCTGTCCGGCTCTTTTGTTGTAAAGAACGAATCAAAAATCTTGTCCCTTATTTCCCTGGGAATGCCGCTGCCGGTATCACTGACATCAATCGTAACCCCGCCGTCCGGGTTTTTGCGCCCGCGTATGCTCAGCACCTGCTTCTCATTTCTTGGCTGGTTTTCCATTGCGTCTCTGGCATTGGTCATAAGATTCAGGAAAACCTGCTCAATCCAGCTTGGGTTTGCCAGCACATCCGGAAAATCAGGAGGGAAATGCATTTCAACCCCTATATCTCTTACTTTAAGCTGCTCTTCTATCAATAACAATGCACCCTTAACAGAATCCGCAACATCTATCAGGTGAAAGTGGCTGCCGCCTGTCTCTTTCCGGGAAAAAACCCTCAAATGTTCAATAATGTCCTTGACCCTTGCTATCTGATTATCTATCTTGTTGAGGCTTCTTTCCACTACAGGTAATGACGGAATTTTCCCGTCCTTTGTGTCAACCAGCATTGAATGGTTAGTGCGGGAGATGCTGTTTAACAGCAGGTTGATTTCACGTGCTATCCCCATGGCCATTTCACCAAGTTGCGACAGACGGCCTGTATGAAATACATGGGCATATGCCTCCTCCAGCTCCTTTTGCACCCTCTTGGATTCGGTCATGTCTTCACAGATAGTGACAATGCCTATAGGCTCCCCGTCGTCGTTTTTCACGAGATCCGACATCAGATAAACCGGGAATATGCTTCCATCCTTTTTTATATTGAGACTTTCCCGCGCCCAGCCTTTTATCGCATTCATGTCCTCAAATTCTATGGGCCGGCCCATTCCTGGCGGAGAGAAAATCCTGACGCTCTTGCCAATAAGTTCCTCCTGCGCATATCCGTGCATCTTAGCCTCAGCCGGATTCGTATAACGGATTACATTGTCACGGTCGGCAAATGTAATCCCTGTTTTGGTATTTTCAACAGCTTTCACCATCAGCAAAAGCCCCTCTTCTGCGCGTTTGCGCTTGATAGTCTCTTCTTTTAGTTCAGATGTCTGATCCTCCAGGCGCTTCGTAGTCGCTTCAAGTTTTCTCATGAGATTATTAAAAGAAACCGATATGTCATGGAGTTCAGCAGTGCTTTTCTGTACCTCCATCATATACATTTCTCCGGCCTCTGCCTTCTTCATATAACCGGAGAGCAGTATGAATTCACTGAAAACCTTCCTCAGAATAATCAGGCCGGCAAAGGCAAGAACAAGCGTCAGCCCGATCAAGACCAGGTAAGAATTATCCGACCTTAAAGAGATATTTTCTTTATATAAAATATACAGGATGACAAAAGAAGGCAGCAAAAACAGCAGGGAAGCAATAACCGTAAGTTTATTTCGTAAGCCCTTGCCCTCTATACTCAATTTTTCAGGGATAGTCATCATTTTACTCCAAGGATTGTATCTTCTCATATACTTCTCAGTCAAACAGTTGCATATCTGCTTACAAATCATATCATAACAAAGTCACATTTGCCACAAAGAAAATTCAGGTGATAAATTATACCATGCCCAGCCCTTTAATCCCATCCTCTATGTCTTTTCTTATAACATTTATCACATCCGGAAAATTCAGCGGCACCTCTCCGAGTTCCGGCCTTATCTCCTTTGTATTGATGGAATAAACCTTGCCATCCCGCCTGTGTTCATAGAGAAAATCAACCTGGGGATTGCCTGCGATTAAAACAATGAGGGTATCAGCAATATTACCGAGAGGCTTTCTGTCTATGTGGCTGTATTTAAAACAGGCAGATATCGTAGTGCCTTTGCCCTCTTTTGATTTTATTGAGATATCTCCATCTGCCTCCCTTGCCGACTGGGCAAGGAATGAAAGCCCGAAACCGGTTTTTCTTGTTGTGCGCGTTGTATAAAAAGGGTCCAGGACCTTTTTTATGAACTCGTCCGTAATACCCCTGCCGTTATCTTCAATTTCAACAGAGAGAAGGTCTTTGCCTGTATCCTCGGCTATTGTGATTTTTATGATAGCTGCGCCCGCAGCTATAGAATTTTCCGCTATATCAAGTATATGTAGGGAAATGTCTTCCATATAAATTAAAAACTAACCTTTCTTCCCTCAACGCCCTTGAGGGCCAGAGATAATTCCTCAAATGTGGAATGGTTCATCAGACATCTTGTTGTCCTTCTGCCTATGTCTTCTACCCTGTGCGCGTCAGATGAGGAAATCCATGGGATATGACTGTATGCGCCGTATCTTATCAGCGCCTCTTTAAGTTTCAGCCTGCAGGAGATTTCCAGCGCATCAAATTTAATGTCAGGATGAATGAACCCGAGCTGCCCTATGATTCCAAACACATCCCTGTCAATATGGCTTGCTGCTGCAATACCGTTAAAGCTGTGTATCAAATCAACTATTTTATTCACTGAGAGGCTTGCAGCGCCTATCAGGAGCCTCTTATTAAACCCCAGGACCTCATTGTCTTCATTAACAACTACCTGCATGCCGAATTTATCCTCGTCATTTTCTCCTGCCTGAAGTTTCTCATAAACAACTTCCTGCATCTTAAGGACGCTTTCTGTGTCTTTGAAAAAACCAAGGACATGGACCTCTTCCGAAGAACTGATTTCCATTCCTGCAATAACAGTTATCCCTTTTTTCTTTGCAAGGCCTTTTGTTACTTCAACATTTTCAGCGGAATTATGGTCGCAGACAGCTATTATGTTTATCCCGAGCGATGCAGCCTTTTCCACAATTCCCTTCGGCGTCATCGAAAGCTCTGCACACGGGGAAAGACATGTGTGAATATGAAGGTCTGCTACAAATTCTACCGGCATCTCAGGCCAAGGGTATAAAGCCTGCCAGCAAGTTCAAAGGCTGCAAGCGGGCTTGTCATTACCGGAATATTCTCTTCAGACGCCTTTTTCAGGGTATCGCCATCAGGCATCCTGTTATTCACAAGAATGATCCCTGCAAGGCCCTTTAAAGAAGCTACTGCCACGATATTAAGGTGGACCTGAAGCGTTATCCAGACAGACCCTTCCTTTGCATTCCCGATTACATCAGACAGGAGGTCGCTCGCATAACCTCCGGTTACTTCCCTGTTTAAATCCATTCCCGGCGTCTTTACTTCAAGAGAAAGGCTGTTAACAAGCTCCTGCAGTTTCATGGTTTACTCCTTCAGGCAGTTTTATTTAAATTTATAATAAACTCTAGTGTGGTCCCCTCTCCGACAACGGAATTTACAGTCAGTTTGTCAGTGCTTTTTTTGATATTCGGAAGCCCCATGCCGGAGCCGAACCCCATCTCCCTGATGTAATCAGGCGCAGTTGAATAACCTTCTGTCATTGCAAGTGCGATATCCGGAATGCCCGGCCCCATGTCCTGAACAATTATCTTTATCATCTCGGAGGTTATGGAATAGTGCATCATGCCTGCCACGGCATATATAATCACATTCACTTCTGCCTCAAAGGCTGCTATGGCCGCCCTCCGGATAATATCAGGCTGGACGCCCATGCCTTCAAGTATTGCTTTTAAATTGCTTGATGCAACACCTGCCTTTGCAAAGTCCTTTCCCGTCAGAAAAAATACACCCTCTGTATTCCTATTCATTTATCTCTGTTAGAACGCCCCGGAAGCCCCTTCTCAAAAAGCCTGCCGCATGTGCCAAACATCGAAAAATCAGTCACAAGCAAAGGAATATTTTTTTCTTCTGCAAGAGAAATTGTTTCCAGGTCAGGCCGTTTACCCTGAACAAATACTATTGCATTCATATCAGCCATCTCAGCGGTGCGTATAACCTGAGAATTGGTCAGGCCTGTTATCAGGAGGGAGTTGGTAATGGAAAATGCAAGAACATCGCTCATAAGGTCAGCGCAGTAGGCCCTCCCTATTTCAAGCTCCATATCGCCATTTTTTGAAAGCACCACTGCATTAAGTATCGCTTTGATCTGGCCTAATTTCATGCTTTTGATAGATGCCTCTCAGACCTTTACCGCCTCTATCTTTACAGCATCTGTGTATGCTGTGCCGTTTTCTGAAAAATGCGTAAGCGCATTAACGCGCCCGTGCGGAAAATGAACTGACGTAAATACTGTCCCTGCCGGAACTGCATCTGAAACCTTTGCCTTCAGATAAACAGTGCCCCTTCTTGATGTCACCTTGACATGGCTGTTGTCGGATATTGCGTACTTTCCGGCATCTTCGTCATTTATCTCAAGGAATGCCTCTGAGACAACCAGGTCAAGGGCCTTGGATCTTGTTGACATGGTCCCTGAGTGCTGCAGGACATCTCTTGTCACGAATGCCAGCGGATATTCTGTGTCAGGCTCTTCTGCCGCTGCATAAGACACAACGTTAAAGGCCCTTTTATCTGATGCAGGTTGTTCCTGTATTGTGTTCCTGATTTCTTCTGAGATATCTTCAATATTTCTGACGGCAATCTCTCTTCCCATAGATAAAGACAGGTTCCTAAGTATCTGCCAGTCAGGCAGGGACTGGCCCGGAGCATCAACTATCTTTTTTAATTTCTGGGTTGCACCCTCAGCATTGATGAATGTGCCGTCTTTTTCAGCCCAGCTTGAAGCAGGAAGTACCACATGAGCCAGCTTCGCTGTCTCTGTTAAGGCAATATCCTGAACAACAAGCAGTTCAAGGGATTTAAGGTTCCCCATTATCTTTGAATTGTGCGGAAAAGCAGAAACAGGGTCTTCGCCCATTATGTAGAGCGCATGGAAAGAGCCGGATTTATACAGCATATCGAATATATTTTTATTGCCTGCCGCGCCCTGCCCCATGTTATACAGCCCGTATGTGTTTGCATATTCCGCGGGTATCTGCAGCGAACCTGCGTCCTCTCCCAGAAGGATTATCATATTCGAGGCAGCAAGCACCGTGTCAGCGCCTTTTGTGTTTTCTGTAAGGCTGACAGTAAAGGAGATCATCCTGCTCTTTGCCTTTGCAAGCATCTCTGCCGCAGCTGCAAGGTCTTCTCCGGATATGCCTGTAATCTTTGAGACCTTATCGGCAGTATAGTCCTTCAGGCTATTTTCAAACTCGGGGAAACCCGGGAACTTTGAGACAATCTCCCTGTTAAAAAGGCCCTTGTCTATAATAAGTTTCATTAACCCGTTAAGAAATGCAACTGAGGTCCCCTGTTTCATTCTCAGATGGCTTAAACTGTGCCGTGTAAGCTTTGTCTCCCTTGAATCCGCCACAATCAGGTTTGAGCCTTCTCTCTTTGCCTGAAGTATATTAAGGCCGAAAACAGGGTGGGTAATGCTTATATCCGACTCTATTATCAGAATAACTTCCTTGCCCAAAGGCGCTTTCAGGTTTATCCGGTGTGTTTTCATCCCCAAAGCCTTATCCAGCGCCTTCTGGACCTTTGAATATCCAAAGGCAGCAGAAGAGTCAATATTATCTGAACCAATAACATTCAGCATGAATTTTTTCAGCATGAAGTTGTCTTCATTTGTGCACCTGTGAGAACCTATGGCGCCTACAGATTCCCTGCCATAGGAGCTTATAACGTATTTCAGGCTTTCGCTTATATATGTCAATGCCTCTTCCCATGTCGCAGGGACAAGGTTCCCCTCTTTTCTTACCATAGGCGTCTTAAGGCGGTTCTCGCTGTATATGTAATCAAACCCAAACCTGCCTCTTCCGCACAGGTTACCGTCGCTTCTGCCGTTATCTTCTTTGGCCCTTGACCTCAGTATCTTTCCTTCCCTTATTCCCAGTGTCAGGGTGCATCCGCAGCCGCAGAAAGGACAGATAGTGTCTTTTTCCTCGAGAAACCATGCACGCGCCTGAAACTTGAAGGGCTTGCTCAAAAGCGCGCCTGTAGGGCATATGTCTATACACTGCCCGCAGTAATCACATTCAAGGATTTCACCGAATGCAGGCTGAACAACTGTGGGGAAGCCCCTGCCGATAAATCCCAATGCGCCCCGGCCCTGATGCTCGGAGCATATACGCACACATTTGCCGCAGAGGATGCATCTGTTGGCAGTCAGTTCAACCAATGGCCCCCTTACATCAGGAGGCATGTCTTTCCTGTGCCTTTTAAAACGGCCTTCGGGTTTGCCGTATTCATAGGCTATGTCCTGAAGGTCGCATTCGCCTGCCTTATCGCATACCGGGCAGTCCAATGGATGATGGATAAGTAAAAGTTCAAGTACCGTCTGACGCGCTTTTCTTAACTTTGGAGTGTCTGTTTTAACTACCATGTTGGGAGCTGCAGGTGTCGAACATGAGGCAAAAAGCCTGGGCTGGCCTTCGACTTCAACAACACAGAGCCTGCATCCTCCGTAAGGCCTGAGCCTTTTGTCATAGCACATATTGGGTATCTTAATCCCGTTCATCTGGGCTGCCTTAAGAATTGTAGTGCCCTCTTCCACGGATATCTTTTTATTGTCAATTATAAGGTCTACCATTTTATGATTCCCCCTTTTTTGTTTCAGTTTCGGTTGTCACTCCGACTAATTCCGAAGGGTCGCCTTCAAAGTTGGCAGGCAGAATTTTTATAGACTTGAATTTGCATGCCTCATAACAGCTTCTGCAACGCACGCAAAGTTCCTGAATAATCTTGTGCGGCTTTTTCTTCTCGCCCATTATGGCCTTGGACGGGCACCCTCTCAAACAGGCCCCGCAGCCCTTGCACATTTTTTCGTCAATCCAGAAGGTAGTCAGGCTGCGGCATACGCCTGCCTTGCACCACTTGTGTTTTATATGGGATTCATATTCGTCCCTGAAGTATTTTATTGTTGTAAGCACCGGGTTCGGAGCTGTCTGTCCAAGGCCGCAAAGAGATGTAGAAATTATGTCCCGGCCCAGGTCCAGAAGGGTATCTATATCTTCTTCCTTTCCCTTTCCTTCTGTAATGTCAGTAAGCATATCAAGCAGTATTTTTGTCCCCACCCTGCACGGCGTGCATTTGCCGCAGGATTCATCTGCCGTAAATTCAAGGAAGAATTTGGCTGTCCCGACCATGCAGGTATTATCATCCATGACAACCATTCCGCCTGAGCCTACAATTGCTCCTGTTGCAACGATATCTTCGTATGTTACAGGTATATCAAGGAGACTTTCAGGTATACAGCCTCCTGAAGGCCCGCCCATCTGCACGGCCTTGAATTTTCTTCCTTTCTTGGGTCCGCCACCTATGTCATATATGATAGTTCTCAAGGGAATTCCCATCGGGACCTCAACAAGCCCAACATTATTTATAGCGCCTGTAAGTGCAAAGACCTTGGTGCCTGTGCTCTTCTCAGTGCCAAGGCTCCTGTACCAGTCAGAACCATTCAGAATTATAGGCGCTATCTGTGCAAGGGTCTCAACATTATTAAGCACCGAGGGTTTGTCCCACAATCCCTTATGAGCAGGGAATGGAGGCCTCGGCCTGGGCATCCCGCGCCTTCCCTCCAGGGAGCGCATAAGCGCAGTCTCTTCACCGCATACAAAAGCGCCTGCTCCAAGATAAATCTCAAGTTCAAAATCAAACCCTGTATCAAGAATATTTTTACCAAGGAGGCCTGCCTCTGTAGCCTGATCTATTGCCAGATGGAGGCGTTTAACAGCCAAGGGGTATTCAGCCCTGACATAGATATAACCGTGATGCGCTCCTATGGCCCTGGCCCCTATAATCATGCCCTCTATTACTGAATGAGGGTCTGCCTCCATAACAGACCTGTCCATGAATGCACCGGGGTCTCCTTCATCGCCGTTACAGAGCATGTATTTGATATCGGATTTAACCTTGGATGCAAAGTCCCATTTCAGCCCTGTAGGAAAACCTGCGCCTCCCCTTCCTCTCAATCCGGAGTCTTTCACGACCTTGATTATCTCTTCAACAGTCATCTGTGTAAGCGCCTTTGCCGCTGCCTGATAACCGTCTCTGGAAATGTATTCTTCAATCTTTTCAGGGTCTATAAGCCCTTTGTTCCTTAAAACCCTTAATACCTGATGCTTGAAGAAAGGAATGTCTTTCATCAGAGGTATTGCTGTTTTTTTCTCGGGTTCTTTAAACATCAGTTTCTCGTAAGGCCTGCCTTTGAGAAAATGCTCTTCAACTAATCTGGGGATTTCTTCAACTGTTAATTTTTGATAAAAGATTTCATCCGGATAAACCGACAGGACAGGGCCTTCAGCGCAATAGCCGTTGCATCCTGTCAGGACTATCTTTATTTCTTCATCCAGCCCCCTTTTTTGAATTTCCTCCCGAAGGGCGTCTCTGACTTTATTTGTTCCGCTGGCAACACAGCCTGTTCCTGCACATAACATTAAATTTGCACGAAACTTTTCCATCCCATGCCTCCTATATATGAATCATTTTATGTTCTATATACAACGAATGAGTGTCATAGATTCTGTCATTCCGGGCTTGACCCGGAATCCAGTTCCTTTCTGGATTCCCGCTTTCGCGGGAATGACGCATTTTTCTTGAGATAACCGTTTTCATTATTAATTTATTTTCACCGAGCACATTTTTTAATATGTTGTCTCACTTCCAATTACCAGTGCATATTTTTCTACAGGATTGCCGCCGAGTATATGCTCTTTAAATATTTCCCTTATCTTGTCATCGCTCAGGTCGCAGTACTTTACAGGCGCCTGATTCATTATCTCTACAGTAGCCAGCGGCTCGCGCGCACAGAGGCCTGCACAACCGGAGGTAGTAACTATAATATCGCTTGTGTTGGCCTTTGCTATCTCATCCATTAATGCAGTCATGACATTTCTCGCTCCTGCCGCAATCCCGCATGTGCCCATATGGACTGTCACCTTTGCCTTGTAGCCGCCTTCCCTTAGCGTGAAATCCGCCTTATGTTTTTCCTTAATCTTCTGAAGGTCTTCTATTTTCAACCTGGTCATATTACCCCTCCTTCTCCGCCATTTCTTCCATCTCTGAGGCAGATACTGCCTCTAACATTGCCGGTTCATACTGGCCTATAATCTCCAACGCCTTCTTTGGAGTCATGGCGCCGTGTGTTTCCTGGTCAATGACCATTACAGGCGCAAGCCCGCAGGCCCCGAGGCAGCGAACACCTTCCAGGGAAAATTTTCTGTTTTCCGTAGTATCTCCGATGTTTATCTTTAAGGCATCTGTAATTTTACTCAGGACGCGTTCAATCCCTTTAACGTAACATGCAGTGCCAAGGCATACCCTGATATTGTGGTCGCCCCTCGGCTTCATCGTAAAAAAGGAATAGAAGGATACAACACTGTGCACTTCTGCTACCGGTATATTTAATCCCTTTGAAATTTTCTTCTGGACTACAGGAGGAAGATACCCTACTATTTCCTGTGCGCGCTGAAGAACAGGTATTAAAGCGCCCTGCTTTCGCCTTAAGTCAGCAATAACTCTCTCCAGCTCTGCTTCCATTGCAGGAGGGAATTCCTCTTTAACCTTCTTTTCCTCAGGTTTTTCAGGTTTCCTGCCCTTTATCCACTCCGCGGCCCTTTCAGTAACATCTAAAAGCACCGAAGGAGTAAAGGGCTTTGGCACATAGTCAATTATTCCTAATTCAAGCGCTTCCTTTATAGTATCCTGCGACGGATATCCTGTAATGATGACAATCCCTATGGAAGGCTTTGTTTTTTTTATCCACCTGATAAGGGTTATCCCGTCAACTTCAGGCATCTTAAGGTCAGTGAAAACAAGGTCATAGCTGTTTTGCTCTATCTTCGTAATCGCTTCTCTTCCGCCCAGAGCGCCTTCAACATCATATCCCTCTGCTTTAAGCACCCTCTCGGCGCTTCTTATGACTATAAGCTCATCGTCAACAATTAAAATCCTGGGTTTTTCCGCCATAAACTACCCCCTATATAAAATTCAAAATTATTCATTTTGTATTAAACCGTTATAGGCTGGACCCTCGCCAGCCAGAGAAGCCACCCTTCGCTCAGGTTATCCCTGATTAATGCGCTCATGGCTGTATTGGCATTTGTATTTGTCTCTTTGACCATGCCGTTCATCGGTGAAACAAGGTCCTCTGTCTGACCGGAACCCGATAAGATTTTCCCGAAGGACGCTCCTGCGGTAACCATCTTAAGCCCCTCAGGAATATCAATATACATAAGCTGTCCGCTGAGCAGCCAGTATCTTATGTCAAAGCCGATCTCCCAGAGCCCATCCTTTATGGGCCTGGCCCATGTCCCTTCTTTATAAAAGATAACAGGATTCTGCGTGTCCCTGAGAGATACAATGTCGTTCCTGAATTCATCAATGAACGCCTTTCTTAAAATCCATCCCCTCTGGTCAAAAACCTTACTGGCAACATTCATCATAAAATCAGGAGTGAAGGGCTTCTCTATGTATTCGAATGCGCCGAGCCTTACAGATTCTTTGGCATCGTCCAATGTCGGGTAACCTGTAATTATGACCACGTCCAGCTTGGGCTGTATAATCTTTGACTCTTTTAATACAGTAATGCCGTTAACATCAGGCAGCCTTATGTCTGAAATCAGAAGATCGAATTCCTCATTAGAGATTCTCTTGATAGCGTCTTCGCCCTTGTCTACAGTTATGATATTGTAGCCTTCAGCGCCGAGGATTCTTTTACAGCTCAGAGTTACTACAGGGTCATCATCTAATACTAATATCTTCCCCTTTTTTTCCATAATTAAGCCTCCTTTCTGTATTTCAATAAAGTTCTAAACCCCGTTCCCAAACAAATATACATTAATCCATACAACTAAATCTACAATTATTAAGATAGCAATAATAATACCAGTTTATAAAACCCAAACAAATCAACAGATTGAAGAATTTCAATGGCTTGTAACCTTTGATTTTGTATAATTATTAAATACAGTTTTTCTCATGTAATCGGGTGCAAAGCCAATAGAATCAAGGGTTGAGGCTGTGTATGATTTTTATATACAGCTAATAAATAAAAACTATCTTGTCTTTGCCGGCACTCTGGAGATATTGTGTTTTTTGAGGAGGGCATGGAAATTCGTGCGTTGCATTCCAACGTCAAGCGCAGCCCTTGATATGTTCCACTCATTTCTTTTCAGGGCATCCACAAGAAAAGCCTTTTCAATGTCTTCTATTGATTTCAGGCGAAGGCCTTTTTTCCTGCCCTTCAGTTCGACGATGGTCCTGGGAACTCCTTCACCATCGTCTGCCACGCCAGGCGGAGGAAGATGCGCTGGCTGCAGGGTCTTGCCCTGACAGAGTATTATGGCCCTCTGAATTGTATTTTCCAACTCCCTGACATTGCCGGGCCACTCATAATTGATAAGCGCCTTCATTGTCTCTGCAGAGATATGTGTAACGTCCTTTTCTGTCTCCTTGCTGTATTTCTGAAGAAAGTGGTATGCGAGCATGGGGATATCTTCTTTCCTGTCTCTTAAAGGCGGGATGCTTACAGGAAAGACATTAAGCCTATAAAAAAAATCTTCCCTGAATGTGCCTTCCTTAGTCATGGCCTCCAGATTTTTGTTTGTTGCGACAATGAACCTCATATCACACTTTAGGGGATTCTTGCCTCCGAGCGGCCTGAATTCTTTCTCCTGAAGCGCACGCAGGAGTTTAGCCTGAGTTGAAAGATTTAGATTACCTATCTCATCAAGGAACAGGGAGCCTTCATCAGCAAGCTCCATCAGCCCTTTTCTGTTTTCTATTGCGCCTGTGAAAGCGCCTTTAACATGCCCGAATAATTCAGACTCTATCAATGCATCAGGGATGGTTCCGCAATCAACCACTATAAAAGGCCTGTCTTTCCTTGGGCTGTTATAGTGGATGGCCCTGGCAATCAATTCCTTTCCTGTCCCGCTTTCTCCGGTTATGAGAACTGTGCTTCCTGTAGAGGCCACCTTTGCGATGAGATGGAAAACCCGCTGCATTGTTTTTGATGTGCCGATAATATTTTCGAGTTTATACTGTTCTGTAAGTTCGCTTCTGAGCCTGAGATTTTCAAGGAGAAGGCGCTTTCTTTCAAGAGACCTTGAGACAAGTATTATCAGTTCATTGGGCCTGAAGGGTTTTTCTATATAATCAAAGGCCCCGAGCTTCATCGCATTTACAGCAGTAGCCACAGTGCCATAGCCGGTTATGAGTATTACCTCAGTGTCGGGCCAGCCCTCCCTTACCCTCCTGAGAACTTCTATGCCGTCCATATCAGGCATCTTCAGGTCTGTCAGCACAAGGTCAAAGGCCTCATTTTCCAGCAGCCTTAAACCATCTGCTCCGCTTTTAACTGCCGTAACATCATAACCTTCCGGTTCGAGCGCCCTTTGACAGCTGATCCTTACTATATCTTCATCATCAATGACAAGGATCCTGGGCCTATCCATTCTGCCTGCTACTGATTTGCCCTGCGCGCAACAGCATTATTTACTACTGTTAAAATCTGTTCCGGCGTAAAAGGCTTTTCAATATAATCAAACGCCCCCAGTTTTATGGCCTTCACAGCAGTCTCGACCGTCTGATAACCTGTTATAATAATGACCTCAATGGCAGGCCATCCCTCCTTTACCCTCCGGAGGACTTCTATGCCGTCCATATCAGGCATCTTCAGGTCAGTCATTACAATGTCAAAGGCTTCATTTCCAAGCAGAGTTATGCCATCTGCTCCTCTTCTGACCGTCTTGACATTATAGCCTTCGGGAGTGAGCGCCCTTTTGCAGCTCAAGAGCACTATGTCTTCATCATCTACTACAAGGATATTGCCTTTATTCATAGCAAACCTCCGTCCCGCAATGAAAATTGCAAAATGTAAAATAAAAAATTGAGACAGAAAAATTATCCGCTAATTTTAAATTTTGATATTTGTATTTTGAATTTTGCATTGTTGTCTGTCATCCCTCATAAAAAGGGAGCCTCACAAAGAAACTTGTACCTTTTCCAATTGTGCTTCTCACGCGTATTCTGCCCCCGTGGTCCTGAATAATACCGTGACTTACAGCAAGGCCAAGCCCGGTGCCCTTGCCAACAGGTTTTGTCGTAAAGAAAGGCTCGAAAAGTTTTGGAATGTCTTTTTCATTTATGCCAGGGCCTGAATCATTAAATTCAACCTCCACAAAGGGAACGCCGTTTTCATCAACCTTTCGTGTGGTAACGGTAAAGGTCCCTTTTCCTTCCATTGCATCTGCTGCATTGATAATCATATTTAAAAATACCTGCTGAATCTGGGATGCATCGGCCTTTATGGAAGAGAGAGACTCATCAAAATTCAGAACTATCTTGATATTAAAAAAGTCTGCCTTATGCCGCACCATGTTTAAAGAACTGTTTACTATATCATTTACATTTATAGAGCTTTTCTCTGCCGAGCTTGCCCTTGCAAAGCCGAGCAGCCCTTTTATGATATTCGAACATCTGTTGGCCTGTTCAATAATGACCTCAACATCTTCCCGTTCCTGGCTGCCCTCCGGAAATTTCTTAAGCAGGAGATGGCCAAAGGTAACGATGCCTGTTAAGGGGCTGTTTATCTCATGAGCCACACCCGCTGCCATCCTTCCAAGTGATGCAAGTTTTTCAGAATGTATGAGTTTTGCCTGCGCCTTGCGGATCTCTTCGGTTTTCTCTTCAACCTTTTTCTCAAGGGTATTGCCCCATTCAACAAGCTCGTCCTTTGCCTTCTTGAGGTCAAATGTCATGGCGTTAAATGCCGTTGCAAGCTCGCCCATCTCATCCCTGGTATCTATCTTCACGGTATGGTCCAGTTCACCCGCAGCCACTCTCTCCATGCCATGCGTAAGTACACTGAGAGGGGTGGATACAAGGTTCCAGAGTATCGTACAAAGGACCACAGAGAGCAGGCATATAAAACCAAGCACATAGGCTGTTATAGCCAGTTCCTGTTTTTTTACGGCCTTATCGAGAAGGGATAAAGATATATCAGCCTCTGTAAATCCGAGAATGGCGGTCCCGATGGAATGCACATGGCAGGAAGATGTATAACATGCAGGTTCATTATAAATGGGCTGCAGAAGATTCAGTATCCTGTACCCATCCTTGTCTTTTTTTATAGACCAGCTTGGCATCTCTACTGCCTTGCGGGAATTAGAATGGCAGAGCATGCAGACAGATTCATTTTTGCCCAGCATGGTGCCCTTCTCTTCTTTTACCGAAGAATATGCAATCTTGCCTCTGCCATCGAACATCCTTATCTTAACAATCCCCTCGGCTGAACCTATAGCCTCAACAGTCTGCTGTATCAGGAGCTGCTGAAAGGTGAGCATTCCGTAACGCGTGCTTTTTTCTACAAAGTCTACAAAAGAATGGCCGTATTTTACAGAATTTCTGAGAAGTTCCTTCTCCTGAAAATGTATAAGAAAATACCAGAAGATAGTGCTTCCCACCACCATCAGAGTGCCTATGGTAATAATTAATTTCCCTGTCAGGGAATAGATGGTTTTCTTTACATGCGCTCTCACTAATGGAATTTATACTAAATTTAGCACCTATTATGCAAGCAAAAACTGACAGGCATATCAGGATAGCTCCGGAAAAGTTGTGATAGGACTAAAATCTGAGGGGGTCATTTGCTTGCGAGACCAATAAAAAAGGGCTGCATCGGGCCCTGATCTGCCCGCCAAAATATTTCCTGATTATATTTTTAATCTGTTATAATATAGGCCACTTTAGCCGATGGAAGATATTTATAATATAAAAATCCCTGTATTTGAAGGCCCCTTTGACCTTTTACTGCACCTCATCAAAGAAAATAAGCTGGATATTTACGACATACCCATTGCCTTGATTACCGGCCAGTACCTCCAATACATCGAGATAATGAAAGAACTCAACCTCGAAATTGCAGGTGAATTCCTTGTTACGGCCGCAACGCTTATCCATATTAAATCAAGGATGCTGCTTCCGGCTGATGAAGAGGCTCCCGCAGAAGAGCAGGAGGATCCAAGACTTGAACTTGTCCAGAGGCTGCTTGAATATCAGGCCTTCAAGGACGCTGCGCTCGGCCTGAGGGAAAAAGAAGAGGAGTGGATGAATATATTCCGCAGGGAACCGGTAAAAGAAAAAGAGGCTGAGACAGAAAAAGAAGAAGAAGGAGAACTGTATCTCTTTGATGTAAACCTGTTTGACCTCCTCGGCGCATTCAAGGGCATGCTGGATAAGGCGCCGCCGGAGGTTGTTGAAATAACAAGAGAGACCCTGACTGTAAAAGACAGGATATCCCTGATAATGGAGATGCTTGAAAATCAGGACACTATAAGATTTGAAGACCTTTTCAAAGAAGACAGGACACGGCCTCAGTTAATTGTCACATTCATCGCACTCCTTGAACTTATAAGACTCGGCCTTGTCAGGGTATATCAGGAAAAAGATTTTGGGAATATCTGGGTTATAAATCCACAGAAAAGAGAGATACAGGCCCCGGCATAAAAGCAAACCTTAAATATGCTGCCTGACAAGAACAGGGAATCAGAAACCATCCTTAATATTGAATTTTTTTGAATAAATTGGTAAAGTGATGCTATCTATTATGTTATTCATGATCCCTAAAAAAAGAGAGCTAAAAGTGAGGGAGGCCATTCTCAGAGGCGTCTATGAAGACAATCTGAGAATAATCGGGAAAAATCCCGTTATCCTCTCAGGCAGGGTACCTGTCTTTTTTAAAAAAATGTTTCTTTTTTTCTCTATAACACTTCTCAGTATCTTAGTAAACGGGAACTATCTGAATCTTCCTTTGTTCCCGGAAAAACAGACAACAGCAAGCCTCATAACACAAAGGCCTTCTTCCCTGCCCGCGGAAAAACCGGTGGTCAAGCCTTCGGATTACGAAGCCTTTCTCGGCGGCAAGGAAATGCCGTTAAGCCGCGTCTTCGGATTAGGAGTAAAGACTATCATGATAGATCCGGGGCATGGCGGTTCCGACCCAGGCACCGCGGGAAAGATGGGGACAAAAGAAAAGGATATCACACTGGACATAGCAAAACGGCTGAGGGAACGGCTTAAAAAATACGGGCTTTACGACGTGTTGATGACCCGCGAGCAGGATGTAACGCTCCCGCTTAATAAAAGAGTGGAACTGGCAAATTCAGGCAGGGCAGACCTTTTCCTATCCATACACCTGAATTACCTGCCTTCCAAGCCCATAAATATCATTGAGACTTATTATTTTGGGCCGTCTGACGATGACAAAACACTAAGGCTTGCCGAACAGGAAAATGCAGGCTCACATTATGGGCTGAGCGATTTTAAAGAAATAATAGGAAAGATAGGGGAGACACTGAAACTCCAGGAATCTAAAGAGTTTGCGGCCTCTATACAGAAAAATCTTTTCCTGAACAGCAAAAAACAAAATGCAAATGTTTATAATTTTGGCGTTAAGAGAGCGCCATTTGTTGTCTTGCTGGGAATAGATGTCCCCGCTGTTCTGGCAGAGGTCTCATGCCTCAGCAACAAAGAGGAAGAGATAGAACTTAATACTGAAAGCCACAGAGAAAATATTGCGCGTT
Source organism: Nitrospirota bacterium (assembly GCA_016212165.1). GTDB lineage: Bacteria > Nitrospirota > Thermodesulfovibrionia > Thermodesulfovibrionales > UBA1546 > SCSY01. The sequence continues at coordinate 25,107 of JACRGY010000040.1, forward strand.
ATCTCGAGGCTGGCATACTGGATTATCTAAATAAAGGAGAGGTAAGCTATGAAGCAAAAAGAAGCTCAGGGAGAAGGTAACATCTTATTCGTAGGGATTGACCTCGGGACATCGAGAAGTTCAATCTCTGCAAGCAACAACACAAGGGAATGGATAGAAAGCTATGTAGGCTGGCCCAAAGACTTTATCTCTTTGCAGGTAGTAGGAAAGCCCGTCCTCTTCGGAGCAGATGCCCTCAAGAACCGGCTCTCGCTTGACCTTTGCAGGCCTCTCGAACACGGAGTAATAAAAGAAGGCATCGAAAAAAGCGAAGAGGCAGTTAAAGAAATAATTAAATACCTTATCGAACTTGCAAAACCTCAGCCTGAGCAGAAGATATATGCTGTAGTTGGCGTGCCTGCCGATACGTTAAAGGTAAACAAACTTGCAATCAGAAGGGCTGTATCAGAATTTGCACATTCACTAATGGTTGTCTCAGAACCGTTTGCAGTGGCTTACGGGATGAACCTGCTCAATAATTCGCTGGTAATAGACATAGGCGCCGGCACAACTGACTTATGTATCATGCATGGCACTATACCATCAGAAGAGGACCAGAAAACGATACTGGCTGCCGGTGATTACATAGACGAGCAGCTTTACAGCTATCTGACCGAGAAATACCCTAATTCAAAGTTCAATAAAAATATGGTCCGCCAGTTCAAAGAACAATATAGTTTTGTAAAGGAGCTTTCCGGAGATATTCGTGTAGAAATCCCGGTTGACGGGAAGCCTGTTATGCATGACATTAAAAATGAGGTCAAACGCGCATGTGAAAGCATCCTGCCTGCGCTGGTAGAAACAACCACCGAGATGATAGCAAGATTTGACCCGGAGTTCCAGGTAAGGATAAAAAACAATATCGTGCTCGCAGGCGGCGGCAGCCTGATAAGGGGCTTACGTGAATATCTGCAGAATGCATTGAAAGAGTACGGCCCCTGTAATGTAACCTGTGTGGAGGATCCTCTGTTTTCAGGTTCAAACGGTGCGCTAAAACTGGCGCAGGATATGCCTGCAAAATACTGGGAACCGCTATAATAAAAAAGAGGAGTAATTCATTATGTTAGGCGAAACAATCCTTGTAATTGATACCGACTCAGAGACTACACAGCAGATTGTGTCAACCCTTGAATCTGAAGATTATCTTGTTTTCACAGCCCAAAGCGGGGACATTGGCCTCACAATGGCAAAAAAAGTTAATCCATTATTGATATTTGTAAATCCTGCAATGACCGGCACAAGCGGCCTTGAGGTCTGCAAGACAATCCATAGTACGAAATCCCTCAAGAACATTCCCATTGTTGTGCTTTCAACCTTTGAAGGAGCTACAGACCCGCGTTATACTGCCTTATACGGCATTGTTGGTTCGCTTAAAAAACCTTTCAGCCCTGAAGAACTTGTTTCAAAGACCAGGGAGATCCTTTCCATGAAATCCTTCGATGTCCAGCCCGCAACCGGGCTGCAGCAATCTGAAGCAGAAGAGGATTCAGGGTTCAATCCTGAAGAAGAGACACTGGTAAAAGGACAGGAGATGCCGGGGTTTCCACCCCTGATGCCTGGCCTTGGAAATGAGGTTTCTGAAGAAACGGATTTTTCAGACAAAACCGCAGTAAAGACACCAGAAGATATGGATTTTGCTGATAAGACCCTGGTAACGATGAAGGAAGATATTCACTCTTTCGATGATAAGACTCTGACCAAACAAATAAAAAGTGGTGCAAAAGAAGAAAAAGAAGAAGAAAAAACTGATTATATAGGTACCCCGGGTAAAAAATCTGATGAGGGAATGAGCGGAGAACGTGAAAGGGCTTATGTGCTGAAAAAAAACATAAGGAGGAGAGGGATGAGAAACAGACTGTTAGTACCAATTATTGCCGGAGTTGTAATCATTATCATACTTGGCGTATCAGGAATTATACTTTATAAAAAAGGCATGTTGCCCGGACTAAAGCCCAAGCCGCCGGTTGCTGTTAAGCCGGCTCAGCCTGTTCAACAGGAAGCTGCTAAAGCCATTCCCTCTCAGGAACAGCAAGTCCCTCATCAGCCAGCTAAACCTGCGCCTGCACAGACACCTGCGGCCCCTGTACCTGCGCCCAAGGCTGCTCCGGCGCCTGCTGCCAAACCAGCAGACAAACCTGCACATGTACCAATACTCACAGTTAAACCAGCAGTTAAACCAGCAACTACTGCGTCTATCCCAAAACCTGAGGCTAAGCCGTCAGCCAAAGCAGCTTTTCACATTCAGGTCGGCGCATTTAAAAACGAGGCCAACGCAGCTGCATTGACAAACCAGTATAAAGACAAAGGCTATGATGCCTTTACAAGCAAGGCGCAAAAAGAAAAAGAGATAATTTACAGAGTCCTAATCGGCAAGTTCGAAAACAGGAAAGAGGCTTCAAAACTGGCTGAAGACATAGGCAGAAAAGAAAAAACCAAGGCAATTGTTTTTAAGGAGTAAGATTAAAGCCCGATAATCTCTGCATCCATCTTGTTCAGGTCTAAAATAGCCGCTGTTGGTTTGCCATAAAGCCACCCGCAAACTTCTCCAGGATTAATTAACAGCGAGGCATTCCTTTTTACGAGGGGCTCGTGTGTATGGCCGTAAACAACAACGTCAAAATGCCCGCTGTCTGCAAGCGCATTAACCGTATGATGTTCATGAACGACTACTATTTTTTTATTATCAAGTGTCAGCATAAGCGGCTGGTTTTTGATACTGCCCTCTGACCTTTCCTGCAAAAGAAGCTTATCGCCGTCATTGTTGCCGAATACCCCGGCATACCTGCATTTCAGCTCGCTGAACAGCTTTAATGTAAATGGTGACGTGAAATCCCCTGCATGTATCATATAATCAACCTTTCTGTCATTGAAAAGCTCAACCGCCTTTTTGGTCATAGGCAAATTGTCATGCGTGTCAGCCATAATTCCCAAAAGCATAGTAAAATTCCCCTTACAGAATGATTGAAAATGTTATGCACCGCAAACTATGTTTTCAGTGCTTGATAATGTTTGTAACTCCTAACCGTATCATCATTACAGCTATTGAAGCAAGGAGTATGGCCATTATCTTTGATATTGCAGCAACCCCTCCCCGGCCGAATAATTTTGTAATTGCATCAGCATTAATAAAAGAAAGATATACAATAATCAGGTTTAATATCAGTGCCATCAGCGTCGGCAAAATACCATAATGGTCAACAAGCACTAAAAGGGTAGTGAGCACTGCCGGCCCCACAATCAATGGAACCCCGATAGGAACGACACCCATCTTGCCGGTAGGCCTTCTCCTCTCTTCGCTATGTTTTACTACATCAAGGATTGCAAAAACAAGAAGGATAAGCCCGCCGGCAATCTTGAAATCATTGCTCGTAATGCCGAGTATCCTGAAAATTGCTTCACCTACTGCAACAAACGCCAGGCTGACCACTACTGCCGTAAGTATGGATTCTCTGACCACTGTCAGCCTTTTGGCCTTTGACATATCCTCTGTTATAGAGATAAATATAGGAAGGACCACAAAGATATCTATTGCCACAAAGATAGGAATAAACGTATTCAGCAGCACCCTCAAAAAATTCTCCATGGCTTTAATTATAATAGTTAACGATGCCGACGTCAAAACTTATCTGTTTTAATCATAATCAGAAGGGGCTTACCTATTGCATTACCTTAACTAAATCTGATAATCTTCTTAATAGTTCATTCCGGAGGGGAACAACATGGACGAAAAGCTTAAAGAATTGATAGCCCTTGCCAATGCGAGGGGCAGCAAGTATATGAAAGGCGAGACAAGCGTCAGCGGCATACCTGAAAAGGTGTCGGAGCTTGGGGTTTTTCTCTTAACCAAGACAACAAGGATATCTGAACTCAATGGCGACAAATTAAGAGAAGAACTGAATGATGTCCAGCAGAAGATTGATGACCTGAGAAAGGCAATTTTCTCCAATAAATTAAAAAAATAGTAAATATTTTATAAGGAAAGCTGCTCAGTCCTGAACCTTTTGGAGGCCTTCACCTGCCCTCTTATTTGACGGCAATCTTAACTGCCGTCTCTAAAGTACTTTTATCAACGCATCCTGCTAATAAAAAAGGGAACAGAAAATTCTGCCCCCTTTTTTTATTTTCAATTTTACCTGAGAAAAACTTACATCTCTTTGAGAGTAACTGCTCCGCTGGAACAAACACTTACACAGGTCTCGCAACCTTCGCACAGGTCTGCCTGATACGGGTTTGCCTTGCCATTTTCCATCTTGAAAACCTGAACAGGACAGTTATTGGCGCACTCCTCGCAACCCTCACACTTTTCTGTATCCACTGTTACCAAAAACATTTAAACATTCACCTCCTTAGAAAATTGTACAGCTCTTTCTGAATAATAAAATAAAACCTGCTAAAAAATCCACCAATTTTTTATTATTGTAAAATAAATTGAGTTATAATAATTTTATGCACTGCTGATTGTGCTTAAGGAGGACCACAATGATAAAATTCAATGGCATAAATCATCTGGCAATGGCAACAGGGGATATGGATAAGACAACCAGATTCTGGCGGGATCTGCTCGGAATGAGGCTGGTTGCAGGGCTTGGAAAACCCGGGTACAGGCACTATTTCTTCGAGATTTCAGAAAATGACCTTATAGCTTTTTTTGAATGGCCGGGAGTTATCCCTGTAGAAGAAAAAGAGCATGGTTATCCTGTTAAAGGTCCCTTTATCTTTGACCATATATCTTTTGGCGTAGAAACAGAAGATGGCATATGGGAACTGAAGGATAAGCTTGAAGCAGCGGGTTTTGGAGTCTCAGAGGTCATAGACCACGGCTTCATACACTCAATCTATGCCTTTGACCCTAATGGCATCCCGATTGAGTTCAGCCACAATGTCGAGGGCAAAGACATAAGAAAAACACCCAAGATGATTGATAAGGCCCCTTCAGCAATTACTAAAGAAGGCCCGGAACCTAATCTCAATGTCTGGCCAAAGGTCAAAAAACCGACTCCGAAGAATGAGCGGAAGGTATATCCTGGCGCAGGGAGTGAGTTGTTTCATGGGATAAAAAAGGAATAAAAAAAGCCTGCCTCTTTCGAAGCAGGCTTTTTAAACCTGTTATTTATAAAAACATTTTTTAGTGTTCTATCTCAATCCCTGCTGTTTCTTCTCTTACAGTAACTGCAATCTTGTAAAGGACTGTGAGGATAAAAAAACCCGTCGCCCAGATTGCTATCGTTATAATCGTTTCAGGGATCGTCGGCCAGTATTCCGTTACCCTCTCAAACATATTCGGCACAAATCCGCCGATAACCAGGCCGAAGCCCTTGTCTATCCATAAGGAAATAAACAACGAAACACAGGCAAAGGCAAGCACACCCTCTTTTTTCCTGAATGAAGGGAATATCAGGATTAACAGAGATACTACTGCCAGTATGCTTGAGGTCCACATCAATGGAACAAGCTTGTTGTATTCGCCAATTCCAGCGTACAGATACTGGAATGAGTGCTGATGCGCCGGGATGCCGCTGTAGAAGGCTGTAAAGAATTCAAGCCCGAGGAAAAATACATTGGCAAACATTGCATAAGTGACAATCTTTCCAAGCGCCTGAATAGGCTCCTTACCGGGGTCGAATTTGGTCAGTTTTCTTACGAGCAGCGCCAGGATAATGAGCAGCGCAGGGCCTCCTGCAAATGCCGATGCGAGGAACCTGGCTGCCATGATGGCGCTAAGCCAGAAGTGCCTTCCCGGAAGGCCGGCATATATGAACGCCGTCACTGTGTGGATGCTGACTGCCCACGGCACAGAGAGATAAATGAAAGGCTTTATCCACTGCGGTGGCTTTATGCCCTTGCTGTCTGATTCAAGTGTAATCCAGCCTATGATTATATTCAAAAAGAGATACCCGTTAAGGACTACGGTGTCCCAGAACAATACTGAGTTCAGGGTCGGGTGCAGGAATATGTTCATGACCCTCATCGGCTGGCCCATGTCCGCCATTATGAACAGCATGCACATGGCGACTGCGGAGATAGCAAGAAATTCTCCGAGAATAACGATCTTCCCGAATTTCTTATAGTCATGCAGATAGTAGGGTATTACGAGCATCACTGCAGAGGCCGCAACTCCTACAAGAAATGTAAACTGTCCTATGTACAGGCCCCACGAGATATCCCTGCTCAGGCCTGTTACTCCCAAACCGTTTTTAAACTGGTAAAGATAGGCAAGGAAACCTGCCCCCATAATGCCCGTTAAAAAGAACAGCCATCCCCAGTATCCCCGACTTCCCTTTAATGCCTTATCAAGCATAGTCATTACCTCCTGTTATGTGGCAAATACCGAGCACTGTATGATTATAAAAGCTCAGGGACAATAGCATAGTCATTACCTCCTATCACATAGAAAACACTTGGTTCTGTCCCAAGCTCCGGCTTGCGGCGGATGGTGTATTTTGTATTGATTATCTTCCTGACCTCTGAGTTAGGATCAGCCAGATCGCCAAAAACCAGGGCCCCTTTTGAAAACTCATCTGAAACTTCCACACATTTCGGGAGCTTGCCTACAGCAAGCCTTTCTGTGCAGAAAGTGCATTTTTCAACAACACCGATCATCCTTGTAGGATATGCTGTATTCTCTTCTTTGATAAGCGGCTGGCCATTCTCATCCTTGCCGCGCGGGCTTCTGTAATTAAAGCTCCTTGCGCCAAAAGGACAGGCAGCCATACAGAACCTGCAGCCGATACAGCGGTGCATATCCTGCATAACAACACCGTCTTTTCTCTTGAATGTAGCCTTTGTCGGGCAGACCCTCACACAGGCAGGGTTAGCGCAATGATTACACAGAAGCAGAAAAGATTTCTCTTTTGTCTCTTCGTTCATATACTTATGTTCCTGGCCTGGGAATGCATGCTCAAATGTCTCCGGCCATATCCATTTTATCTCGTCCTTGGGATTATTGAAATTAGGGACATTGTGAGTGCTATGACAGGCATCCATGCACTTTTTATAATCCTCAGGGGTCTTGAATTTACTCATGTCAATTACCATAGCCCACTGTTTTGCATTCAGGGCCTCGGGGCCGGCAGTAAACTCAGATGCCTCCAGTGCATTATTCTGGAGCTTATTAAATACAGACACGCCTCCAACACCAACAAGAGTGGAAATTCCTGCAAGTTTTATAAATTCTCTTCTATTCATACTCATAGCTTCTTCTCCTTCGGCGCGATATGGCAATCCCAGCAGTAAGGTTTTACTGCCATATAATTGTGGCATTTATCACAAAAATCTTTTTTGTTCGAATGGCACCTCATGCATTCATTCTGCAGGCTCATATTAAACTCTTTGCTGACAGAATTTTTATAAACCCTGTTGCCATTGCGGACAACAGAATCTCTCCAGTCATTCAGGAGCTGCATATGCCCGCCCCTCATAAATTCCTTGGGCTCCACGCATTTCCTTTCCTGCTCCGGCAGTTTCTGGATTTCAGGTGTATCAATCTTCAGTTCAGGCTTGGCATTGACCTTCCCTATGTTGTTATAAAAAGGAAAAGTCACCAGGGCTATGAAGATAATAAGTCCAACGATTATTTTTCCGCTGTCATACATTACTCTTTACCCTCCTTTCCTGGAAGGGGTTCTCCCCGCAAGTCAGTCTCTCTATCCTTTTCCCCCTTCATTATCAGGGCATTGGCCACAAGCTCGTGAACACCGGTAACTTTTACACCAGGGACCCAGTAATCCATAGAGGCTGAAAGCGTGGCCCTGTCAATCGCACAGATATTAGCCAACATGTTTACGCCATGCTGGTCCCGAACATGTTTCACGGCATTTGCCCTCGGGAGGCCTCCCCTCATCCTCAAATCCATATTCTCTGATGCATTCAGGCCTGTACCGCTGCCGCAGCAGAAGGTCTGCTCCCTGATAGTGTTGTCAGGCATCTCATAGAAATGGTTGCAGACATTATTTATGATATAACGAGGTTCCTCTAAAAGCCCCATACCTCTGGCGGTATTGCAGGAGTCATGATATGTGACCTTCAGATTGTCATTCCTGCGAGGGTCAAGTTTAAGTTTGCCGTGCTTTATTAAATCAGCTGTAAATTCAGTTACGTGAACCATCTTCATGGATTTTGCATTGTCAAAAACAGTTCCTGTTATCGGAGATTTGGGCACCTCAAGAAAATCAGCAGGCCCGTTCCATGTGTCCATATACTGGCTAAGCACCCTCCACATGTGCCCGCATTCTCCGCCAAGAATCCATTTCACTCCCAGCCTCTTGGCTTCAGCGTATATTTTTGAATTAAGCCTTTTCGCTGTCTCGTTGGAAGTGAAAAACCCGAAGTTTCCTCCCTCAGAGGCATAGGTGCTCCATGTATAGTCAATCCCAAGCTCGTGGAAAAGCATCATGTAGCCCATGCAGGTGAAGGTGCCGGGATCAGCGAAGAGGTCGCCGGAGGGAGTGACAAACAGTATCTCTGCACCCTTCCGGTTAAAAGAAGGTTTTATCCTGATACCTGAAATGGTCTCTATGTCGTCAATCATGCCCTCGATGCTGTTCATGATGGCGTGGGGCTCGAGGCCAAGGTGGTTCCCTTTCATGTAGCAATTGGCAACAGGCCCTGAAATCCAGCCTATATTCAGGCCAAGCAGATTCATGAACTCCCTTCCCATCATGGTAATCTCAGCAGTATCAATGCCGTAAGGGCAAAAAACTGAGCAGCGGCGGCATTCAGTGCACTGATAGAAATAATACCACCACTCCTTAAGCACATCCAGCGTAAGTTCTCTGGCTCCGGCTGTCTTGCCGAATATCTTGCCGCCTGTTGTGTGATACTTTCTGTATACAGACCTCATAAGCTCGGCCCTGAGAACAGGCATATTCTTTGGATCTCCGCCTCCGATAAAGAAATGGCACTTATCAGCACAGGCGCCGCATCTCACACATATATCCATAAAAAGCCTGAAAGAACGGTACTTGCTGAGACGGTCTGCCATTGCTTCCAATATTGTATCTTTCCAGTTTTCAGGCAGTTTCCAGTCTTCTTCCTTAGGCGACCAATCCCGTGCATTGGGAAAGTCAAGTACCTTAAGGTCTTTACCTTTTGCACCCCAGCAATACATGCCTTCCTTAAATTCAGTGGGAGTATCCATCCAGTCTTTCTTGGGCGGGGTATAATCTATCTTTATGAGTTCTTCCGGTTTCTGAAATTTTGCCATCGCTACTCCTTTTCTACTGGTAATCCAGCTTTTTTCATTTTATCCCTGAAATCGTTTTCGTACTCTTCATATGTATGAACATGGACAGGGTAATTCCATGGATTTATGTGCCTGACCTCACGGCTGTTATTCGCAAGATTTCTCGTCGGGCTCAGGAATACTCCGCCCAGATGCATCAGTTTGCTGAACGGGAAATATGCAAATAAAACACTTATAAGGAACAGATGTATGTAAAATAAAACCCCTATACCTTCAGGAATACTTGGTTTAAGGCTGACCAGTCCCATAGCCAACTGCTTCACGCCTACAATATGCACCTTGAAAAAATACCTCATAAGCACGCCGGATATGGCAATGCCAAGTATCAGAAATAGAGGGAAATAATCAGATGCAAGGGAGATATATTTTATCTGCGGGATATAGACCCTTCTGAAGAAAAGATAGGTCACAGCTACCAGAATGACAGCATCGGTTATGTAGAACAGCGGCACGCCTACCTGCAGGAAACTGTCCAGGCTCTCAATAAGTTTGATAACCGGGGGTACATTTTCTGCAAAGAATCTGAGGTGCCTGACAAGGATTATAAGGAAAGACCAGTGAAATGCCAGGCCTGCCATCCAGAGCCACTTCTCCAGCCCGTACACGACCTTCCCGTCCTTCAATTCAGTTTTCAAATTCCTGAAAAGGGAACGGAAAACAAGCACCTCAAGCGCCATCCTGACGATGACCCCAAGAGAGCCTGATGGGTTTTCGATCTTATTCTGCTTAATCCACGGCAAAGACTTCTGCTGTCCGCAGGTTGTGGGAATATGGAACGGAACAGGAGAACTTCCCCATTTCACAACGCGGTAAAGGACTCCGAACAAAAATACGGCCAATGCCGCATACGGGATTACAACCCCGAACAAGAACTGCATACCCGCCATATTCACCCCGGCGAAAACAAGCAGAACAAGCACTATAACTGCAAAGAAGGGAAATAAGGTTTTCATTTCGTTACCTCTTTTCTTTTTACGTTAAGATTCTTGCTGCCAATCAGAGCCTGCTCCGGCTCGGAGAGCTCACATATCAGATTTGCCCTTTGCAAAAGCCTGAAAGTCATATTTCTCAGCTCATTTGCCTTAATGTCATAAATCTTTTCCCTGCATGTCACGTATATATCAACAGAGAGCATAGCCATTTTATCTATTCTGGCTTCTATTGCAAATAATTCATCAGAGAGCTGATTTTCTGAGATTTCTTTTTCCAGCTCTTCCCTAATCACTTTTTTAAGATGAAAAATAAAGGCAACAGCCTGAGATGGAGTAAAATCCTGAACAGCCCTTACCCTGATGATATTATCGAGAAAAGCAGAGATTGTATCGGAATCCTTGCCGCTCAGGAGTTCTTCAAAAATACCGTTTATCCCCTGAGAGATAGCAGCGCCTACAGGATTAGCAAACTGGTTTTTTTGCTGTTTAAGAAAACTTGAAGTGTCAGCGGGATAGCTGTCTAATACCATTTCGAACCACCTTTCCAGGATGGCGGCTCTCTTTTCTGACAGGAGATTCTTCAGTATCATTTATCTTCCAGGCCACTCCTTACATTATTCAAAGTAAAGAAAACCTACTACCGCATGCAGCAAGGATAAAGCCCCCTCTTCATTTTTCGAGGGAGCCAAAGTTTAAGAAGGCACCCCTGTGATCAATATCATAGGGGCGCCGGTCATTCATTAAACTTTATTAATAAAAACTATACGCAACCAGTTGGTTTTGGAAGCCCTGCGTACTTACATGCCTGCTTTGCAGGTCCGCCCGGATAGAGCTCATAAAGATATTTTGTGTTGCCTTTCTCAGGCCCCATTGCCTTACCAATCTCTTTAACGAGAATCTTTATCATTGGAGCAATCTGATACTGCTTGTAATAGTCTCTCAGGAAGTTGATAACCTCCCAATGAGACTCTGAAAGCGTTATACCATCCATCCCTGCTAAATGAACTGCAAGCTCTTTAGTCCAGTCATCAAGATTAATAATATATCCGTCATCATCAACCTCGATCTGTTTTCCCTGAAAATCCATCATTGGCATTTTACGTCCCTCCTTCTTTTGTTAAGAATTTTCTGTTAAGGGAGAAATCTCCCCATAACCAACAAGCATCAATTGCCTTATTTTTGGGCAAGACCTAAACTTTATATTATAACGTTCCTGCTATTTTTGGTTTCCGGTCTTTTTATCATTTTTGAAATTAGGCTATACACACTAATACATCTGCACAGCTTCGGTCAAATAAATAAATTTTATTAGTAAATTATATTTGTTTATCAGTCGCCGATTGACTTTCTTCTTTATTCTTTAATGTAATAAATAAAAGATTTTCCATTGGCCGGCCGCCCCTCTTGCTCCCTTCAAGCAACTGATGATTTTCCCTGTCATAATAAAATGATTCTACCCTGTAATCTACGTCAGGGGTCAATGTCCAGGCTGTTTCCCAATCGCCGTTGCAGGCGAATACAAGCCCATCAACATATGCCTCTCCGAGATTATGGCCCGAGCGGTCAAAGACATATACAGCCCCGCAAGCGCATTTGCCTCCCGTGAAAATATTTCCTAATTCACCCTTTATATCACAAGGGCTTTCAAACAGTCGCCCGCAAAAAGGGCATTTAGGTTCTCCGCCCCTGCCTCTTCTCATAGTTTATACCCTATTTTCCTTAAAAATTCTTTCCTGTGAGCCTTGTCTTGTGCTGCCTCTATTCCTTTAGGTGCAAAACCGTCAATAACCCCCAGTACCCCATTGCCCTGCGGCGTAACCGCTATGATAACCTCAACAGGATTTGCTGTTGCGCAGAATATCCTGCATACCTCCTGACAATTTTTTATCTGGTTGAGAACATTTATAGGATATGCATCCTTCAACAGTATGCAAAACACATGGCCTGCTTCCAATTTCTGAAGGTTTTTAACACATATATCAACAAGCTCTTTATCATTGCCTTCCGTCCTTATCAGGCATGGGCCGGACGCCTCTGTAAATGCACTGCCAAAACGCGCATGCGGAACAGCTGTAACTATAATCTCATAAAGGTCTTCCGCAGTCTTTATAAAGTGTGCCTGCCCCAGTATTACATTACAATTCTCAGGGATATCTATCTTTACAGCTTTAATATCCATAAACCCCTCCTTTTTCGGGTTGTTAGTGAATAGTCTACCTTATTTAGCCCATAATTTAGTTCGTAGAAAAGCAACAACTGTTCATTATCCGGTATTCACTGTCTACTATACTTTATTGGTATGGTATAATGAACAATAAATTTTTTCCGAGGAGATGTCAAGTCTAAATTGATAAATAAGAGATGGCAGTTTATTTTCTGTTTTTCTATTCTCACTTGTTGCCTGTTGCTCTTCCCTTCTCTATCAAGCAGTACAGAAATAGTCGGGCCTGAAATAAAAACCGTAAATAACGAGCTGTATGTTACAGCGGGCCTCCTGCTTGACGGAAAACAGGTACAGGACCTGAAAAACGGAATAGCAAAAGAAATCACGTTTTACATAGACCTGTTCAGGATATGGAATATGTGGCCTGATGAATTTGTCCTTGGGAAAACCTTTGTAAAAACACTGCGTGCCGATCCCGTCAAAAAAGAATATGTGGCGACATCATTATATGGAAAGACTATTGTAGAAAAAAGGTTCAACGAGCTTGATTCATTATTAAAATGGTCTTTAAACATCAATGACCTGAAGCTCACAAATATAAAGGAACTTGAGCCTGACGATTACTTTGTCAGGATAACAGTCGAGTCCAGATTAAGAAGGCTTCCTCCTGTCATCGGGTACTTGTTCTTCTTCGTACCTGAGAAAGAGTTTACAACTGTAAAAGACTCATCAATCTTCCGCGTGGGGCATATCAAATGAGAAATCTTAAGAACGGGCTCATATCGCTGAGCATTTTTATGTTTATAATTGCTGCCTTTATAATTGAGTTGCACTACATCAGGCTTGGAACCGTATCTATCCTGACAAGGGTCCTCCTCCTTGTCCTTCTGAACCTTAATATAATTGCCTTGCTGACATTAATGTTCTTTGTAGGAAAAAATTTCTTTAAGCTATATATTGAGAGAAAACAGAAGATCCTCGGATACAAATTCAAGACAAAGATTGTTGCCGTGTTTGTTGTACTTACATTCATACCGGCAGCCATTCTATTCTTTGTAGCAAGCGGCCTTGTCACAAATTATATAGATAAACTGCTGACCCCTCAGTTCAGACAACCTCTCACAAGCTCTCTCGAAGTTGCAAAGGCAGTTTACGAAATGGAAAGACAAAAAACTATGGGGTTTGCAAAAGCGTTATTGTCCGGTGAAAAGCACTCGTCCGAATACAAAATCGTGCATATGAGTAAAAGTCCTGATAATCCAACAGAGACGATAAAGGCCGGATTTGATGGAAAAGAGGGCACAGAGGTCATATCCGGCGAAGATGGAGATACTATCAGGGCTGTTATTCCGGAGTATAGCGGGAGAAAGTTAACAGGCATTGCAGTTATCGAAACGCACCTGCCAAAAGATATTGTAACTAATGTTGAAAAAATAAAAAGCGCATACGAGGATTATATAAAACTGGAATCATGGAAAGTACCGTTAAAAATGAACTACCTTTTAATACTTGCTTTCTTTACGTTAATCGTTGTGTTTACGTCTTTATGGGTAGCCCTGAAGATAGCAAACGGCATCACCAGCCCCATCCAGAGTCTTGCACAGGCGACAGAAGAAGTTGCAGCCGGGAACCTTAATATTCACCTCAACCTCCACAGGGAAGATGAGATAGGCCTCCTGATAAATTCCTTTAACCACATGGTATCTGAGCTGAAAGGGGGGAAAGAAACGCTCCAGAAGGCTTATGTAGAAATGAAAAACATACTCGCAAATATTAACTCAGGCGTTGTTTTCCTTGATGTTACAGGCAGGATACTGACCATAAATAATGCTGCATGTTCTATCCTGAATATAAATCTGGTGGAAGTCAAAGACAAAAATTACAGGGAGCTGATGGCAAAGATTACATCGGAAGAACTTCACGCCTTCATCAATGGAATAATAATTAAAGACCTTCACGGCACTAACAATAAAGAGGTAAGGGCAATAGTTGGAGAAAAAAGCCTTACATTGAAGGTCTTTGTCACCACGCTGAGGGATGATACCTCAGCGCCGATTGGCCTTCTGGTAGTCTTTAATGACCTCACGGATACAATAAAGGCTCAAAAAGCGCTTGCATGGGAAGAGGTTGCAAAAAGAATGGCCCATGAGATAAAAAATCCGCTTACTCCAATTAAACTTTCGGCAGAGAGGCTGTTAAAAAAGTGGGAACAAAAAGATAAAGATTTTGACCAGATATTTGAGCCTTCCACAAAGACAATAGTGAAGCAGGTCGACAGCCTCAAGAGGTTTGTAGATGATGTTTCAAGGCTCGGGAAAATGCCGGAGATAAAAAAGACGCCGACAAATCTTACCGCTATAATAGAGGAAGTTCTGGAACTTTATAAGGACTATAAAGGATTCGGCATTAAGGTATCACTACCTGATAATATACCGCTTATAGACCTGGATGGAGAGCAGTTCAAGAGAGTCCTGATTAATATTTTCGACAACGCATTCCAGGCCATGGGCAATAGTGGTAATATAGAGCTTAAAGTGAATGCGGACAAAACATCAAACAGGGTATTCATTGATATCGCGGATGACGGGCCTGGCATGAGGGAAGAAGACAAGGAAAGAATCTTCCTGCCATATTTTTCTACTAAAAAAGGAGGCACAGGACTTGGACTTGCCATTGCAAATAAAATTGTTACAGAACACAGAGGTTACATCAGATTAAGAGATAATGCACCCAAAGGCACAATCTTTACAATAGAAATACCGATAAAAGGCTACGAACTATAAAGGAGATTTGAAGTGTTAAAGCCTGCTGTTCTTATTGTAGATGACGAAGAAGGGATACGAGAAAGCCTGTCAGGCATATTAGAAGACGAAGGCTATGATATCTTGACTGCAAAATCAGGAGAAGAAGCGATAAAGATGCTCGGGGAGTCCTCTCCCGACCTTGTCTTCCTGGATATATGGCTTACCGGCATGGACGGAATTCAAACCCTTCAGGAAATTAAGGCAATAAAACCTGATGTGCCTGTAATCATGATATCTGGGCACGGGAATATTGAACTGGCAGTAAAGGCAGCAAAGATGGGTGCATATGATTTTCTGGAAAAACCTCTCTCTCTTGAAAAGGTAGTGCTTGTGGCCAAAAGGGCGCTCGAAAAAAGAACTCTTGAGATGGAAAACATAGTGCTTAAAGAAAATCTGATAAAAAAATGGAAACTTGTCGGAGAATCGCAAAAAATAAAAGAATTAAGAGAACAGGTAGAGATGGCTGCCCGGAGTAATAGCCGTGTCCTGATATTTGGTGAAAGCGGCACAGGCAAAGAAGTTGTTGCACGGCTGCTGCATGAGAAAAGTACAAGAAATGAGAAGCCTTTTATTGAAGTAAATTGCGCTGCTATCCCCCAGGAGCTGATAGAGAGCGAGATGTTCGGCCATGAAAAGGGATCTTTTACAGGGGCCTTTGAAAAAAAGAACGGGAAATTTGAGCTTGCCGACAAAGGTACCCTGTACCTCGATGAGATAGGCGATATGTCATTGCAGACTCAGGCAAAGGTATTGCGGGTTATAGAGACCCAGGAATTTCAAAGAGTTGGAGGCAATAAAAATATAACTGTTGATGTCAGAATTATTGCTGCCACAAATAAAGACCTGAGAGAAGAGGCCAAAAAAGGCAACTTCAGGGAAGACCTTTATTTCAGGTTAAACGTCATACCTTTATTCATCCCGCCATTAAGAGAAAGAAAAGAGGATATACCGCTCCTCGTCGAATACTTTCTTGAGTCCCTTGGAGCAGAATACGGCAAGCACGCCAAAAAGATAATACCGGAGACGCTGGAAAGCCTTATGTCATACGACTGGCCCGGCAATGTAAGGGAATTAAAGAATGTTATTGAAAGGCTTGTCATAATGACGCCTTCAAATACAATAACCAGCAAGAATCTGTTCATGCCGGGCGAAAATGAAACCCTGAACTATTTCACATATAAAACACTCAAGGATGCAAGAGATGCCTTTGAAAAAGATTATATTATAAAAAAACTCGGGGAAAACAACTGGAACATATCTAAGACAGCAGAAATTCTGGATATAGAAAGAAGCAATCTTCACCGCAAAATTAAGACTTATGACATAAAGATGCCTTAATTTATGTCCTGGCAAAAAATACTTTAAAGATATTCATGAAATACTATATCATTCTTATACTGCTTGTTGCGTTTGCATTTGCAAATTCTATTCAGAATTCATTCGTATGGGATGACTACGGGCTTATTGTAGAAAATCCCAGAATTAACCTCCCCCTAAATGAGATCCCGTCGATTTTTATAAAACCCATGTGGAAGATGGCCGGTTATACCGAATATAAGCAGGTCTACTACAGGCCGATGGTATCACTCCTGTTTGTGCTTAACTATAAGGCATGGGGATTAAACCCTACCGGCTTTCACCTGATAAATATATTTGCCCATTTAATTGCTGTAGTAATTCTCTACAGGACCGGACTGTTTTTATTTGCTGATGAAAAGAACAAGGAACTGATATCAATCATTGCGGCCTCCATATTTGCTGTCCATCCCGTTCACAATGAGTCTGTCGGCAGGGCAGCTTCAGGAGAGGTGATATTTGGGTTATTTGTGATTCTGGCCCTTTACTTTTATCTCAGAGAAAATAAATACCTCTCCCTTATTACATTCTTTCTTGCGCTTCTTTCAAAAGAACCTGCCGTTATGTTCCCTTTTGCACTTCTGATTCTCACAACTCATAAAAAAGGCATTAAAAAAGGGCTGATAGAGATAATCCCTTATTTTGCACTTATCGGTGTATATCTTATACTTCGTGTTATGACCCTCGATACTGTTCTGGGCATGAAGGTATCAGAGCCGGTATTTACCCGGATTCTCACAATGGCTGTTGCAACCCTTGATTACATAAGACTTCTTTCAATTCCCTATCCTTTAAGCCTGTTTTACCCCGCAAGGTGGTATTCATCCATACTTGAGCCAAAAGTCATTATTGCAATAATGCTCCTAATATCAATATTCTACCTACTCTTTAAGCTAAGAAAAGACAATATCATGCTCTTCCTTCTATCATTTCCATTTATAATGCTATTGCCTGTTATATGGCGGGTGAATACATTCCCTGCAGGGCAGGACCTGTCATCTATAGCAGAGAGGTTTTTATATGTGCCTGCAATGCTGTTTTCTCTTTTTGCAGTTGCAGCTCTCATAAGGCTCAGTGGAGATAAAGGGAAAAGATATGTGTTGATCGGGGGCATATTGATAACAGGTATATTTTCGGCTATAACCGTTTATGCAAACAGGATATGGACGACTAACATCACTCTTTTTGAGAAGATCGTGGAAAAATCACCCAATTCTTTGTTGGGCCATTTCGCTCTCGGTGATGCATACAGAAAAGCAGGGCTTCTGGATGAGGCAATGCGCGAATGGCAGATTGCGCTCCAACTCAATCCCAACCAAATAGAATTGTTCAACGCTGTCGGTAATATATATTTCTTAAGAGGCGATTATGAAAAAGCAATAAATATGTATGAAACAGCTCTTGTAAAGGGCAGTCAAACCGTTGAATTATACTATAATCTTGCGCTTTCACTGGAAAGCGTGGGAAAAAAAGATAAGGCATCTGTTTACTATAGAGAATTCATAAAAATTGCGCCTGCGCAATACAAAGACATTGTTTCGGAACTTAAAATACGTTTGGAAAACAGCAAATAACTATTCGCCAATCGTATGCAATTTCATAAGATTTGTTTTTCCCGGAGTTCCCAGGGGTGAGCCGGCCGTAATAACAATACTATCACCTTTCCCGGCAATCCTGGAATAAATAAGAGATGTTTCAACCTCTTTTATCATGGCATCAGTGCTTGCCAGATGCCTTATCAGCATCGGCGTCACTCCCCAGTATAAAGACATCCTGCGCTTTATCTTGCTGTCAGGAGTAAACGCTATTACAGGAACTTTTGGCCTAAACTTGGAAACAAGCCTTGCCGTGAACCCCGATTGAGTGAATGCGACTATGGCCTTTGCCTTGATTTCTTCTGCTGCAGAACATGCCGCCTCAGCAACAGCACTGGAAAAATCCGAAAAATACGAATCAAGCCCTTCTATGTGTCGTAGACTCGACTCTCCGAGAGGATGGCCCCGGTATTCGGAAAACTTAGACTCTGTAAACCTTATAATCTTATCCATCATCCTGACTGCTTCCAGAGGATGTTTGCCAGTTGCTGTTTCAGCGGAAAGCATCAATGCATCCGTACCGTCAAGCACGGCGTTTGCCACATCTGTTGCCTCGGCCCTTGTCGGCCTGGTATGCTCTGTCATTGATTCGAGCATCTGCGTGGCTGTTATCACAAGCTTTCCTTTCTCATTCGCCCTGAGGATAAGGGTCTTCTGGAGCATGGGCACCTCTTCAGGGGATATCTCAACTCCAAGGTCTCCTCTTGCAACCATTATACCTTCCACCTCAGAGAGTATATTATCAATGTCATCAAGAGCCTCAGGTTTTTCAATCTTCGCTATAATGGGCAATGTCGTGTGCCTTTTTTTAAGCCATTCTTTTACAACTCTTATATCTCCCGCGCTCCTGACAAATGAAAGTGCGGCATAATCAATGCCCATCTTAAGGCCAAAATCAAGGTCTTTTCTGTCTTTGCCGGTAAAAGATGACAGGCTTGTCTTAGTATGAGGAAGATTCACTCCCTTTTTATCTTTTAATATACCGCCTTCAATTATCTTCGCCCTCAGGCCGTCCCTTATTTTTCCTGTTATGCGTGCCTGAATCAATCCATCATCAAAAAGTATCCCCTCGCCTATCCTGGCATCTTTTTTAAGGGCAGGATAAGATATAAATATATGTTCAGCGCTGCTAACTTCTGTCCCGCCATGAAGGAATATCTCTGCTCCCTTTTTAAGTTCAACAGAGCCGCCAGTGATAAGTCCAACCCTGATCTTAATACCCTGAAGGTCCTGCAGTATGGCAACAGGTTTTCTAAGTTTTTTAGATTCCTCCCTTATAAAACCTATGACCTTCCTGTGAGATTCATAGTCGCCATGCGAGAAATTCAAACGTGCAACATCCATCCCATTTTTTATAAGAGAATGTATCATTCCCCTGCTCCCGGATGCGGGGCCTATCGTACAGACTATCTTTGATTTTCTCATATTCATAAAGTAGTTTTTAGTTGTCAGTTTCCGGTTGTTACTCTATCTCCTTCGGCGATTCGCCGTGGCGAAAAAACTGAAAAACTGTTACATCATCCACAACTTATTCTATCATCTTCTCTGCTGCATGCAACATGTTTCTGCCAGTCTTTGCCTTTCTCTTTATAGTCAGACCTGAAATGAGCGCCGACACTTCCCTTCCTCAGATAAGCTGTCTCGGTAATTATCATTGCGACCGTAAGCATATTTTTTAACTCAAGCTCCCGCCTTGTATAAAAAGCCTTATCCAGAATAAAGGACCACTCAGCAAGCTTTTTTCTGGCATCCTCAAGAGACCCTCCGCACCTTATTATGCCTACCCGCTCCCACATAAGTTTTCTCAGTGTCATTCTTATCTCGTCATGCTCAGGGATAGAATGATATGCCGGTGAATACTGCGTTGCATATTGAGCCTTAAGCTGTAACTCTTTTAAGCTCACTACAGACTCGCGTGCTGCCCTGCCTGCCCGCGCGCCATAAACAAGCCCCTCAAGAAGGCTGTTGCTTGCAAGCCTGTTCGCACCGTGCACACCGGTGCATGCAACCTCGCCAGATGCATAAAGTTCCTTTATGCTTGTAGCACAGTTTAAGTCAGTTTTAACTCCTCCCATCATATAATGGGCAGCCGGAGATACAGGGATCAGGTTCTCTGTTATGTCTATATTATACTGAAGGCATGTAGAATAAATTTTAGGGAATCTTTTCTTGACAAAATCCTTTCCGAGATGAGTCATATCAAGATATACATGATTGCTCTCTGTCCTGACCATCTCAGAGATTATGGCCCTTGAGACAACATCCCTTGGCGCAAGTTCCGCATCGCTGTGATAATTTCTCATAAAATGTTCTTTATTTATATTTTTTAAGGCTGCCCCCTCGCCTCTCATCGCCTCGCTCAGCAAAAATTGCGGGGCGTACGGCGAATACAGGCTTGTAGGATGAAACTGCACAAACTCCATATCCTCAAGCACTGCCCCTGCACGAAAGGCGATCGCCATACCGTCTCCGGTTGCTACCATAGGATTGGTTGTTCTCGCGAATATCTGCCCCACACCTCCTGTGCACAGGATTGTTGACCTGGCAATAACCGCGCTCATTTTTCTATCTTTCAGCACGTAGGCCCCATGGCACTCGCCGTCTTTTACAATCAGGTCAACAGTAAATGCAAAAGGGTATTTTTTTACCGACGGAAAAGAGCGGACCTTGTTTATAAGAACACGCTCCAGTTCCTTCCCTGTGGAATCTCCATGCGCATGGAGAATTCTTCTCCTTGAATGAGCAGCCTCAATTGTAAAATCAAGCTTTGTTCCTTCTTTGTCAAATTCAGCGCCCCATGAAATAAGCTCAAGAATCCTCTCCGGCCCTTCTTCAACCAATATTTTTACGGCCTCCTCTCTGCAAAGGCCGTCTCCAGCCTTGAGAGTATCATCAAAGTGTATTACAACCTTATCCTCATCACTCAGTGCAACTGCAATTCCTCCCTGGGCATATTCAGTACTGCTTTCTCTTGGCATATCCTTTGTGGCAACAAGGACATTTCCGTAAGGTGCAAGCTCTATCGCAGCCCTTAGCCCCGCGACCCCGCTTCCGATAATCAAAAAATCAACAATTTCAATGTCCATAAACTCTCTCGTACTGCTCTATAGACATGGCCTTGTATCCGAGCGGTTTTATTTTGCCGATATTCAGACAGCTTACCCCCCTTAATTCCCCCCTTGGCAAGGGGGGAACAAAAGAGGGGTGAGGTAAAATACCTCGGAGGCCAGAGGCCGAGAATGAGCGAGGATATAAGGCCATGTCTATTACTCCCTTCATTCCATCAGCTCATTAAAATCAAAAATATGCAAAAAATCCTTTGAAAGCTTCGGTTTAATCTTCGAGCTTGCCTTTGCCTTATAAAGTATATATTTGATTCCAAACTCTCTTGCAGTCCTCAATATCTCCTCTGTATCATCTATAAAAAGGGTCTTCTCCTTATCAAATCCAAGCCTTTTCTCCGCCTTTTTCCAGAACTCTATCATCTCTTTCGGATACCCCATCTCGCATGAGGTTATTGTATCATCAAAATATTTCCCTATCTCTGTTTTTTTAAATTTCAGGGCAAGCACCTTGTAATGCGCATTTGTAACGAGAAAGACCTTTTTCTTATGTCTCCTCAGCATCCTCAGAAAATCCTCTACATGAGGATGCACCTCTATCATGTGCCTTATCTGCTCTTTTAGGGCCGGGATATCCAGAGCGAGTTCCCCTGACCAGAAATCTATATCTGTCCAGTTCAAGGTCCCTTCATGGTGCTTGTATTTTTTTAAAAGTTCTTCTTTTGCTTTACCAAAAGTTATATCGTGTTTCTCGGCATATTTTTCAGGCACAAGGTGTTCCCAGAAATAATCATCGAAATACTTATCAAGGAGAGTACCGTCCATATCAAGGAGGACGTATTTAATTTCTCTAAGGGGAATTTCATCAATCAATGATTTCAATATTCCTCAACAGTCCACATATCCTTTGCGAATCTCACAATCCTGTTCCTGCCGGCATTTTTCGCCTTATACATCCCTATATCAGCATATTTTATTGCCTGCCATAATTTAGGGGTATCTTTAGGAAACTCAGAAATGCCGACACTGATCGTCTTTTGTATAAACCCTCTCGGTATTTTTATCTTGGTATCTTCAATCGCCTTCCTTATCTTTTCTGCAACATCCTCTGCCTCGCCTTCCTTGATGTCCATAAGGATTACAAGAAATTCCTCGCCGCCAAACCTCACTACCATATCAGATGCCCTCACGCATTCCCTTATGACATTTGCAGTCTCTTTTAATATCGCATCGCCGACATTATGGCCATATATATCATTGACCTCTTTAAAGTAATCTAAATCACACATAAGCAACCCCATCAGAGCATTCCTTCTCTGTGATATGGCCACCAGTGTTTCAGTGTATTCCTCAAGAAATCTCCTGTTATATAAGCCTGTAAGAGCATCTCTCAGGGCGGACTCTTTCAGTGTGTCCATCATACGCTTTGCTTCAAGGACAGGCACTGCCTCCCTTATATATCTCGAGGCCTTGACAACTTTCCTGTTCACTACATCAAATGCCTCTTGCTCGCCTGCCTTGTCAAAGACAAATTGAAAAACTCCGCCGGTACTCCCGCCCATTATCATCGGGATACAGATATGGTTTCTTTCACCACTCTTAAAAAAGTGCTTGCATATCCCGGGGTACGGAAAAGAAGAAACAACCTCGCCGGTCTTTTTTGCCCTGCAGCGACTGCAGTCTACCAATATGTCCCTGTTACAATAATCCTCTGTCACGTCATGAAGAGCTGTTGTATATACCGGCCTCATGATATTCTTGCTGTTAGAAACCTCATAAATTACAAACGGATTCAGAGCCAGATTCTCATTGATTGTCTTCCCCAGCCTTGCGTATATATCCTCAGCAGTATCATCCTCTTCCACAACCCTTTTAAAAGAACTCATGTCATGGATAGTATCCAAAAACTTATTAAACCGTGAGGAAAGAATACCTATTTCATCTTTTGATAATATTTCTATCTTCTTCGTCAGATCGATATCGCCCTCGGAAAGAATATCAATCTGTTCTATCATAGCCTCTATCGGCTTTGTAAATGCACGGGAGATCCATACAGCAAAGAGGGTCAGCAAACTCAGGGCTATTAACAGAGCACCGATTATTATTAAGCGATGAACTGTATCCTGGATTCCTAAAAGCGCAACAACAGCAATAACCACAAACCAGAATGCACAGCCGACCCAGAAGAGGAGAAATTTTTTGCGTATGGGGATATCAACAAAGGTAACTAAATTGATAAGCCGTTTAAAAAGGTCTTTTAAGAACATATAAATTCCCTTTTAATCCTAACCCTGCCCTAAAACTATAGCTTTAGGGCAGATTATAACATACCTTTTGTAGTCAAAACACCCTTTATTTTCTTATCTATGGAAACAGCACCTCTTAGCGCCCTTCCGAGCCCTTTGAAAATCGCTTCGATTATATGATGTATGTTCCTGCCGTAGAGAACATTGACATGCAGCGTGATATTGCTGTTGCTCACAAATGCCTGAAAAAAATCCTCGATAAGGTCAGGATCAAAATCCTTTATCTTCCCTTTTTTGGGAAACTCCACTTTGTATACAAGATAAGGCCTTCCGCTTATATCAAGGCTCACTGTGGCAAGCGCCTCGTCCATGGGCACAGATGCCTGCCCGTATCTGTTTATGCCCTTCATATCTCCGAGCGCCTGCCTGACTGCCTTGCCAAGGACTATGCCGATATCTTCCACAGTATGGTGGTCATCAATGGTGATGTCACCCTTTGCCTTTAGCCTCACATCAAAAAGTCCGTGCCTGCACATAAGGGAAAGCATGTGGTCAAGAAACGGGATAGAAGTGTTTATAGAATACTTGCCGCTGCCGTCAAGGTTTAAATCCAGAGATATGTCAGTCTCCTTTGTCTTTCTCTTAATCAATATTTTCCTGCTCATTTTATCACCTCTTTAAGTGCTTTAAGAAAAGCATTATTTTCATATTTTGTCCCTACTGTCACCCTTAAACATCCGTTCACAACACCTTTCATATTTCTCACAAGCACACCTTTTTTGAGGAGTTTTTGATAAACCTTATCAGATTTTTTTACTTTAAATAATATAAAATTTGCTTCTGTCGGATATGGCTTTATGCCTTTTATTTCCGAGAGTTCACCAAAAAGCCTTTCTCTTTCAGCGACAATTGTGCTTATGTATAGTCCCATCATCCTTTTATTCTTCAGCGCCTCTGCTGCTATGGCCTGAGATAACAAATTTACATTAAATGGAAGCCTCACTTTGTTGACCTCTTTGATTATCCCGACATCAGCAATCAAAAACCCTACCCTCAAACCTGCAAGCCCTATCTTGCTCAGCGTCCTCATAATAACAAGATTTTTATAATCACGGAGCAACGGCAAAAACCCTCTCTCGCTCGAAAAAGGCTGATATGCCTCATCAACAACAACGATGCCTCTGGATACCTCTATTATCTTTAATATTTTGTCTGAAGAAAAGCAGTTGCCTGTAGGGTTGTTAGGACTGCTCAGGAATATAAGCTTTGGTCTTAGCTTCTTAATCGAAGTCAATATTTTATCAGGGTTAAGATCAAACTCTTTATCAAGTTTAATCGCTATACCTTTCTCTCCAAGCGCCTGAGAAATAATGCCATACATGGAAAAGGTAGGCACAGGATAAAGCACCGGGCCTCCGAATGTGGCAATAAGATAATAAATAAGCTCATCAGAACCGTTTCCCAATAGAATATTCTCAGGCTTCAGCTTGCTATCTTTTGCAATGATTCCCTTTAATGCCTTTGCTTCCGGATCCGGATAGCGGTTCAATGTCTGAAATATTTTCCCAACGCTGAACGCTGAACGCTGAACGCTGAACGCTGAATACGGGCTTTCATTCGCATCGAGCTTTATTTTACATCGGATCTCTTTTGCGTTATAAGCCCTGAGGCTCAAGACTTCGGGTTTGACTAATTTTTTTATGTCTATAGATTTTTTCACCCTTATTCTCTCTCCTGTGAGGGTTCAAGGATTCACTGGATTCCCACTTTCGTGGGAATGACAAAATAATTCTTTGATATTTTACTCGCCCCCCTGAACCCTTGACCCCTCGAACCCTATTCTTAATTTACGGTATCACCTTGCTTAAGGGATACTCAACTATCCCTGTTGCTCCGGCCATCTTGAGCTTAGGGATAATATCCCTTACAGTCTTCTCAGCAATTATGACCTCAAGCGCATACCAGCCCTTATCAGAAAGCGCTGAAATAGTCGGTGAGTGCATCGCGGACAACAGACTCATCACCCTTCTAAAGGACTTCTCAGACACATTCATCTTGAGCCCGACCTTTTCCTCAGCTGACAAAGCACCCTTTAAAAGCATGACGATATTCTGCATCTTCTGCTTCTTCCACTTGTCCTGCCAGGCCTTTTTATTTGAAATAAATCTTGTGCTTGATTCAAGAATCGTTTCGACAATCCTCAGGTTATTTGCCTTTAAAGACGTTCCTGTCTCTGTAAGCTCGACTATTGCATCTGCAAGATATGGGGGCTTTACCTCAGTTGCGCCCCATGAAAAATCCACTTCTGCCTTTATGCCCTTTGATTTCAAATATCTCTTTGTAAACCCGACAAGCTCTGTTGCAATGCGCTTGCCATTCAAACCTTTCACGCTTTTTATCTTTGAGTCATTCGGAACAGCAATAACCCACCTTACAGGCCTTAAGCCCTCTTTGGCATAATTAAGTTCAGCTACTTCATGTACATCTGCATTCTGCTCGAGTATCCAGTCCTTGCCGGTAAGGCCGCAATCGAGTATGCCGTCCTGGACATACCTCGCCATCTCCTGCGCCCTTATCAGCATAGCCTCGATCTCAATGTCATCAAATGACGGATAATAGGAACGGCTCGATACCGTAATGTGATACCCCGCCTTCCTGAAAAGTTTTAATGTTGACTCCTGAAGGCTGCCCTTTGGAATGCCAAGCTTTAAAATCTTACTCATAATTAAACCTCTCCTTTATGCTGTCATTGCGAGGCCAATATGACCAAAGCAATCTTTCTTAGAGATTCCTTCGCTCTGCTCGGAATGACAAATTAAAAACTAGCCGCCACCACCTTATTTGCTGCTTCTGCACTTCCGCACTTTCTATGATACACAAGGGCATAAGAATTATTCAAATTCAGATATGCTATAATTCTTTCAAATGGTTAGAGTCAAAATATGCGGAATAACAAATCTTGATGACGCGCTGGCAGCAGTAGATCACGGCGCTGACGCGCTTGGGTTTGTATTCTTCAAAAAAAGCCCGAGACATATTTCCCCTGCAAAGGCAAAAGCTATTATTAAAAAGCTACCCCCATTTATTTCATCGCTAGGAGTGTTTGTTAATGAGAATAAAAAAAATATAGAAAAAGTTATTTCCCATACAGGAATAAACACAATCCAGCTTCACGGCGATGAACCTCCCAAGGCATGCAATTTTTCAAGGCCTGCAATAAAAGCTATACGGGTAAAATCCATTGATAACCTTAAAATAATCTCAAAGTACAAAAATAAAGTCTCGGCATTTCTGCTCGATACATATACTCCTGAAATCTTTGGCGGCACAGGACAGATATTCAACTGGGATATTGCAATAGAGGCAAAACAATTCGGCAAAATAATCCTTGCGGGCGGCTTAACTCCTGAAAATATCGAACAGGCGGTGCGCCAAGTACATCCCTATGCTGTTGACGTAAGCAGCGGGGTTGAGGCAGAAAAAGGCAAAAAAGACCATCGCAAGATGAAGCTCTTTATCGAAAGAGCTAAGGGTATTTAACATTAACAAAGTCCAGGGGCGGGATGTAGTATTCGAACGGTTTATTTTTCCGATATTCCAACAGCATAAATCATGGGTCAAGAGGAAAAATCCTCGGAGGCCGAAAGGCCGAGAATGAGTGAAAATACTACATCCCGCCTTGAATCTCTCTTGAACAAACTCTTATTACTGTCTTCACATTCCCCCTCGGATTGAAATCGCCAATGACTTCAAGGGATCTGGGAGTTAGTTTCTTCTTTAGCTCTGAATAAATCTTATTTGTAGCCTCTTCATGCGAGATATGCACATCGCGGAAGGAATTAAAATAGAGCTTCAGTGATTTCAGCTCGGCAATCTTTTTATCAGGGACATAGACGATATTTATTGTTGCAAAATCAGGATACCCTGAGCGCGGGCAGAGGCAGGTAAATTCAGGGAAACTTATGTTGATTTCATAGTCCCTTTCAGGATAAGGGTTGTCCCATATCTCAAGTTTGACCTTTTTTACTGCCTTTTCTCCATATCTCATAGAAAAATTTACCATGCAGGTATTGACAAAAGCAACTTTATTCTAGTACTATCTATCTACGATAGTTCAAATCGTGTTTTAAAACCCCCCAGGATAGGCTCAAGAATCCGCTAAGGCGGAAAAGACCTACCGGGTATTATTATATAAACCACACATAGAAAATCCCAAATAGGAGCTAATTATGGAAAACGTCTCTATTTCAGAACTCAAAGAAAAAACCATTGATGAATTAACAACATTTGCAAAGTCTCTCAATGTAGACGGCGCCTCAGGAATGAGAAAACAGGATCTCATATTCGCAATTCTTCAGGCACAGACAGAAAAAACAGGCAATGTTTTTGGAGCAGGCGTTCTTGAGATACTGCCGGATGGTTTCGGGTTTCTGAGGTCACCTGATTACAGCTATCTCCCGGGGCCTGATGATATCTATGTCTCTCCGTCACAGATACGCAGGTTTACCCTAAGAACAGGAGATCTTGTTTCAGGCCAGATAAGGCCTCCCAAAGAAAGCGAAAGATATTTCGCGCTGCTTAAGGTAGAGGCAGTAAACCATGAATCACCGGAAGACAGCATCAACAGAACCCTCTTCGATAACCTCACGCCATATTACCCTACAGAAAGGATAAAGCTCGAATACGACCAGAATGATTATTCAACAAGGGTCATGGAACTTATATGCCCTGTCGGCAAAGGGCAAAGAGGGATGATAGTTGCCGCACCAAGGACAGGCAAGACAATGCTCCTGCAGTCAATCGCTAAAGCTACGAAGAAAAACCACAGGGAAATACACCTCATAATACTCCTTATAGATGAAAGGCCGGAAGAGGTAACAGACTGGAAAAGACAGGTCTCCACAGCAGAAATAATCAGCTCAACATTCGATGAGCCCCCGCAGAGGCACTGTCAGGTTGCTGAGATGGTTATATACAGGGCCAAAAGACTCGTTGAGAGCAAGCGTGACGTAGTTATACTCCTGGACAGCATAACAAGGCTTGCAAGGGCTTATAATGCCATCATACCTACAAGCGGAAAGGTTTTATCAGGCGGGCTTGATTCAAACGCCCTGCAGAAACCAAAGAGATTTTTTGGAGCTGCAAGGAACATTGAAAACGGCGGGAGCATTACAATCCTTGCAACTGCCCTGGTTGACACCGGGAGCAGAATGGATGATGTCATATTTGAAGAATTTAAAGGCACCGGCAATATGGAACTTCACCTGGACAGAAAACTCGTTGACAAGAGGATATTCCCGACTATAGATATAAATGCATCAGGCACAAGAAAGGAAGAACTCCTCGTTGACAAAGACGTTCTTAACAAGATGTGGATATTAAGAAAGGTATTGAATCCGCTCAGCACTGTTGAAAGCATGGAGTTTCTGCTGGGGAAACTTACCGGCACAAAAACCAATAAAGATTTTCTCGATATGATGAACACGTAATTTAATTCAGGCAATACCCAACAGGCACGGTTAAAACTTAGACGGAAGCTTGAGATGACACGCATAACAGAATTTCTTGCCTTTTAATATTCTCCTTAGATAATGCGTCTTCTTACCCGTAAGTTTGTTTACGGCAGACATGTGAACATCGTGGCACGTTATGCAACTGACCCTGCCTTCCTTGTCAAGCGGCAAATCTACCGGAACTATAACCTTTGGGACCATGCCAACGGGATGAGAAAGCCTTTTTTCGAGTTTATGGCACCTCACGCATATTTTTTCAATATTAGTTCTGAGCAGCAAAGCAGTTTTCCCCAGGGGTAATTTTTCATGGCACTCAAAACATCCAACCTTGCCTATGAAATTATGCCCTGCTGCCATTTCCGGCGTGGCAAAGACCAGCAAGAGAATCATTAAAAGCATCACTCTGCTATATCTTGAATGCATCAAGTCCTTCACGTAACTCCTCTATATTTTTTTTGAGCAAATCATTTTTTTGCTTAAACAATTCCCTGTCATTATGGTAGATTCCCATATCCGTAGCAGTAGCAGAAAGTTCGGCAAAACGGTCTTTTATTTTCAGGAACTTATCCCTCATTGCCTTCCCCATTAAATCAAAATCTTCGGCTATATCCTTAAATTCATCATCTTTCCTAAGCCTGATATTGACGGTCAGGTCCCCATCTATCAGCTTTTGTATATCCTGTGAAACTCTGAAAAGCGGTCCTGCTACCTTCCAGAAAGTTGATTTCATGGCCAGTATCAGGGCAATCATAACAATAAGAAGGCCTGCGAGATTAGCTGTAATCACATATGGCAACAGAAATTCATCAATGCTGCTTGGCAGATGAAATGTATAAATGACTTCTTCCAGCCGCCTGTTTGTGATTATATAAAATAAAATCGTTGCAACAATGCCTCCTGTTGCAGTAATTACAATAAACCGCAGAAGCATATTTTTCTGAAATCCCTTTAAAGTAAATCTTTCCGTCCTCATATTTCCTCCCTCATCTGTTATGGCATCTCAGACAGATTGCGCTGCCTTTATTACTCATAACAAGTTTATTTTTCTCTGTAGAGTATGGATCATGGCATGAACCACAACCGAGTTTGCCGCTAAAGAGCTTCACAGGCGCCAGAGACGACTTAGGCTTATATCCGTTAGGATCCCTCATCCTTGCCTCATCATAGCTTACGCCTATCGGATGACCGCCAAGATGTTGCGCAAGGTCTTTGGAATGCGTCCAGAAACCAGCGCCAACGATAGAGTCACCTTTACCTATTGAGCTGTCATGGCATGAGAGACACTGTATGGAGAGGCTGTCAAGTGCGTCTGAATTATTTGTACGTATATACTTGGAACCTGCGCCATGCGCAAAAGCGAGCACCCTTGTATGCGATATCTTACCCGGATTTTCCTCATGGCATGTACTGCAGAATTCCATGCCTTTGACAGGCCTTCTTAAGAGAGAAACCATTTTGCTCCACTCTAAAGAAGTGTGTATATCATGGCAGGTAGCACAGGTCAGTTTCTTCTCCGCCGACAATGGCATATCAGCAGGAACTCTCGCTTTATCAGGCGCTACCTCATCAGGATGGGAGTATTTTCTGACGACATTAGAGTGACAACGGCTGCAGAGAGTCCTGACCTTTCCTATCATAGGCAAGGGGCTTTTCTGTCCGGGTCTTGGCATGCCGGCATGACAGCCTTTGCATTCCTCAGCAGAAAATTCATGCGGCCTGTCGAAAAGCGCATAACCCGCGGCGCCAAGAATAATTAATAAAAATAGCACATAAAAAAATTTCATGCTCTTATTTTATCAAGAATTCTGTCTATCTGTTTAGTTGTTTCCATCAATTCTTTAAGTTCAGCCCTTATCTCCTCATGGGCGTTCTTATCCATCCGACTTCCAATATCTTTCTGTATTGTTTCAAGTTTTGCAACAGCCTCTTTAACAGAACTCAGCCTTACCTGATAAACGTCTATGAGTTCATTAAGCCGCGGCGTAAGAGGAAACAGGTCAGCGCCCTCAAGAGGAGGCCTCTTTGAAAAATCTCCGCTGCCCAGTATTGCAGAGAAATCCGAGATAGCCTTAAGCGGGGTCACAATCTTTTTTGTTAGGGACTGGCTTAGCGCAATTACCCCGATGAAAATAAATACCGCAACCGGCAGATATATTAGATATGTTTTCAGGTAAAGACTTGCCTCAAGTTTTTGCAAGGCCCTCAATGCCTCAGTGTATGTTGGAGGAAGCTCTTTGGGAAAAACAAAATAAAGAATAACAGAAGAGACTATCGCTCCCAGAAGAATAACCAGAAACAGATTTGTCCCAAATTTATAAAAAGAACTTTTCTTAAAAACGGCTGATGGCTGCATATGCCCTCCTAATCCGGGTTTTTGGTCTTTGCCTTATTCTCTCATAGAACCTTATCGGTATTCAATAAGAAAACTTTAGAGGCTTTATTTTTGTGGTTCCATTTCTTCC
Source organism: Nitrospirota bacterium (assembly GCA_016212165.1). Taxonomy (GTDB): domain Bacteria; phylum Nitrospirota; class Thermodesulfovibrionia; order Thermodesulfovibrionales; family UBA1546; genus SCSY01. The sequence goes on from JACRGY010000040.1 coordinate 56,521, forward strand.
AATCTATCACAGACTTTCTCCCTGAATCTCTTTATATGCGAGCCTTCCCAATAAATATTGCCGCACTCCTTGCACCTTGAAAATCTGTTATATTGCACATAGATATGTTCCGGGACCAACCCTCGCACGCTTTTTTTCTCTATCCCTGCGATAAGCATA
>JACRGY010000041.1 GCA_016212165.1 Nitrospirota bacterium
CAGCGTTATAAAGAACCAGAAAATGCCGAAAGATAAAAAGCGTGAAGCAGATAGCGTGTAGCGTTTAGCGCAAAGAAGATAAATACCAAAAGCAAAAATCAATAAAAGGAAAAGGAAGGATAAAAACACCTCTGGATTAAAGAGTGAATGGTATATTGGATAGTCATAATCGAGGTTCTGATTTATCGGGAAAAAAATAAGTCTTATATATGTAACAATCACCCTGAATTGTGTAAAGAGATAACTCCATCTTGGAATCTCCTCTGTCTCCTGTGCTGCCTCTCTTAGCTCTCCAATTGCATCCCCAATGGGTTTATCTATACCTATAAAGCTTAAAGGGATTATGAGCATTGTAAGAATGATTGGAATCAGGTAGAGGATTCTTTTCCTGGGATTACCTTCAAAGAACATAAATTCATAAAGGGCAACAATAACCGGCAGTGTAAATGCAATCTCCTTTGTCTTCATGGCAAGGATGGCGGAAAAAAGAGAAACAGCATAGAGCATGGAACTTGGCGCATAGCTTTTAACTCGTTGCTCATTGTTCATTGCTTGTTGCTCTTTGCCCTCTGCTCTCTGCCCTTTGCTCTCTCTCCATTTTATATAACCTGCCAATGAAAGCAGATAAAGCATAGTTGCAAGGGACGTGAATCTCTGGACTATGTATGTTACTGCCTGTGTCTGGATTGGATGGGAGACGAAGAGAAGGGCAATAAATAAGGGTAAATAGGCTTGTCCGCCTGAGACGGATGAAAATGGGTGAATGGGTGAATAGGGAACAGTATCAGTTTTCTGTGTCTGTTCACTGGCACTAATCACTGACACTTTAAAATACGGTGTCCTGAGTGTAAGTGTCACAAGCCAATAAACAAGGATTGCATTAATGATATGTATTATGAGATTAACTACATGATAGCCAATGGTATTCAGCCCTCCGAAATAATAATTCAGAGCAAATGTTAAAAAACCAAACCACCTTGAACCTGACGGCGGCCAAGAGTTACTTAAATCCCTAAGTTTATAGTTTTCAACGATATTTGGCGCATCATCAAAATGAAATGGCACATTGAAGGTATTGGAGTAAACAAGAAAGCCAACTACTATAATTAACAGGACGTGAAAAATGCGCTTTCCCATGAATAAATATAACAGTTGTTGCTTCAGTTGTTCAATGAAGCGAAGGTTAAAAATCAAAATAACCCACTACCAAAATACAAAATCCCGTTAAGACAAAATCTCTCCTATTGCACCGCAGACATTTTTGTGATAGTGTTTATCTATGGAAGAAAAAAGACGCCATAAAAGGATCAGGGTAAAAGGTGTCTACGGCAAGATACTCAAGACTCTTTCAGAACTGAACATATTGAACCTGAGTTTAGGCGGAGCTGCAATAGAGGTCAGGAAAAGCCTTGTTGTCGGCAAAGAATATTCTATTCTTATTGAGGATAAAGGCAAACAGATAGAGCTGAAGGGGACTGTTATATGGTCTGTTCTGAAAAAATCACAAAAAGAGACTCTTACCGATGTAGCGCCTGTATATAATGTCGGCATAAAATTTCATGAGGTCCTTACCGATAAAGCAACTGCTCTTATTGATTTCATGGATACGCACAAAGTCGCGGCAAGCAAAGAGAGGCTTATGGGCTTAAGGGTCAAGATTGCTGCAGAGAAAAATGCTGTCCTGTGCGACCCCTTCGGGTACAAGGTGAAGCTTATCAGCCCTTTCGGCATGCTCATAGAGACCATGCAGCCAATGAATCCGGAAGACAGGATGCCAATGGAACTGCTCCTCAAAGACATAACGCCTTTCCGGGGCCGGATGCAGGGAATGCCAGACGAAGGAGTACCAGCAGATATATACCTTAAGGACGGCAAGGCTATAAGGTTCCTTGGAAGAATTGTCTCCTGCACAGAGATAAATGAAAGTGACCCAAGGATATATGACATTGGAGTTGAATTTCTTGATATGCACGCAGAAGACTGGGCCAACCTCGCAGAATTCATCCGCTCCATCAGCACAGAAAAATAGCATCTTTATTGTATTTTCCTTTTCCGGCCCCGACAATCAGCCCGGCACATCAGGCTATAAAAAATTATGGTTGACTTTTTATAAGGCTGCCTATATATTTTAATTATTAGAAAATCTAAATCCAAAGAAAGGAGGTAGTAAAATGTTCAGATTTTATGGCGGACAAGTCGTAAAAAAGGGAACTTACTGGAATCTGTCCAGCGGAGAAAGCATTGAACTGGAGCATGAAAAAATTCTCCCCGGCAGCAGACAGGTAAGATACCTGAAGGTGCCAACCACAGGCATCTTCATCCTCGGCCCCATTTCAGGCCTGCTGTTTATATGCCTGCTCCCCCTGATGTCTCTGCTCATCGTAATTACACTTCTCTCGCGCATAGCAGTAGCTTCTGATGCCCTGAAATCCGACGAGGCTGCAATGTGCATGGGCTGCCACTCAACCCAGGGCGTTGTCAAGACATTCAAGAACAAGGAAAAAGTTTCTGTCTACATTGAAGAAAGCCACTTCAAAAATACTGTACACGGCTTCCTGACCTGCACCAGCTGCCACAGCACAGTCTCCATGGACAACCACCCCTCAGCCCAGTATGCAAGCAAAAAAGAGTTTGCAGTTCAGATCTCAAAAGCTTGCAAGACATGCCATAGCGATGAACAGGTTCTGGCAAAGCCGATACACAAGCAAGCCATAACCCGGGCCAATGCCCCGCCGTGTTCAGATTGCCATGGTTCCCACTCCATCAGCAAAGTCTCAGGAGGTAAAGCAACAGCCAGCAACTCTCAGTACTGTCTCACCTGTCACAAAAAAGACCTGAATCTCTCAATGAAAGGGGAAACTCTTTCTCTTACAATCGATGAAACAATTCTAAGGAAATCGGTGCACGGCACCCACAACTGTTCTGATTGCCACACCCAGTTTTCCAAAAAAGAGCACCCGGTAAAGACTTTCGGAAGCAAACGCGAACTATCAATATCCGTAGCCGGGGTGTGCAAGGGGTGTCACCCTGAAAAATACAACCAGTATCAGGGAAGCATTCACTCCAATATGCTTATGCAGGGCAACCTTAAAGCCCCTGTATGCACAGACTGTCACGGCGCCCACTCTGTGGGGCACAAGGCACTGGTAGAAACAATAAGCGGGGTGCCATGCAAAAAATGTCATGAGGCCACTTTTGAGGCCTACAAATCAAGCGTCCATGGCCAGGCAAAAACTAACGGCAAAGGCAACGCTCCTATATGCTCTTCCTGCCATTCTGCACATGAGATGCGGCCTGCGCTTGCATCAAGGTCGCCCAGGGCAACATGCATGGGGTGTCACAAGAATACAGCGGCTCTCCATAAGGAGTGGCTTCCAAACTCAGATATACATCTTGAGGCTGTAGCCTGCACTGCCTGTCATGTGCCTGATGCGGAACGCAGGGTTTACCTGCGCATAACTGACAGCGCTTCAGGCGAGAATATCTCCAAAGCCAGGGTAAAACAATTCCTTGGAGCAAACTACGAAAGTTTAACACTGGCAAAGGCAACCGGCATTGAAGACCAGCAACTCTGGGATATGTATCAGAAGCTCGGCGATAGCGGCACAAAAATGAACCTTACGGGAACGCTCGGGCTTAATGACTGCAACCAGTCTCATAGTCTGGCTCCCAAGGGCAAGGCGCTAAAGCAGTGCGACAGATGCCATGATGCCGATTCAAAGTCCTTCAAGGCAGTCAGTATGGCAATTATCACGCCGGACGGCCATGAAGAGCGCTACAATGTAAACCCGGCGGTGTTGGGCTCCATGTTCACAATACTGCCTTTAAACCAGTTCTATGCGCTTGGCGGCACGCGGATAAAGATACTGGATATTATTGGAATACTGATGGTCGTAGGCGGCATGTCAGTTCCGATAGTCCACATAACATTAAGGATACTGACCTCGCCGATAAGAGAGGCCAGGAGGCTTAACAAGCTAAGGAAGGAGGGCAGGAGATGAAAAAAATATACCTCCATCCACTGCCGGTAAGGGTATGGCACTGGATAAATGCATTCAGCTTTCTGCTGTTGATAGTCACAGGGCTCCAGATAAGGTACCGCGATGTTTTTAAATTAACATCGTTCAGGACCGCTGTTGATATCCACAATATATTCGGGTTTGTTCTGCTCTTCAATTTCTTTATCTGGCTGATTTACTATCTTGTCTCGGGCAAGTTCAACATCTATATCCCGGAATTCAGCCTCAGAAGCCTTATCGAGGGAAGCATACGGCAGGCAAGGTATTATGGATACGGGATATTTGTTGGTGAGGAGAACCCGCACCACAGCACGCCGGATAATAAATTCAATCCCATGCAGCAGATGGCCTATCTGAACATCATGGCGCTCTTCATCCCCATACAGATAGCAACAGGGCTTCTGATGTGGGATGTGAAAGGCTTCTCACAATGGACAAACCTTGTAGGAGGGATAAAGATAGTGGACAGCGTCCATGTACTGCTGTTCCTGTTCTTCACCTCATTCCTGTTTGTCCACATCTATCTGGCAACGCTCGGACACACGGCTTTTGCGCATATAAAGGCCATGTTTGTAGGGTATGAAGAAGAACCGGAGCACGGACACAGTCACTGATGGCATAAGTTTTTAAGTTGTTTCCCCCAGAGGGGTGAGAGGCTTGCCCTCTCACCCCTCTCCCCTTTAAAATACTTCTCGTGATAAATGAACCACACTGCCTCTCTTCTCAAAGCGCAGCGTAGAGTCGCCCGAGCGACCACTCACTAACTTGCAAACTTCCTCGCTAAAATTTATATTTGAGTGATACGTATAGGAATATACAGGAAATAGAGCTTGGGTTTTATCTGAGAAGCGTCCATAGGTTTTCTCTCAGATTTCTGCTAAAATAGAGCGCAATGGGCAAATATGAAAAACTACTGATAAAAATTCTGAGCGGCACTTCCGATGCAAATATATTATTCGAGGATTTATGCAGCTTACTGAAAGATATTGGATTTGAGGTACGCATTAGAGGCAGCCACCATATTTTCAGGAAAGAAGGGATAGTGGAAAAGATTAATCTCCAGAGGGATGGCAATAAAGCAAAACCGTATCAGGTGAAACAGGCAAGAAATGTTATAATTAAATATAAACTTGGAGGAAAATATTAATGTATAAATACGAGATTATTATTTACTGGAGCAAGGAAGACAAGGCTTTTATATCTGAGGTACCGGAGCTTCCGGGGTGCATGGCACATGGTGAAACACCGGAGGTCGCATTAAAAAATTCAAAAGAAGCAATTAAACTCTGGATTGATACAGCCAAGGAGTTTGGCGACCCCATACCAGCGCCTAAAGGTGACAGGCTAATATTTGCCTAAAAATCGGCCCTGTTGCTTTCCCTCTGCCCCCTTCCGTTCTCCGTAGCACTGCGAAGGATGAATGAACCCTCGACCCCTGTTTCCCTTGCTATGGCACTATGGGACTTTGGCACTTTTCAAAAACTTCAAAATAGTGTAAGTTATTATCGGTAATCAACTATGGGAAAAGTCGAGTTTTATCTGACTAACATCGTATTTCCGTTGTTAGTACCATTAACTATCTAATGACTGGTTAGATTTATAAAAAACACAACTAATACAATATGAACTGGGAAATGATAACAGGTATAGCAAGCTCTATTATAGCCCTATGCGCATTACTTTTTTCTTTTTGGCAAGGCCATATAACACGAAAACATAATAGAATTTCTGTAAAACCTCACCTCACAACTTGGGAGGAATCAAACCCACAAGAAGGCCATTATAAAGTCGCCTTACACAATAATGGTATCGGGCCTGCTTTAATCAAAAATTTTACCATTAAAGTCGACGGGGAAATAATAGAAGGAGAGAAAACAGAAAAAATAGAAAAAGCATTAGAAATCCTTTTCCCAAATCTTGGATACACCTCGAACCATTCATGGTTTCAAGAGGGTTATGCTATGTCTGCAAATGAAGGAAAAACCATCGTAGAAATATCTTTTCAAAATCCGGAGAAAGTAAATCCTTCTGTTGTAAAATCAGCTATTGAGCGAGCAGACGTTATCGTTGAGTACGAATCAATGTATGGCGAAAAGTTTACTTTTGATTCGAAAAAACTCAAATCTAACAATATGCTTCACGCGGGAAACTAGGGCGGGAAACTAGGGACAGCGACCGGTTTTTAACTTCCGGCTTTCCAACCCATAGACAACTCGCTTCACACAAGATTCTGTCTTTCTACACGTAGTCTACAAACAATACGGCTTTCTATAACTGTTGACTTACAGGAGAAGTATGCTTAAACGCTTGAATTCAGGAATTCCAAAGACACCTCAAAAAGTGCCTCAGAGATTGCCACCGGCTTTGCCGTCGTGAGATGAGGCTGACATAATCGTCTAAAGACAGTTCTCGTAACTCCGAAGCTCGGAAAAATATTTTCTGTAGATACCTCTATCCCTTGTTATGATTGCATCACATTTTGTCAGCGCATAACCTCCGATATAAAAGTCCGACAAAACATGTTCTTTCACATCCAATAGCTGCCCGCACTGAAGACATTGAATCCTGGATTTTCTTTTTAAATATTTCATCCATCTCTGGCCTGCTGCTGTAACTGACTCTATATCCAGAGGCTCAATATTTATTCTGTGCTCTTTTAAAAAAGAGTTTAAGAGTTTAATATCAGCGTTAAATTGGGGCATAAGCTCTGCATAGACAACAGATGGAACGGCAAGGGCTTCATTTTTTTTAATCGCTGCGTATAGGCTTTCCTGACAATCCCGGAACTCATCCTTCAAGACATCAATCAGGACTGTGGTATCCACACAGACCTTCAAGAGACCTTCCCCCTGATTTCATTCATGTATTCATCAGTCGTCTTGCTGTTTTTGAATCTCCCGCGCCACCTTTTTTTTAATTCATTAATAGGCTCCAGGACAAGGACATACTTATCTCCTTTTCTGGCTATGTCAACTTCAGTTCCGGGAGTAATTTTGAGTTCTCTTCTGACTTCTCTTGGAATTGTGAGCTGATACTTTGCAGTAACCCTCGACATCTTAATCACCTCCATTGCGGTATACCATTAATTATAAAACAGTATACCCTCTTTGCCTCTCCTCTGTCAAACATCTTACAATGCTCAGTAACCGCAGGGAGGGGGAGGGGCTTCCAGGGGGATGGAAGCCCCTATTGGGGGGAAACAACTCTATAAGCTGTGCTGTGAAGCCTTTCTCATAAACGTCGGAATATCCAGAGGGTCTTCATACGGCATCAGGTCGCTGGCTGCTGCCGGGGCCACTGCATACTCAGGCCTGAGATTTTTCGCAAGTATCCTGTCTGAACCTTTAAATGTTATCGGCTCTTTTACAGGCATCCACTTCTTGATCTGCGGCAGCTCGACCTTTTCTTTCTTTTCCTCAAAGCCTGTTGCAATCACAGTAACCCTGACCTCGTCTTCAATGTCAGGGTCAATGACTGCGCCGAAAATTATGTTTGCTTCATCATCTGCCATGTCATATATAAATGCAGCTGCATCCTGAACAGAGCTCTGTGAAAGTTCAAGGCCGCCGGTAATATTGATAACAATTCCCTTTGCGCCCTCAGTGGAGGAATTTTCAAGCAATGGATTTGAGATGGCCTTTTTGGCCGCCTCCAGAGCGCCATTTTCTCCTCTGCCAAGGCCCACTCCCATGACAGCCCTTCCTGCATTTGCCATGATGGTCTTTATATCCGCAAAATCCAGGTTTATAAGGCCGGGGATAAGGATTAAATCCGATATGCCCTGAACAGCCTGCCTCAGCACATCGTTTGCCACGGCAAAGGACTTGAGCATCGGCGTGCCTTTTTCAACAACAAGGCCTATCCTGTCATTGGGTATAACAATCAGGGCATCAACATAGTTCTGAAGTTCTTTCATGCCGATATCCGCATTGATGGCCCTTTTCCTTCCTTCATAGAAAAATGGTTTTGTTACAATAGCGACTGTCAGGGCGCCAAGCTCCCTTGCAATGCCTGCGACAACAGGAGATGCTCCGGTGCCGGTGCCTCCGCCCATGCCGGCAGTTATAAAGACCATATCAGAACCCCTCAGGCATTCGGCAATAGCTTCTTTGTCTTCCAGCGCCGCTTCTTTTCCGATCTCGGGGTTTGAGCCAGCTCCAAGGCATTTTGTCAGCTCCAGCCCTATCTGCACCTTTGTCGGAGCCAGTGAAGTTTCAAGAACCTGGCTGTCTGTATTCACTGCTATGAATTCAACACCATGGAGATTAGAGGCTATCATGTTGTTAACGGCATTCCCTCCTGCGCCTCCAAGCCCTATAACCTTTATACTTGCTCCCTGCCCTCTTACTTCTTCCATTTCAAACATAAAGCACCCCCTTTTTTATTTTTCTGAAATTTATATCCATAAACTTGTTCATAAGCGGAACTATATTAAGCTGTCTTAGAGATTCATGTAAAAGACACGGGATAGTGTCCGAGCGGTTTATTTTGCCGATAGTCCGATAGTAATCTTTATAAAAATAAAGAGGCAAAATCCTCGGAGCTTGTCCGCCTCGGGCGGACGAGCGAGAATGAGCGAGGATACTATCCCGTGTCTTTAACAAGTTGTTGTATATCATCCTTATTCCTTAAACTCTCTGCTTCATGGTTACTGTTTTCCCTCTTAAATCATGCCCGTTAACTCCGAACAGATTCCCTACCCATTCCTTCATCCTGTCGAATATTCCGTTAAACATGTCTCCATAAAAAACCCTCTGGCTCCCGTTCATGGAGCCATGGAGAATAAGCCCTATGCCTGTTGAATACATTGGATTATTCAAATTATTCTCTATGCCTGAGACATGCGGGATATGTTTCGTATTTATCCCTTCCGGCATTCCTATCCTTACTGAAAGCCCCAGGTCTGCCTCCACCAGCCGGTCAAGCCCTTCGAGCAAAGAGGCTCCGCCTGTCAACACAGCCCCTGAGAGGCCGAGTTCTTTAGCTGAGACGCTTTCTATTTCCCTCTTTATAAGTTCAGTCAGTTCCTCACACCTTGGCTGTATAATTTCCGCAATATATTTTCTTGGAATCTTCCTCACCTGTTTGTCTGCTCCTGTAACGTCCATCTCCGATGTTCCGTCAACCATGCTTGTTATTGCACACCCGTATTTTTTTTTGACCCTCTCAGCCTCCAGCACAGGGATCCTCAGGCCGATACCAATGTCACTTGTGAAATGATTGCCGCCAAGCGCAAGGACCGCAGTATGCCTCAGGCTTCCGTCCCTGTATATGGCAATGTCTGTTGTGCCTCCTCCGATGTCAATCAGGGCGACACCAAGGTCTTTCTCATCGCCTGTAAGCACTGCCTCTGCAGACGCAATGGGCTCAAGCACAATATCAATAACTTCAAGGCCTGCCCTTTCACAGCATTTGAGCAGGTTCTGCACAGACGATACAGCTCCTGTAACTATATGCACCTTTACCTCAAGCCTTACGCCTGACATGCCCACAGGGTCTTTTATCCCGTCCTGGCCATCGAGCATGAACTCGGTAGGGATTACATGAAGGACTTCCCTGTCTAATGGAACATATACAACGCTTGCGGAATCTATGGCGCGCTCAACATCCTGGGGCCTGACCTCCTTCCCCCTGATGCCTACCGCTCCATAACTCTCAAAACCCTTTATGTGCCCCCCGGCAATCCCGACATAAACAGACCTTATCTCAACTCCTGCTGCTGTTTCAGCCATTGCCACTGCCTTTTTTATTGAATCAACAGTAGACTCTATGTTTATCACAACTCCTTTTCTCAGGCCTGTGGAAGGCGCTGAGCCCATCCCGAGTATATTAATTTTATTGTCCAGCACCTCGGCTACAAGGGCGCATATCTTTGTTGTGCCGACGTCAAGCCCTGCGATAATGCTGCCCCTTCTCATCTTATGACCTCACTTATTGGTTTAACGACAACCCTGTTGGCAAACCTGAGGTCAATATAATCAACAGGGATGCCCCTCTTTCTTATTTCATCTTCGAGTTCAATAAGCCTTCCGAGCTTTTCCTCGTATTCTCCGTACCCGACTTTTACCAGCGTGCCGTCAACCTGCATGGAGATATCTTCAGACCCTGCGCCCTTTGGCATAATGACCTCCACACGGCCCTTCATATTGATAAAACCCTTCCCCTTCATCGCCTTTACGAGATTCAATGCCTCTGAAAAGGTCTCACTGTTTTTAAAGGGGTCTCCCGAGATTACCGGCAGGAAAGGAACTGAACCGCCTTTTATCTCCTCCAGCAGGTTGCCCCTGTCATCAACAAAGAATGTGCGGCCGTTCATTTCAAGAAGGGCATATGGCGCAGACTCTTCTATCATGACCAGAAGCCTGTGGGGAAAATCTTTTCTGAAGCTGACAGACCTGACCCATGCAGATTTCAAAAGTTTTGCCGAAAGGTCCCTGCTCGATATTCCTATCAGCCCCTCATTTTCTTTAAGCCCCATTATTGCCTTTAGTTCATTGTCTGTAAGATGTTTGTTGCCTGAAAAAATAATCTCCTTCACCGGAAACATTGTATGGCTTACAATATTAAATACATACCTCCCGCCGAAATATATGCCTCCCATCAATAAAATCATCATTCCCAGCTTCAATGGCCAGCGCCTCTTCCCTGTCTTCTGTGAGGATGATTGCTTATTTATCTTTTTGGTTCTCATATCTTTGTCCTGCCTGCCCTGTTAACCGCATCCTTAAGCATCTCCTCTATGAGCATCGGAAAATCAAGGCCTGCCAGCCTTGCAATCTTCGGGAGAAGGCTCGTCTCGGTCATGCCCGGGATGGTATTTACCTCAAGGACATAAGGGTTCCCGCTCCTTCCTATAATCAGGTCAACCCTTGTTGCGCCGCTGCAGCCCAGAGCTTTGTGAGCAGAGAGAGCAATATCTTTTGCCTTCCTGTAGGTTCTCTCGCTTATCTCAGGGGGAAGGATATATTCAGTAAGCCCCGGTGTATACTTTGCCTCATAGTTATAAAACTCAAGAGCCGGCCTCACCTCAACGCCGCCCAGGCTTTTGTCATTAAGGATTCCTATCTGGACCTCCTTGCCCCTGATATATTTCTCCACGATTATTTCCCTGCCGTATTCAAAACATTTCTCAAAGGCGTCCTTGACCTGTTTTTTGTTTTTAATAATACTCACACCCACACTTGAACCCTCTGATGCAGGCTTTATAACCCAGGGCATGCCGAAGCTGATAGCTGATAGCTGATAGCTGATAGCTTTCCGGCTGATAACTGCAAAAGGAGGGACAGGGATTTTGTGATAGAGAAATATTTTTTTGGATGCCTCTTTGTTCATTGCAAGCGCAGAGGCAAGCACGCCGGAGCCTGTATACGGGATGCCCATCACATCCAGAAGCCCCTGTATCGAACCATCCTCGCCCCAGCCTCCGTGAAGAACAAGGAACGCCATATCAATGCGCTCTCTTTTTAACTCCCCGCACACATTTGATGAAACATCCATTAAAACAACATTGTATCCGAGATTTTTCAGGGCATTAAAAACAGCCTTCCCGCTCCTGAGAGAAACCTCCCTCTCAGCAGACACACCGCCCATGAGAACACCTATCTTTTTAAGCGAAAACATTATGCCTTGCTTCTAACATCATATTCATTCTCTCCCCACAACCTTTATCTCAGCCTCAAGCTCCACACCAAAAGTTGCCAGCACCTTTGCCCTCACCGCATCCATAAGCTTTATAAAATCAGATGCGCTTGCATTGCCTTTATTAATTAAAAAATTGGCATGAACAGCGCTGACCTCTGCATCTCCAATCCTCATCCCCTTGCACCCTGCTTCATCTATCAATTTCCCGGCTGACGTGCCCTCAGGATTCTTGAACACGCATCCTGCCGACAGCTCGGATAAGGGCTGCCTCCCGCGTTTTTCTTTCAGGAAACCTTCGCCCCTCTTTGCAATGTCTTCTTTTATATCTTTTCTCAGCCTTATGTTAGCGCTCAGTATGATAGAGCCTGCCGGAATATTTGACTTCCTGTATTCAAGCCCGATTTCTTCAGTTCCCAGTTTGGCAAGCCTGCCGTCAGCGTGCATCACTGTGGCAGAAATAACCACGTTCTTCATTGAATAACCGTATGCCCCGGCATTGCCGGCAATTGCGCCGCCGGCAGAACCCGGTATTCCAACAAGCCCTTCAAGGCCTGAGAACCCGTTTTCCCTTGCAAAGCTCACAAGCTTCTGCAAAGGCACTCCTGATTCCACAAAAAGCGAGGCCAGGTCCTTTGTATCGTCTACGACCTCAATGCGCCTGCAATCCCTGAGAGAAACCACCACGCCTTCTATGCCCCCGTCCCTTACAAGGAGGTTAGTGCCTCCGCCAACCGGCATAAACGGAATATTTTTCTTTTTTAACGCAACAATACTATTTTTCAGGGAAATCACTTCCTGCGGAAATACAAAAATATCGGCAGGGCCTCCTATTTTAAGTGAGGTATGCCCCTTCATCATTTCCCCGAATATAACTTCTCCTGAAAAACTGTCAGGAGAGATTATCTCCTGCCATAAATGCTCGTCTGCAATGATTGACATTTTATCCACCCGCCTTTAACCGCAACCTTTTCAATATCTCTTCTCCGGCCTTCCAGACATCTCCGGCCCCCAGTGTAAAGACCACATCTCCCTGCCTCAATCTCAACAAAAGATTTTCCATAAGTTTTTCTCTGTCGGAAAAATAAACAGCTCCTGTATGCCCTGTTTTTTTTATCCTGTCGAACAGGACATTGGAATTAATGCCGTCTATTGGCTTTTCGCCTGCAGGATATATGTCCATCAGGTAAAGCACATCAGCATCGGCAAAACATCCGGAAAACTCGTCTATGAGGTCCCTTGTCCTTGTATACCTGTGGGGTTGAAATACGACAAACAATCTTCCGCCATTTCTCTGCTCTCTGCTCTCCGCTCTCTGCGTTTTATCAATCAGCCCTTCCTTTGCTGCCCTGAGCGTTGCCATTATCTCTGTTGGATGATGCCCGTAGTCGTCAAAGACCTTCACCCCTTTTTCATCCCCCTTTAATTCAAATCTCCGCTGTATTCCGCTGAACCTGTTCAAGGCCTCTTTGACCTTACCGGCTTCCATCTTCAGTTCCATTGCAACCGCTATGCACGCAAGGCTGTTAAGGACATTGTGCAGGCCGGGCACGGGAAGACTGAAATTCCCGATATTTTTGCCCTTATGCATCACATCAAAACTCACTGACATGAAACCCTTTTTTATATCAACGGCATATATATCGGCATCAGATGAAAGCCCGTATGTTATGCACCTCCTGTGTACAGAGGGGACAAGCTTCCGGATGTCCTCATTCTCAATGCAGACTATTGATGCGCCATAAAACGGAACCTTGTTCATAAATGACAGGAATGCCTCTCTTAATGCATCCATTGTCCTGAAAAAATCCATATGCTCCCGGTCTATATTTGTAACAACTGCAATTGTCGGGGAAAGCTTCAGGAATGAGCCGTCGCTCTCATCAGCCTCCGCAATGAGGAAATCTCCCTGCCCCAGCCTTGCATTGCTCCCTGTAGCTATAAGCCTGCCGCCGATAACAACTGTGGGATCAAGGCCGCCATGGGCAAGCACTGTTGAGATTAAGGATGTGGTCGTTGTCTTGCCGTGAGCGCCTGCAATAAGCACACCGTATTTCATCCTTGCCAGTTCTGCAAGCATCTCGGCGCGCGGGATTACAGGTATTGATTTCTCTTTTGCCGCAGCCACCTCAGGGTTGTCTTTGGAAACAGCGGAAGAAATAACAACAACATGGGCATCATCAACATTTTCTGCCTTGTGGCCGACATATATCTTTATGCCGAGGCTGCTAAGCCTGTTAGTGGTATCGGAATCTTTGATATCTGAGCCTGTTACCTCATAGCCAAGATTATGCAGGACCTCGGCGATGCCGCTCATCCCTATTCCTCCGATACCGACAAAATGGATTATCCTGTACTGTTCAAACATATCTCTTCACCCATTCACCCATTTACCCATTCACCTTTTCTTTATAAGGCTCATTGCTATATCTACTATCCTCTGGGCAGCATCAGGCCTGCCGACAGTCCTGCTCTGTTTTTCCATCTCAGACCTCAACTCTTCATTCGCATACAGCTCCCTGATATTTTCCGCAAGTATATCTCCTCTCAGTTCATGGTCCAGTATCATCCGTGCAGCCTTCATCTCAAGGAGTTTGCCTGCATTAAGCTCCTGATGATGGCCCGCTGCATACGGATAAGGGATAAGTATCGCAGGTTTTCCGATAGCAGTAAGCTCAGCAAGCGTTGTCGCGCCTGCCCTGGAAATAACGACATCCGCAACAGCATACGCCTCTGCCATCTGGTATATAAAAGGCGCTACTGTTCCCTTAAACCCCCACTTCCTGTAAGACTCCCTGACATATTCATAGTCACGCTCGCCGGTCTGGTGCAAAAACTGGACATTCTCTTTAAGGTCAGGCATATGATTAAAGGCATCCACCATTGCCCGGTTTATGCTCTTTGCTCCTGAACTGCCGCCAAAAATAAATATTGTAAATTTGTCCCTCTCAAGCGAAAAAATGTTATAGGCTGCGTCTTTACTGCCCTTAATAATCCGCATCCTTATTGGATTCCCTGTAAGAAATGTCTTTGCATTCGGAAAAAACGGTATACTTTCCTGATATGTAACCCCAACAGCGCCTGCAAATTTCCCGAGCACTTTATTTGCAAGCCCCGGCACAGAGTTCTGCTCTACTATCATCGTTGGCGCAGATGCAAGAAATGCCGTAAACACAGGGCCGACAGACGCATAGCCGCCGACACCTATCACAATATCAGGCCTTACAGCCCGGATAATGCTGTAAGAATCAGCTATCGAAAAAAACATCTTCAACACCGCCCTTAATTTCCTCAATATGGACACCCCTACCAGGCCTTCTGCCCTCAAAAATTTTATCGGATATCCCTCACGCGGGATAATCCGCGCCTCAATGCCATGCTCGGTGCCAACGAATATCACTTCTGTCTTTTCATCCCTTCTCTTGAGTTCTTCTGCTATTGCAAGTCCGGGAAATAAATGCCCGCCTGTTCCTCCGCCCGCAATTATCACCCTCATAAAGCTACCGCTGCAGCAAAGCAGGGTTCAAGGCGATGATAACCGTTCAAACGGTTTAAGCAGTTTAAACCGTTCTTTTCGCTTGCCCCCTTGGCCCCTTGGCCCCTTGGCCCCTTTTGACCCTTAATTCTTTGTGCCATACACCGCCCTCAATGCCTTTTTCCTGACCACCATATCCCTGGTCCTGTCAATCACTTTTCTTTCATCTTCTCCTTTTGAAAGATTAAGCAGAATGCCCACTGCCGCCATATTCATAAGCAAGGAGGACCCCCCATAGCTTATAAAAGGCAGCGGAAGCCCTTTCGTCGGAATCATGCCTGTCACGACAAAGAAATTTATTAATGCCTGAAGCGCTATCATTATCGAAAGGCCGAAGGACAGGTAATATACAAAACTGTCTTTGGCCTTGCTAGTGATAGAAATCCCCTTGATGAACAGCACAAGAAATAATGCAATGACTATTGCGGCGCCTACAAGGCCAAGTTCCTCACCAACTAATGAAAAAATAAAATCAGTATGCGTTTCCGGGAGGAACATCAATTTCTGTTTGCTCTCGCCAAGGCCGACTCCCTTAAGCCCTCCGCTGCCCAAAGCAATAAATGACTGTATAAGCTGGAAACCGCTTCCCTGAGGGTCATCCCATGGGTTAAGAAAAGATGTTATGCGCTTCCAGCGGTATGGTTCTTTAACAAGTTTTATTATTAAAGGAGCGGCAAACACTGTCAGGGACAACAAATACCTGAGCCTCATCCCTGAGAGAAAAAGCATTGAAAGCGTCAGGATCCCCAGGCTTACAGTTGCGCCAAAATCAGGCTGCTTAAGAAATATGACCTGAAATACGGCCATGATTCCGATAGGTTTTATAAATGATACAAAACTGTCAGTCCTGTAGTCCTGCATTGACATATACTTTGCAAGGAATATAACCATCGAAAGCTTAACCAGTTCCGAAGGCTGAAACGTTGAAGGCCAGAGCCTTATCCACCTTCTTGCGCCGCCTGCAGATATCCCTATCCCGGGGATAAAGACGAGCACAAGGAGCAGAAAAGAGAATATGAGCAAAGGCAGTGCAAGCTTTTTTATGGCGCCGGGCTTCAGTCTATAGGCAGTAAACATAATTCCAAAACCAAGAAACATTGTAAAAAGGTGTTTCTTAAAATAAAAAAACTGGGTGATATTCTTTTTGGCCAGCGACGGGGTTACAACCGATGTCGAGCTGTATATCATGAGAGAGCCAAAGCCCACAAGTAAAACCGTTATCAGCAAAAGCCATCTGTCATATGTCTTGTGCATTCAGTTTAAATCCCCCACTATTTTTTTAAACTGCCTTCCCCTGTCCTCAAAATCCCTGAACATATCAAAGCTTGCGCACGCAGGCGAAAGCAGCACCACATCCCCTCTTGATGCACACCTTCTGGAAATCATTACAGCCTCTTTAAAGTCATTGGCAAATCTGGTTTCAGTCAGGTCTCCCAAGGCCTTATTTATTTTTTCTCCTGCCTCCCCGATAAGGACAAGGGCCTTTACCCTTTCTTTTACAAGGGGCCTGAGAATAGAAAAATCGCCTGCCTTATCCCTGCCCCCTGCAATCAGGATTACAGGCGCTGAAAAACTCTCAAGTGACTTTATCACTGCTCCGACATTTGTGCCCTTTGAGTCATTGATATAATCCACTCCGTCAAGGTCCCTGACAAATTCAAGCCTGTGCTCAAGCCCCGGGAACTCCTTCAGGGTTTTAACAATTGCATCAACGGGACATTTTGCAAGGAGAGCCATGGCCGAAGCAGCCATGGCATTCTCCAGGTTGTGAACACCTTTGATTTTTATATCCGAAGCGCTTATCAGGGGCAAGGGGTCAGGGGTTAGGGGTAAGTGAGAAAAATTACAATATAGCATCCCTTTTTTGAAATAAATCCCCTCAACTTCCCTTTGACGGCTAAAGTAAAAACTTTTCGGCTTTTCACTTTTAACTTTTAATTTTTCACTCTCAGTTTTCATCACTTCAGGGTCATCCGCATTAAGCACAAGAAAATCCTCTTCCTTCTGATTCAAAAATACCTGCGCCTTTGCATCCCTGTATTCATCCATGGAATGGTGGTATCTATCGAGATGGTCAGGCGTAATATTAAGGATAGCCGCGCCATTGGGCCTGAACTCATCTATTGACTCCAGCTGGAAGCTTGATACCTCGGCAACAACAAAATCAAGGTCAAGCTTGAGGTTAAGGTTTAGATTTTCTTTGCTCTCAACCTCAGACTTAGCCTTAACCTTTTCCATTACTTCCTCTGTCAGCGCATTCCCTATGTTTCCGCCAAGCATAGCCTTAAACCCGCTATTTTTAACCATCTCATAAAGCAAGATTGTAGTAGTTGATTTCCCGTTAGTCCCTGTCACTGCAAGGATATTGGGCTGATTGCTGATCGCTGATTGCTGATCGCTGATTATCTGATATGCAAGCTCAAGCTCGCCGATAATCTTTATGCCGGCATTTTTTGCCTTTTTCAAAGGCGGAATATCTAATGGAACTCCCGGGCTTACCACTATCAAATCCGTATTCTTAAATATCCCGTCAGGATGGCCGCCCAGGGCAAGCCTCACGGAGGGCCAAAGCCTTTCAATAAAAACTGTTAATTCCCCTTTTGATTTCTTATCAGTAACTGTCAC
Organism: Nitrospirota bacterium; assembly: GCA_016212165.1. Classification (GTDB taxonomy): domain Bacteria; phylum Nitrospirota; class Thermodesulfovibrionia; order Thermodesulfovibrionales; family UBA1546; genus SCSY01. The sequence continues at coordinate 17,818 of JACRGY010000041.1, forward strand.
CTCTGCGCCGCTGCGAGCAAGCAGATTGGCTGCCCCCACCCCGCTCCTTGCAAGGCCGAATATGAGTATTTTCTTGCCTTTTATTTCCATATCCTTAACTGAAAAGCCCGTGAGCGCTGAAGGCCTCAGCCCTTATGCTTTTCTGCTCTCCTTTTTTACCGCTCTTCTTCGCTTCAGCGCCTTTACGTTTCCGGCCTTCCGCCACTGCTGCCTGAGCCTTCTTTGATTTTTTCTTTGCTAAGGCCTTTGCATACTTTGATTTCTTAGCTCTGGATTTTTTTTTGCTGGCTGTCTTTCCGGCAGGCTTCGTGTAATCAGCTTTTGTAAAGTAAATAACCGGTTGCCCGTCGTTTGCTATGACATCAAAACCTCTTCCCTCCAGCTGTTCTGCCTCATCCCACAGCATCTTTCTGCTTGGCGCTCCCAGAATAGCAACGATTACTGTCTCGCCTTCTCTTTTCCCTGCATATACAAAGCAATGCCTTGCCAATCTTGTGTATCCTGTCTTGCCGCCAACTGCTCCTTCATCAGACCACAAAAGCTTGTTCGTATTCTCAAGTGAGATTGTCCTGCCCTCGGATGTTGAAATATCTGCTTCTCTGGTGCCGATAATCTCCCTTATCACCGGATATTTGAGGGCGTGCCTGAGTATTTTCGCAAGGTCGTATGCTGTTATCTGCTGGCCTTTCCCGGGAAGCCCTGTTGCATTTATAAACTTTGTGTCAGACGCGCCAACCGCAGCAATCTTCCTGTTCATAAGTTCCACGAACTTTTCTTCTGAGCCGGCAACATGTTCTGCAAGCGCGAAGGCAGCGCCATTGGCTGACCTCAGAAGCGCAGCATAGAGCAGTGTCTCGACAGTCACGGTCTCGCCTGCCTTAAACCTGGTCCCTTTTATCGAGGGCACTTCTGCCGCCATCTCGCTTATGGTTACAGTCTCATTCAGCCGGGCCCTGTCAAGCACAACCATTGCTGTCACAAGTTTTGTTGTGCTTGCAGGAGGCAGTTTTAGATTGGGATTTTTCGCAAAAAGGACCCTGCCGGTAGAATCCTCCATTGCCAGCGCAGCCTTTGATTTTATTTCATCAGCATGAGCAGTGAACAGTGAACAGTGAACAGCGAACAATGTAAAAAGCATAGCGTATAGCGTGTAGCGCATAGCGTGTAATGTAAGTATTTTCAAACTTGAAACTTGAAACTTGAAACTTGAAACTGTCTTTTTCATGCTTACCTCAATTTCAAGGTTGCAAGGCTCAAAAGAGCCAGCATTATCCCCACTATCCAGAATCTGACTATAACCTTCGGCTCAGGCCATCCCTTCAGTTCAAAGTGGTGGTGTATCGGAGCCATCCTGAATATCCTCTTGCCTGTAAGTTTAAATGACGAAACCTGAAGCACAACTGAAAGTGTCTCTATAACGAATATTCCTCCGACAACCGCAAGCACTATTTCATGTTTTGTTATTACAGCAAGCGTCCCGAGCGAACCGCCGAGCGAGAGTGAACCGACATCTCCCATGAAGACATCGGCAGGGTATGAGTTATACCAGAGAAAACCAAGGGATGCTCCGAGCATGGCGCCGCAAAGCACGGTCAACTCTCCTGTGCCCGGAAGATACAGGACCTGCAGATACTGTGAGAACTTAAAATTACCCGAGATATAAACGAGGATGCCTGTTGCAAGCACTGCAATCCCGACAAGCCCTATGGCAAGGCCGTCAATGCCGTCAGTGAGATTAACCGCATTAGAGGACCCTACAATAACAACAACAGAAAAAGGGATATAAAACCACCCCAGGTCAAAAAGCCATTTTTTGAAGAAAGGGACGCTCAGGACAGCGCTGAAAGGGTCCTTTGGATTCATATAAAGGAACATGCCTATCATTAAGGCAATCAATATCTGCGCCCCGAACTTATAGCAGGCGCGTAAACCTTTGGAATCCTTTTTTATAATCTTGAGATAATCATCAATAAACCCTATGGCGCCAAAGCCCACGATAGAGAAGGACATTACCCATATATATGCATTCGTAAGGTCGCCCCACAATAAAACAGTGATGAGTATCGAGATGATTATAAGCACGCCGCCCATAGTCGGCGTTCCTGTCTTTCCTAAATGTGTCTGCGGCCCGTCATCTCTTATATGCTGGGTAACACTGAACCTCCTGAGCCTTTTTATAATAGAGGGGCCGAGTATAAATGTGATAAGCATCGCGGTAATCACCGCAAGGGCGGTCCTGAATGTTATGTACCTGAAGACATTCAGAGGAGAAAACCACTCATGCATTTTATAAAGAAGGCTATACAGCATTTCCCGTCCCTTTATTTGTTTGTAAAACCTTTTCCATGCCCATTCCCCTTGAGCCCTTAACAAGCACAGTGTCATCCTCCCTGCAAATACCTGTAAGTATTTCCCCTGCCTCCAATGCCGTAGCTGCACGGAAGGACTGCCCTCCCTTTTCAGCAAACAGGGATTCTGCTTCGGCCATCAGGGGGCCAACCGCAATAAAAATATCTATTGGAAGTTTCGACATCCATTCTCCCAGCTTTCTGTGCGCCTCCTGAGCATAGGAACCCAGTTCAAGCATATCTCCAAGAACAGCAATAGCCCTGGCCTTTCTCAGCCTTACAAGCTCCTTCACTGCCTCTTCCATGGATGCAGGGTTTGCATTATACACATCGCTTATCACTGTTGCCCCGAACAGCTCTTTAATCTCAAGCCTCATCGGAACGCCTTTAAACGATTCAATGCCGGCCTTTATGGACTGAAGGTCAATATTGAATATAGCTCCCATGGATGCAGCGGCAAGTGTATTATAGATGTTAAATGTCCCTGGTACTTTCAGGTTTATTTCTACCTCACGCCCTGCGCCAAGGCACAGCAGGAAATCAGAACCCCTGTCCCTGACATTAATATCCCTTGCAAATATATCAGCCTTATTTTCTATCCCGAATGTAACAACCTTCCCGTGATACATGGAAAGGCCCTGCATAAGAAATTCATCGTCTGCGCTTACTGCGACCCCCTTCACAGTATCCAGAAGCTCAAGCTTTGTGTTTCTCACAGCCTCAATGCTCCCGAACCCTTCAAGATGCCCCGGGCCTATGTTTGTCACAACCCCATAATCAGGCACAGCAATCCCGCACAGCTCTTTTATGTCTCCCTGAGCGCTTGCACCCATCTCAAGAACAATCATTTCATCCTCGTCACCGAGTTTTGTCAGGCTCAACGGAAGGCCTATATGGTTATTAAGATTCCCTGTATTCTTAAGTACCCTGTATCTCGTGCCCAGAATAGATGCGATTAATTCCTTTGTCGTTGTCTTGCCGTTTGTGCCTGTTATGCCGATAACAGGTATATTGCTTCTCATGCGCATATAGTGCGCAATATCCTGAAGCGCATTCAGGGTGTTTTTTACATAGATTATTATCTTTCCCCTCAGGGGTTCCGCAGGAGGAAAATTCACCAGTGCGCCGCTTCCTTTTTCAAGGGCCTTATAAAGAAAATCGTGGCCGTCATATTTTGAGCCCCTCAGTGCAATAAACAGTTCGCCCTCCCTTATCGCCCTGGAATCTATGGCCACACCTGTAAAGGCATGGGAATTGCCGTTGCCGTAAACAACCCTCCCGCCTGTGGCCTTAATGATATCTTCAATTGTTAAAGTTCCCATAACCTCTGTCTCAAACATTTTTAGTTCTGTCTCTTATTGCGCCCTCAAGAGCTTCCCTGTCGCTGAATTTATGCCTTACGCCCTTTATCTCCTGATAATCCTCATGTCCCTTCCCGGCAACAAGCAATATATCCCCTGCCTCAGCGAGTTTTACAGCATTTCTTATGGCCTCTCTCCTATCCGGCTCAATGACATAGTTCCTTCGTGAGGCCCCTGCTTCTATCTCCTTTATTATCTCCACAGGATCTTCATCTCTGGGATTGTCAGAAGTAATAACAACATAATCGCTGAGACTTGTTGCTATCTTCCCCATTACAGGCCTTTTCCCCTTGTCCCTGTTTCCGCCGCAACCAAAAACAGTGATAATTTTCCCCTGACCCTTTAGCAGTCCTCTTGCCGTGTATATCAGCCTTTCGAGCGCATCTTCTGTATGCGCATAATCAACTATGCACAGGAAGTCCTGGCCTGCATCAACCTTTTCAAATCTGCCCTTCACGGAACTCATTTTTCTTATGCCGTCAATTATCACATCCCATGGGACATTGAGGCTGACGGCAGCGCCTGCCGCAGAAAGTATGTTGTAGACATTGTGCATGCCTATCAGGGGAGACTTGATGCCATAGACCCTGTCTCTGAATTTAATATCAATAACAAGCCCTTCAAAGGAGTCTTTTATATTTACCGCAGCCATGTCTGCGCCTGTTTCGAGCCCGTATGTAAGAACATTCCCGCTGATATCCCCGATTAATTTTCTTCCCCAGACATCATCATAATTTATTACAGAAGTCCCCTCTTTTAAGAGAATCTCTTTGAATAATCTTTCTTTTGCCCTGAAATAATCCTCCATTGTCGCGTGAAAATCCAGATGGTCCCTCGTCAGATTTGTGAAAACAGCCACATCAAAATTCGTATAATCAACACGCCGTTGTGCAAGGGCATGTGATGACACCTCTGTTACAACATGACTGCATCCCGATAAAAGCATCTCACTCAGCATAGCCTGAAATTCAAAGGCTTCGGGCGTGGTATGAGGCGCATCATAATGCCTGTCTTTCACAATGTAACTGATTGTGCCTATGAGGCCGACCTCTTTCCCCCATGCCTCCAATATTGATTTAAGCAGATAGGTCGTAGTTGTTTTGCCATTTGTGCCTGTGACGCCTATTATTGCCAGCTCATCAGAAGGCCTTTCATAAAAATTATTGGAAATATATGCCAGGGCCTTTCTGCTGTCATGGACTTTAATAGCAGTGAGCTTATTGCTGTCAGCCTTCAGCTCACTGCCGGTTACCTTTTCGTACACTATTGCTGCTGCACCCCGTTTAACGGCGTCATTGATAAAACTATGGCCGTCAACTTTTTCACCTTTCATGGCGATAAAAACATCTCCATGTTTAACCTTCCTTGAATCATAGGCAACACCTATGACATCAACATCAGCGCTGCCTGTCATCTCTTTTATCTCCATATCCTTTATAAGCATCTTCAATTTCATAGTTACAAAAGGGGTCAAGGGGTCAAGCAAAAAGAACAATTTAAACTGCTTAAACCGTTTGAACGGTTATCATCCCCTTGAACCCTTTTATTCATTTCCCCTATCTCCTCTCAACAACCAAAACATTTTTCTCATTTGTATCTTCTCTCGGCACATTAAGATAAGAGAGAGATTGTTTTGCGATTTCCTTAAAGACAGGCGCTGCAACAACACCGCCGTAAATCTGTCCCCTCGGCTCATAAACAACCACAATCATTGCTATCATGGGATTATCCGCCGGAACAAACCCCACAAATGAACTTACATATTTTTCCCTGGAATATCTTCTTGTCTTCGGGTCTATGATCTGTGCAGTGCCTGTCTTGCCTGCAACCTGATTTCCTTCAACAGAGGCGCTCCTGCCTGTTCCGCCCTCCTCTGTTACAGTCTTTAAGATGTCTTTGAATATATCCGCTGTCTGCCTGGAGATGGCCGCCTTGTTCCCTGCGGGTGTAAATGAATATATGAGAGTCCCGTCCGGTGACCTTATCTCTGACACAACATGGGGTTTGATAAGAATACCTCCATTTGCTATTGCCGAGTAGGCCCTCAGTATCTGCAATGGGGTAACTGCAACCTCCTGCCCGATGGCTATCGTGCCAAGCGACATGCCGGACCATTTTTCAGGAGGCCTTATCCAGCCGGATACCTCGCCGGGCAGGTCTATGCCTGTCTTTTCTCCAAACCCGAAAAGCTTTGCATACTTATAAAGCCTCTCTTTGCCAAGCTGCATCCCCAGCATCGCAGAACCGACATTTGATGATTTTTGTATAACCTCTTTGAAGGTAAGCACGCCATGTTTGTGCGCATCGTGTATAACAGCATTCCCAACCGATATTGCCCCTTTGCTGCAGTCAAACCTGGTATCAAGCTTGACCTCTTTCTCCTCAATGACAGCTGCGCCCACAATTATCTTGAAGGTAGACCCCGGCTCATAGCAATCTGTAATTGCCCTGTTCCTTTTTTCAAAA
>JACRGY010000038.1 GCA_016212165.1 Nitrospirota bacterium
ATAAATTTTTACAACAAAATGACACTTTATTGCATCAAAAAAAGATTTTCGTCATTCCCGCAGTCAGTAAGCGGGAATCCAGTACTTTCTTTTCTGGATGCCCGATTAAGTCATTCGGGCATGACAGACTATTTATACTCAGACAATTTCCTATAGATTCCTCTAGACCAAAAAAGGTTTTCAGGGGTTCCCCTTTTTAAACCCTTTCCCCTTCTTCCCCTATTTAGGTGTAACTTTTTACCTTCCTGTAACTTTCTTACCCTATTTCCCCTTATTACCCTTTTTCACCTTCTTAAACTTCTTTACCTTTTTATTTATCTATGCACCTTGCTGTGGCATGTGAGGTTGCACTGAGCCCTGCCGCTGCCATAGTCCAGATACTGTCCGGCGCCGGTAACCACAGAAGGATTGAATTGTATCAGATGAGGATTTGTGCTGCTGCCGTGCGAGGCATGACATGTATAGCATGAGGCCTTTTGATAGATTATATGCTCCTTATGCCCGTAATCGTTTGACTGGCTGCCCTTGAAACTCTGATTGGAAAGAATACTGTCACGGTTATGGCATGTATAGCACAATTCATAAGCATAAAGGCTTTCAGCGCCGTCTAGCGTGTTATAGTTCACCCTAAGCAGCGGAGGATAATCAGAACCGTGAGGTTCGTGGCACTGTGTGCAGGTTATAAAACTGCCCTGAGCGATTTCCTTGAAAAGGCTCGTGCTCCTGCCTTTTGCAACCCTTTCAACAGGGTGATAGGATGCATTTGCCGGGTCGAATTCCAGTCTCATGTTGGAGCTTGAGGAAGGAAGGTTTATGCTGTCTGAATGGCAGTTATAGCACACCTCTGCTTCTTTTTCTGCCATCTTTTTTGCGCCTGCAAGAGATGTGCCTTTTATCCTTGCCATTCTGTTGCGCGGGCTTGTCATGTGAGTGTTATGACAGTCCTGACAACTGACATGCCTCGGCATTGCAGTATCCTTTTCCGGCAGCGCTTCACCGGTCTTATGATATTTTGACGTATCTATAATTGGATGGTTGGACCTCTTCATTAACAGGCTGTAGATGTTAGTCTTCGCCCTCTCTTCAGCAGAGCCTGAGGGGCCATGACACCTCAGGCACAAGTCCACTATACGGCCCTTGCCTTTGCCTGATGGTTTATGACATGTTTTGCATCCTCCCTTGACCTTTCCCCTATCGAGATGCGTGCCTTTTTCAGCAGCGCTGACAACGCCTGAAGATACAAAGGTTAAGAAGGTCAAACAGAGCAAGAAGGTTAATGCCATTTTGCCATCTTTGTTCTCTTTACCCTTTTGAAACTTATGAACCTTTTTTAACATTACTTTCTCCTTATGGGCATGTCATATGACATGTGTTACACAAAGGGTCCCAGTCTGTCGGACTGCCTTTCACTAAAAACTTTCCATTAGCATCATCGTGCGGGTCATGGCAGCTTCTGCACTGAACACCCAGCGCATTCCCCTCACCGGGGGGATATAGATGCGTTGTCTTATAGAGTTTTACAGGGTCAGTAGAAGAAATAGTGCTAGGGTCTCTAATCGGATAAGTAACACTACTCTCCGGGGGGTAGCATTTGGCTAAAACATCTGTATAAAGAGCACTATTATACTCCATCGAAATCAAATGATCTCCAGTCCCAAACCCATCCAAATGTTTCCCTGAACTGACAAAGTTTGTTCCAAGACAGGTGTAGTCGGTTGGACCACATGGCATATACGTTTGTGTCATGTCAACAGTCCCTCCCATTCCGCTGCCGGGCACATTAACAAGCAGGCCCAATGCTACTGTTCCGTCATGACAGCCAAGACAGAGCCTTGAACTGCCGTCAGGTTGCTTGGCCAGCGTAACACGCCAGGGATCACCATAATATCCGCTTGCCTCAAACCTGACACTATAAGTTGCGCTGCTGAGCGAATGATTCCACAATGGTCCTACCTTGCTTGATGAATGAGGTGTATGGCAGAAGACACATTTCTGGGTAACTCCGCTCGCAGCCGTTGCTATAATTCCTCCGCCAGTACTAGTAGAAGATAGGTCATGTTTTGTGTTTGCTATCCCCGCAAAGACAACAGAAGTTACAAAAGTATAAATAGTTACAAGAGTTACAAAAGTTGCAATACAAAAGTTACAGAAGTTGAACCTATTGAAATTTTTTATCATTTTGAAACTCATTTCTTTAACCTTTTGAAATGTATTGAGCATAATTTTTTAACTCCTTTTTAAACTTTTTACCCTTTTGTAACTATTGAAACTTTTTACCTTTTTCTTTATTTCCCCTGTTGTAACTTTTTACCCTTATCACCCTTTTTAAACATTATTTACCTCCCAAAAACTGAAACACCTGGACCCTGTGATTGTAGGTGTCAGCTACATATATTTTATCATCCTTATCAATAAATATGCCAGCAGGAAGCCAGAACATTCCCCTGTCATTTCCTTTTTCTCCAAAGAACAACAAAAGCCTTCCATCCCTGTTAAATATCTTCACCATATCCTGCCCTGAATCTACCACATAGATATTGCCTTCACTGTCAGCGGCAACGCCTTTTGGAATCGCGAATTTATCATAAGAATCCCCTGCAGAGCCGAACTTGAAAATAAATCTCCCTTCCCGGTCAAAACACTGTATCCTGAAATTCAACGAATCTGAAACACAAATCCTTCCGTTTTTATCAACATTTACATGGGAAGGATAGTTAAACTCGCCGCTGCCGTCGCCCCTTTTGCCAAAACTCATCTTGATATTGCCGTCGCTGCCAATGCCGTATACCTTATGCGCAAGGGTATCCACAACATATATGAGGTCTCTTTCCCTGTCATACGCAAGCCCTGTCGGCCTTTCGAAACTGATGCCGGAAAAGTTACTTATGAATTTGCCGGCCCTGTCATAGACAAAAACCTTTCGGAGATCTGAGTCTGCTACATATATATTCTCTGCCTTGTCAACAACAACGCCCACAGGATACTCAAGCTCACCCTTGCCGCTTATGCCTACCTGAAGGATATCCATTGTCTTTGTATTTGCAACAGTAACCCTCATAGCGCCGGCATCGGCTA
>JACRGY010000039.1 GCA_016212165.1 Nitrospirota bacterium
AGCATGTGAAGAAGGCATTTGTATCCGTGGAAGACATAAGATTTTACAGGCACCCCGGGGTTGACATCATAGGAGTTGTCAGGGCCTTTTATCAGGACATTAAGGCAGGAAGCATTGTTCAGGGCGGAAGCACTATAACACAACAGCTTGCAAAGATGCTTTTTTTAAAACCTGACAGGAGCATAAAGAGAAAGATCAAGGAAGCTGCCCTTTCCATCCAGATAGAAAAGCATTATACCAAGGATGAGATACTAGGACTGTATCTTAACCAGGCCTATTTCGGGACAAGGGCATACGGAATTGAGGCAGCAGCCCAGACCTATTTCGGCAAGCCGGCTAAAGAATTGAACATTAGCGAGGCAGCGCTTCTCGCATCACTTCCCAAAGCGCCTTCTCTGTATTCTCCCTTCAGGAACCCGGAAAAGGCAGGGGAAAGAAGAGAAAGGGTTTTAAAAGATATGCTGAAACATAAATTTATAACCAGGGCTCAATTTGAAGGTGCTGTAAACTTTCCCTTGCCCGCGACCCCCAATTTCAGAAGATATGACGCGCCTTATTTTATAGAAACTCTGCGGCATGACCTTGAAGCAAAATATGGCAATGAGCTGTACACTGCAGGGTATAAAATTTATTCGACCCTGAACTTTGCCTTGCAGCAGAAAGCAGAAGAGGCAGTAAAGAAATGGATTCCCGCCATAGAAAAACGTACAAGGCCCGGAGTAGAGGCAGCGCTTATAGCAATAGACGTAAGGACAGGCTATATAAAGGCTATGGTCGGAGGAGTTGATTTCTGGAAGAACCAGTTCAACAGGGCGGTAAATGCATCAAGACAGCCTGGTTCTGCATTCAAACCAATCGTTTATATTACTGCAATTAAAGGTGGCATGACATCAGGGGACAAGATAGATGATTCGCCTGTCTCGTTTAAGGGTTCAAGGTCCGGGCAGATGTGGTCTCCCAAAAACTATGACGGCAGATACTATGGAAGCGTTACCCTGAAAGCCGCCCTGGCCCATTCCCTTAATGCTGCTACTGTGAGGCTTGCAGATAAAATTGGAATAAATAACGTTATTGAAATGGCAAAGAGGCTTGGGATTAAGAGTGAACTTCTGCCCTATATGTCTCTGGCTATAGGGGCCTCTGATGTGAATGTGTTAGAGATGGTCTCGGCTTATTCAGTATTTGCTTCAGGGCGCAGGGCAAAGCCGGTATTATACGAAAGGATACTCAACCGGGATGGGATAGTCATGGAGGAGGCAACCCCTGTTATGGAAGACCTTTTGTCAGAGGAGGAAGTGAAAGAGATAAAGATATTGCTCAGGGCTGTTGTGGAAGAAGGGACTGCCCTGAGCGCGAAACAACTAAAGAGGCCTGTTTATGGGAAAACAGGCACAACAAATGATTATACAGATGCCTGGTTTATAGGATTTGACGACAGGCTCGCTGTTGGCGTCTGGGTTGGCAGGGATGACCACAAGCCAATCGGTGCAAAAGAAACAGGTTCAAAGGCTGCCCTTCCGGTATGGATTGAATTTATGGGGAAGATTTATCCCTGATTTTTCAACAGGTTTCATCTGCAAAATTTTTCTTGCAAGCCGTTTAAAAAAGTGGTACGGTTTGAATAGGACAGCAGAGAGAAGTTTTCTGCATGAAAATCAAACCAAAAGGAGGTTTTATGAGCATCAAAGAAATCAGGTTTTTGTTGTTTATTTTTGTTTTTCTTGTATCCTTTACAGGTAGTGCAATCTCAGCAGAGTACGTGGGCTCTGACACATGTTTCAAGTGTCATCCTGACCAGCACAATGATTTCAGGGTATCAGGCCACCCTTACAAGATTCAAAAGGTGGATACCGCAAAATTCTGGCCTTTGCCTTTGCCAAAGGGCTATACATGGGATGATATATCTTATGTAATAGGCGGCGCTACGAAGAAGGCAAGGTATATGGACAAGAGGGGCTACATAATCACTGCTGCGAAGGACGGTTCTGATCTGAAGGCCCAGTACAATCTTGCAGACGGCTCATGGTCTTACTATGAAAAAGGCAAAAAGAAAAAATACGACTGCGGCCCATGCCATATGACAAACTTCAAGAAAGAAGGCATGCAGGACGGCCTTGAGGGCATTGTTGGCACATGGACATTTGCCGGCATCCAATGCGAGGAATGCCACGGAGCAGGAGGCGACCATGCAATGAGCGCTGACAAGACCAGGATTAAAGTTGATAAATCTTCTGCTGCATGCGGTAAATGCCATATCAGGGGTTCAAACGATAAGATACCTGCAAAGGGCGGGTTTATAGAGCACCATGAACAATATAACGAGATGCTCGCGGGGCCTCATAAGGGGCTTGATTGTGTAACCTGCCATAATCCTCACAAAAAGGCACATATCAGCGTTAAGAAAGACTGTGCGTCATGCCACAGCAAACAGGCTGCTGATTACAAAGGGAGCGTTATGGAAGCTGTAGGCGTAAGCTGCGCAGACTGCCACATGCCAAAGGCAACCAAATCTGCCGTAAACAAGAGCAAGCTTGAAGCTGATGTAATGACCCACACCTTTAAGCTTAATGTTGATCCTAAAGCAGAGATGTTCTATAAAGAGCCGAAACTCGACAAAGACGGCAAGCAGGTGATGGATAAAGACGGAAAGCCGGAGATGAATGAATTCGCAAAGGGCTTTGTTACATTAGATTTTGCCTGTCTCAACTGCCATAAGAACATGGATATAAAATGGGCCGCAAAAAAAGCCAGGAAGGTCCACAGCTACGGCAGACTGAAAATGAAGAAGTAGTTTTTTATATTAACAATGGGCGGCGAAAGCCGCCCATTGTTAATCAAATAATGCCTCAACAAATTCTTCCGGGTCGAAATCCCTGAGGTCATCAACGCCTTCGCCGACTCCTATCAGACGTACAGGAATGCCAAGTTCTTTTTTTATCGCAAATACAATCCCGCCTTTTGCTGTTCCGTCGAGCTTTGTAAGCGCAACTCCTGTAATACCAATGGCCTCATTGAACATCTGTGCCTGTCTTAATGCATTCTGGCCTGTGGTTGCATCAACAACGAGCAGTACTTCCTGAGGCGCAAGAGGCATTGCCTTTTGCACAACGCGCTTGACCTTTTTCAATTCTTCCATCAAAGGGCTTTTTGTATGAAGCCTGCCTGCTGTGTCTACAATGACGACGTCAATTTTCTTATGCCTTGCTGATTCTATTGCGTCAAACGCAACAGCAGCAGGGTCAGAGCCGCTCTGATGTTTTACTATAGAGGCGCCGGCCCTCTTGGCCCATATCTCGAGCTGCTCTATTGCAGCAGCCCTGAATGTGTCAGAGGCGCCGAGGAGAACGGAATGCCCCTCAGACGTAAACCTGCTTGCAAGCTTTCCTATGGTTGTGGTCTTTCCAACGCCATTGACACCGACTGTAAGGATGACAAACGGCCTCTCTCCGAATAAGACAACAGGGGCAGAAGAACCGAGCAGAGAGGCCATCTCTTTTTTTAGCGCTTCCTTGGCCGAGAGGGTGTCTCCAATTTCACCTTTCCTGATTTTTTCTCTGAGAAAATTGACTATCTCCTGAGCGGCATGTATTCCGACATCAGAAGTTATGAGCGCTTCTTCAAGTTCCTCAATAGTCTCCTTGTCTATCCTGCCTTTGCTGAAGATAGATTCTACTTTCTCAACAAATCCCTTCCTTGTCTTTGCAAGCCCGTTTTTCAATTGGTTAAAAAGGCCCATCAAACCTCCTGATTAAATCTTTATATTTCATGCCACCCTTGCTTTGTTAGTTTTTGAAAGTTTATTTTTCAAAAACATTCCTGTATACGAATCAGGGTTCATGCTCACCTCTTCAGGTGTTCCAAAGGCCACAACCATGCCTCCTTTTTCTCCGCCTTCAGGACCGAGGTCAATTATGTGGTCTGCTGATTTTACCACATCTGAATTATGTTCTATGACTACCACTGAATTTCCGAGGTCTATAAGGCTGTTTATTACCTCAAGCAGTTTTTGGATATCAACAAAATGAAGCCCTGTTGTAGGTTCATCGAGGAGGTACAATGTGTTGCCTGTTGATTTTTTCCCGAGTTCTTTTGACAGCCTTACCCTTTGAGCTTCTCCGCCTGAAAGGGTTATAGCAGACTGCCCCAGTTGTATATAACCAAGCCCCACATCCTCAAGCACCTCGAGCTTCTGCCTTATCAATGATATTGCAGCGAAAAACTGAATTGCCTCTGAAACTGTCATCTCAAGGACCTCGGATATATTTTTGCCTTTATATCTTATTTCGAGGGTCTCTTTATTGTATCTCTTGCCCTTGCACACATTACATGGGATATAAACATCGGGCAGAAAGTGCATGGCGACTTTCAGTGTCCCGCTGCCATGACATGACTCGCATCTCCCGCCTGATATATTAAAACTAAACCTTGACGCAGCATATCCCCTCACCCTCGAGTCCTGGAGTTGTGCGAATAGATCCCTGATATATGTGAATATTCCTGTGTATGTTGCAGGATTAGACCTTGGTGTGCGGCCGAGCGGCGACTGGTCAACACATATAACGCGGTCGACTTTATCCAGCCCTATAATCTCCCTGCATCTGCCGGGGGCTATGTTTCCTTCGTATAGTTTTTTTGCAAGGGCCTTGTAGAGTATTTCCAATATAAGGGTGCTTTTGCCGGAACCTGAAACGCCTGTTACGCAGGTGAAAACTCCGAGCGGTATTTTTACATCTATATTTTTAAGGTTGAATTCTGATGCGCCAATGATTTTTATGAAGTCTTTAGGCTGCCTTCTTTTGTCAGGGACAGGTATGCTTAATTCACCCTTGATGTATCTGCCTGTTAAGGAATTTTTGTTATGCTCAATCTCTGCAGGTGAACCTTCTGCAACAACCCACCCGCCTCTGAGTCCTGCACCGGGCCCCATATCAACGATATGGTCGGCCCATCTTATTGTTTCTTCATCATGTTCAACGACTATGACAGTATTGCCGGCATCCCTTATTGATGAGAGGCTTTCCAGCAGCCTTGTGCAATCTCTGGGATGAAGCCCTATGCTCGGCTCATCAAGGACATAAAGCACTCCTGTGAGGGACGAACCCATCTGCGTTGCAAGCCTTATCCTCTGCGCCTCACCTCCTGAAAGTGTAAGCGACAGCCTGTCAAGGGTCAGATAGCCAAGACCAACCTTATCAAGAAAAGAAAGCCTGTCACTGACCTCCTTCAGTATCCGCAGCCCTATTATTTTTTCTCTGTCCGTGAGGCCCATTGAATTTACAAATGGAATTGCATCGCTTACGGACATTTTTGCAAATTCAGCAATATTTACCCCCTGTATCTTTATGCTTAAGGCCTCTTTCTTCAGCCTTAATCCGTTACATAGCCTGCATATTTTATTATCAATAATTTCTGTTGCATCATCTTCAATACCCTCAAATCCAAGGCCATTGCATCTGGGGCATGCGCCGTGTTTGCTGTTGAATGAAAAAAACCTCGGATTAATCTCCGGATAGCTTATCCCGCAGTTGGAACATGCCATGGCCCTGCTGAACGGGATATCCCTGTTTTCATCCAGCAGATTGATTATGACTGTGTCTGCATATCCCAAGGCTGAGTCAATGGCATTTTTTATCTGTCTTTCGGCCCCGGGCTTTATTATCAGCCTGTCTATAAGTATCTCAATTGTATGCCTTTGCTGCTTTTTAAGTTTTATATCCTGCGTGAGGTCAACCATTCTGCCGTCTATCCTGGCCCTTATAAAACCATCCCTTAGCATTTCATAGAGTTCTTTTTTATATTCGCCTTTTCTGTCCCTCACAATCGGCGCAAAGATCTGCATGCGTGTCCCCCGGGGGAATGACATGACAGAAGCTATAATGTTCTGAGACTCCTGCGTGGTTATCAGGGAACCGCATTGATGACAGTAAGGTTTTCCTATCCTTGTATAGAGTACGCGCATATAGTCATAAATCTCTGTTATGGTTCCGAGAGTTGAGCGCGGGCTCTTTGTTACTGTCTTCTGCTCGATTGCAATGGATGGAGAGAGGCCCTCGATAAGATCCACATCCGGTTTTTGAAGCTGTTCAAGGAACTGTCTTGCATAGACTGAAAGGCTTTCAACATATCGCCTCTGTCCTTCTGCATAGATTGTATCAATGGCAAGAGAGGACTTTCCTGAACCCGAGGGGCCTGTGATAACGGTTATTTTTCCCCTAGGGATAGTTAAATCAATGTTCTTGAGGTTGTGTTCCCGCGCACCTTTTATAATTATATGGGTTTGCATGTTAAAGTCAGGAAATAGTTTTCGCCTCAGCGAATCAGCCTAGGCTGAAAAGGCAATATTTACTATAACCCAAGAGAGGTTGGCCTTTCAAATTTGCAGCAGTGATGGCGGGGTTTTTATTTTTTATCTTTGATAGCT
Source organism: Nitrospirota bacterium (assembly GCA_016212165.1). Classification (GTDB taxonomy): domain Bacteria; phylum Nitrospirota; class Thermodesulfovibrionia; order Thermodesulfovibrionales; family UBA1546; genus SCSY01. The sequence goes on from JACRGY010000039.1 coordinate 6,422, forward strand.
GCCTGTATCTTTACCTCACCCCATGTTGTATGCAGGGAAATGCAGAGCGACTCAAGCCCATGGAATATTTTTTCGCCTATAAAGAAACTTGGGGGAGATGACTTAAACCTGAAGCCTTTATTATTTAATGACGTGACTGCCTTACCTATGATTATATTTGTCAGCTCACAGATTGTATCAATAGCAAGATGGTCCATCTCGCAGATTTCTATCCCGTTCATGGCTCCTGCTATCTTTTTTGCCACTTCCGGCTCCAGGTCCAGTACAATGCGGCCTTCTACAGCGCCGGCAAGAAAGATTGTTGCAGAGATGCCATTGGCTGAGAGGGACTCTTTCAACAGCAGAGGACTTCTTTTTATGCTTATGCCTGAGGGTACCAGACCTTCGATTACGTTCTGTGCGGAATCAACAAATGGGTTTATATAATCTGCTCTCATTGCTATCCCCTCCTCAAGAGATATTTTTAAAGTAACACTGTCTCTTTTCTGTCATTCCGGCTTGTCCGGAATCTTTCCGGAAGGATTCCCGACGCGCTTCGCTTGCGGGAATGACAGTTTGTGTGGCCTAACTAATAACCGTATCAGTTAAAGCAATTCTTTTGCCAGGGAGAAACATTTTGTTTATCGTGAGTTAAGAAAGGCCGGTGAGTCGGAATCTGTTCAGACAGTCGGATACAGGACAGGGCTAAGTAAGCTCAAATTTCTTAATCTTGCTGTAAAGGCTTGTCCTCGGTATCCCGAGAACCTTTGCTGCTTTATACTTGTTGCCCCCGGTATCTTTAAGCGCCTTTACAATGATGGATCTTTCAGCTTCCGCAAGTGTTGAATATTTATCATTAGCCGGGGCATGATTAAATATAGGGAGGTCATCGGGCATGACGGACGGGCCTTTTGCAATAATCAATGCATGTTCTATGGCATTTTCAAGCTCTCTGACATTCCCGGGCCATGAATATTCCAGCATTGCCTTCAGAGCCTCACTCGAAATGCCTGTTGCCGTGCTTTTTGTTTTGTTGTTATGTTTTTTCATAAAATGGAGGGCAAGCAGAGGTATATCATTAGTCCTTTCCCTCAGGGGTGCAATTTTTATATCTATTACCTTTAACCGGTAGTAAAGGTCTTCCCTGAATATCTTTTTTTCTACAGCGTCCCAGAGGTTTTGACTAGAAGCAGCTATCAGCCTTATATTTACATCAATAGACTTTTCACTGCCGAGCCTTTCAATGTACCTTTCTTCGATGACCCTTAAGAGCTTGGCCTGTGAAGTCAACGGAAGGGTATTTATTTCATCAAGGAAGAGAGTTCCTTTCTGCGCCCTCTCAAAACGGCCTATCAATCTTTCATGTGCGCCTGTAAATGCGCCCTTCTCATGCCCAAAGAGTTCGCTTTCCACAAGGCCATCCGGCAATGCGCCGCAGTTCACGGCAACAAATGGGCCGGAAACTCTCGATGAATTCTTGTGAATCATTCTTGAGATTATCTCTTTGCCGGTTCCTGACTCTCCTTCCAGAAGAACTGTACTCTCAGTTTTGGCTACGGTCTTGACCATATCAAGCAGTTTTTTTACTGATGGATGTTCTCCAAGGAATTCAGAAGGAGCAAGGCTTTTAATTGTCTCTCTAAGCCTTTTATTATCTGTCAGCGATTCATATAAGTTAAAGGCCTTAAGGCTCAGCTGTATCAAGTGCTCTGAATTAAACGGCTTTGTCACAAAGTCAAAGGCCCCCCTCTTCATAGCTTCTACAGCCACATCAATAGTCCCCTGTCCGCTGATCATTATGGCCTGGCTTTCAGGGCTGATTGCCTTGACCTTTGTAAGGATATCAAGGCCTGATATATCAGGAAGCATTAAATCAGATATTACAAGGGGGAAAGGAGACGAGGTAAATATGTCTATTGCCTCATCGCCTTTTTCAGCTGTTGTGATGTCGAATTGCCTGCACATAATCTCTCTAAGGGAATCGAGGATAAAAGATTCATCATCTACAAGCAGTATGCGCGGCTGATTAGTCATAAAGAATTTTCCTTCCTAGGCCTTCTCTAAAAATAATTATAGCAGGCTGAATTGTATAGTCAAGGGTAAATAGTGGGGTAGGGGTAGATTCGGGGTATCAGCCGAGCATCTCTATGACTGTGAGCAATACCGAATTGCCGAGCGCCGCAAGGTTATAGCCGCCTTCGAGGGCAAAGATAACAGGCGGTCCGGAGTTTGGAATCCGGAGTTCAGAGCATGAAACAATTCCTTTGACAATACTTTTTATGCCCTCATCTGATACATTGATTCCAGCCAGCGGGTCTCTTGCATGTATGTCATATCCTGCGGAAACCATGACCATGTCAGGCGCAAACTTTTTAACAAGGGAAGGCAGTATCTCATTATATGCAGCAGAATATTGGCTGTCACCTGAGCCGCTGCTCATGGGGATGTTATATGTAAAACCGTCACCCTTTTTTTTGCCTTTCTCTGATTCATCCCCTGTGCCGGGATAATGCGGGTACTGGTGGGTGCTGAAATAAAAAACACTGTCATCTTCCTCAAATGTGTGCTGCGTGCCGTTCCCATGATGAACGTCAAAATCAATAATGAATATTTTCCTGTACCCGATTTTTTGCGCATATCTTGCGCCAACAGCAATATTGTTGAATATGCAAAAACCCATTGCCCTGTTTGCCTCTGCATGATGCCCCGGAGGCCTGACTGCGCAAAAGGCCCTTTCTATTTCTCCATCCTTACATTTTGTAACAGCCTCCATAACAGCTCCTGCCGCATATAATGCGGCCTCAAGGCTTTTTCCGGAGATATAAGTATCAGGGTCTGCATAACCGGGTCTGCTATTTTTTATTCGTTCGACATACTCGTGAGTGTGTACTGCTTCTATATCCTTGTATTCAGCTTTTACCGGGTTAATATGAATGAGTTTGTCCCAGACATCAGAGTTTTTAAGGGTATTTATTATCGCAATAAGCCTTTCTTTGGACTCAGGATGCCATTCCGGAGTCTCGTGTTTTAAAAAAATATCATCATAGATGAAGCCGACTTTTTTCATGTTTTAATTATACTTTATATTTTTATCAAATAATTAAACCATTTATCCTTTGCCTCTTTCTGCACAACACGCGGGTAGGGCTGGGGACTTGTAACCATTAATTAAAATGTCACCATGAACTCTGGCCTGTCGCCGGGTCAGGTTTGATTAGGTGTCTTGCGATATCTGAATAAATTCTAACACCGGAATAAATTCGGTGCTTTTCCCTTCCAAAGCTGTTATGTTAAACTTAGTCTGAGAGTTTACGCCAGGAGGTGAGAAATATGCAGCAAACACTGTTAAAGGTCAAAAATCTGGAAAAATTCATTCAGAAACATGGGGATGACACTTTTATATCGCAGACGATTTCTAAGATAATGGATTACAAGGTACATAAATATAGCGCGGAGATAAAGAGATTGGATAAAGAATTAAAAAAATTTGAACGAAGTTACAAAAAGGAGTCGGCAGTTTTTTTAAAGGAGTTTAAGGAGGGCAAACTGGGAGACAAGATGGATTTTGTAGAATGGGCTTCGCTTTACCGGATGCGTAATCGTCTTTTTGAGAAAAAAGCTGAACTTGAACTCAAAAATAGATGATCGAAAGCTATCTTGACGGCATACTACTGGAGCTTCTTTTAAGCCCTGTTGTTTCAAATTTTAAAACATTAAAAAGAGAAGTCGGAGATGAAGACGGTTATGTCCGTATAAGATGTATCCTGTTGAATGGCAACATCCTTGAGTTTGCCGAATATCTCCTGATTCACAAAAACAGGATATACATAGAAACCTATAGTTTTCACTGGCAGACTGCCGGAGGGGAATTAATTAAAAGATGGGATAATGTTGGACATCATAAAGAAATAGACACATTTCCTTATCATATTCACCTTGCTGATGGAACGGTTATTTCTTCTGCCCCGGTGAATCTTAAAAAGGTTCTGGTAGATATAGAAAAGACGATACCTGTTAATGATGAAAGTGAATAGTAAATAATTTATATATAAACGGAGGTCTTATGTCTGACTTAAAAAAGATGTACCGCACTATTATGGATGATAATTTTCCTGAGGACATGACAATAAAGTTAGGAGGGCAGACACTGGTCTACAGGAAGCGCGCCTGGAAGATACCTGATGAAAAGACAGGCGAGCTGATAGAAAAGGGCCTCCGATACGGAGAAAACCCGGACCAGCAGGCAGCCCTTTATGAATTGGTTAACGGGAATTTGATTCTCGGCGGATGCCAGTATATAAATCCCGGAAACGGCCTTGTAAGCAGCATTACAGAAGGGGACATGATTCAGGCAGGAAAACATCCCGGTAAGACAAACTTCACAGATCTTGATAACGCTTTGAACATCTTAAAATACCTTATGGCCAGGCCTGCTGCCGTGATTCTAAAACATAATAATACCTGCGGGGCAGCTTACGGCAGAGATATTGCTGATGCATACGACCGTGCAAATATGGCAGACAGGATTGCGGCGTTTGGCGGCTGTCTTGTTGTTAACAGGGCGATGGACAAAAAAACAGCAGAGGCTGTTAACAGCAATTATCTTGAGGTGGTTGCAGCGCCTGATTTTGAAGAAGGCGCGGTAAGTATTCTCTCAAAGAGAAAAAATCTCAGGATTATAAGGGTCGGTAAGATTACCGGGCTGGAAAGATACAGAAATTTTCGTTTTATTGAATTCAAGTCATTGATTGACGGCGGCATAATTGTCCAGCAGTCTCCGATGAACAGGATAAAGACAAAGGATGACTTCCTCTCTGCGAAGACAACCTATAAAGGCAAAGAGTATTCAGTTGAAAGAAAGCCCACAGACAGGGAATATGAGGATATGCTTTTCGGGTGGAATGTTGAACAGGGGATTACCTCCAACTCTGTTATTTATGTTAAGGACGGTGTGACAGCAGGCATAGGGACAGGGGAGCAGGACAGGGTAGGCGTTGCTGAGATAGCTGTGTTCAAGGCATATACAAAATGTGCTGATGCGTTATGCTTTAAAAAATACGGAATCCCTTATAAAACTTTTGAGCTTGAGGCAGAACAGGGGAAACGTGACAGGAAAGCGCTTGCTGAAATAGATGAGGAGACAAGGAAAAATAAAGGCGGCCTTATCGGCTCTATAATGGTCTCTGATGCATTTTTCCCGTTCAGGGATGGAATTGATGTCGGCATCAGGCAGGGAGTTTCGGCAGTTGTTCAGCCCGGCGGCTCAGAGCGGGATTTTGAGGTTATCGAGGCCTGCAATGAGGCAGACCCTAAAGTAGCAATGGTGTTTACAGGCCAGAGGGCCTTTAAACACTAAATAATATTAAAGTATATAAGGAGGTTTTATGAGATTTTTAAGAATAAGTTTTGTGGTGCTATTAATGCTGTTATTTGCTGTTTCAGGTTATGGAGAAACAAAAAACAAAAAATTTACAAAAGAGGAGATTAAAAAGATGGCTGGTACAAAGGCGGTAATCGAGACTAAATTCGGGAATATTGAACTAAAGTTTTTCCCTGATGTTGCGCCAAATCATGTTAATAATTTTATTGAACTTGCAAAAAAAGGATTTTATGACGGGACAACCTTTCATCGCGTCATCCCCGGTTTCATGATTCAGGGAGGGGACCCAAACTCAAAAAGTCCTGATAAGTCAAAGCACGGGATGGGCGGCCCCGGGTATGCTGTCAAGGCTGAGTTTAATGCGAAGTCTCACAAAAAGGGAATTCTTTCCATGGCAAGGTCTGCCAACCCGGACAGCGCCGGTTCGCAGTTTTTTATCTGTGTGGCTGATGTGCCGTTTCTTGACAGGCAATATACAGTCTTTGGCGAGGTTGTCTCAGGAATGGAAGTGGCAGACAAGATAGTGAGCCAGCCAAAGGACAGAAATGATAATCCCAATGAGAGGATTGAGATGAAGGTCAAGATTGTTGAGAAATAACCTGTCTCATGCTGAGGCCTTCCATGCCTTGTACCTTGCCAGATAATCATCAGCTACCCTGGCAGGGTCAAGAGAAAGATAACGGGCATATTCAACAACATAGCCTCTGAGATAAACCTCGGTCGGGAGGGACTCAAACCTTTCAAGTTCGATATTCTCAAAATACTGTTTGCGGATCTTTGTGAAATTTGCAATGTCTTTCAATTCAACCATAAGCTTTTCCCTTATCATTTTCAGCGCCGGGCCGCTGAATGTTGTAATATTGGCTAAAAAATCTTTAATGTTACTATTGGCAACAGAGGGCTTTTCTTTATATTCCGGGGCGGTGTTTTTATTTTTGAAGAACTCAGCAAGTTTTAAATATGCCTCCTCTATCTGCTGAAGTATCCCCTGCCTGTCGTCCTCAGGAAATTCATGCGCGATGGCAGCTGTAACAATAGAGTCGCCTGAATAAAGCGCCCTCAGGTAAAGATATGAACTTCTTATCTCTGACAATGAGGCATTAGGGCCGAGTTCGAGAATCTCAAAATACCTGTTATAGTTTTCCTGGGACACATTCATCTTTTGCTACTGTTACCTCCTTTCCCTCCATCAGATTATCTGAAAGCTTGCCAATTGACTTTGCAATATGCGAAAAAGGATATGTGAGCATGTATTGCTGCTTTTTATTAATACAGCTTGTCACACAATTATCATATTCTATATACCCTGCATATTGGGTATGAAGCCCCAAAAATTTATTGCAAACGCTTTTTATGGACGTGCCAATTGATATGTCACGGCTGCTTCTTATCTGGTTCAGTATGATATGTATCCTGAAATCTGACAGCTCTTTGTCTATAATATCTTTTATATGCGGTGATATGCCCGCCAGATAAGCGATGAGTTCTTTCAGGGTTTTTATCCCGTTCATTTCCCTGTTTTTCCATGCATCCTGCAGAGAATCCTTTGCCCCATGGGCCTGGAGCGCAGCTTTCAGTTTCCTGAAAAATACATTTTTTATAAAGTGGTACATATTTTCTATAGCGGTTATCTCCGGCACTATCACGACAATCATCTTGTCGGCAAGCAGGAAGGTATCCATAGTGTTGCTATGCGAACCTGCGCCGAGATCAATAAGGATGTAATGTGTATCAAGCTTTTTGATGTGGTTAAAAAATTTGATCTTCTGTGCATATTTAATATCTCCGGAATCCAGAGAAGGAAGGTTGCCCATTATCAAGCCCAGCTCTGATATGCCGCAGTTGACAATAAGCTCTTTTAAAGGCACTTTCTTTTCGAAAAAATCTGTAAGGGAATTTTGCGGTCTGTTTGTGCCCAGGAAGGAATGGAGGTTTGCTCCCCCCCAGTCAGCATCTACCAATATAACCTGTTTGCCTTTTGTAGCCAGATAAGTGCCGATACTGCTGGTAATAAAGCTTTTCCCTGTTCCGCCTTTTCCGCCTCCGATGGCCCAAATCTCACAACGTTTATTTTTTTCCAAACTCTTCCTTATAGAAGCAATTTATTTATTATACAACAATATTATGCATTAAAGTCTGTATCAACAGGCCCCGGGTTTTAGAGCGAAAGGCGCCTGGAGGCCGGAGGGCATTTAAGCACCAGGCTGCAGCTTCCATTTCATTTTTCTATTTTAACAGCGCTCAATTCTGCCGTTACCTTCCCGATAGACACCTCAGTTTCTATCCGTACCGGTGTCTTTGCTTCGTCATCAGTAATCCAGATGGATATGTCACCCTTATTTTGAAATAACCCTTCTGATTTGAGTATTGGTTTAACGATCATGGCGCTTATCTCTTTTTCATTCAGCAGCTTTATAGTATCTTTTCTTATCACCTGGACCTCTGCCTGATAGAACTTATTGCTGTCAAAAATATTAATATAAACAGTTTCTCCGATATTAAGGTTTTGTGTCCTTAAGTAATAAAACCCTGATAAAAGGTCCCACAACACGTCTGTATTAATGCTGTGTTCATCGGTTGTTTCCTTAATATGGTTGATATGTAAAACCGTCTGTTTTTCAATATTAAAAAACGTTTCTTTATCGCTGCGTTTTTTCCCTTCGTTCTGTTTTGTTTTAAATGTCGAGGGCTTGCCGTTTATCATATTGCTTTCAGCGTAATCCTCTACCTTGTAAAAAGCTGATATAAATGGATCGGAATTAACCCGCGAGGTTATTCTTATAAGCCCATTGTTATTTGATGCCTCAAGGGCTGCTTCCCCAACGTGAATGCCAAGCCAGTATATATCATAAAAAAAACTCTCCTTTGAAACCGTCAGCAGATGAATAAGTTCTTCTTTTTTTGTGACAGGCATAGGATTTATTTCATTTTTAGCAATGTCTTCTGCAGGATTTTTTTCAGTATTTAATTTGGGGTCGTCTTTTTCTGATGCCGGCTCAAGGGCATCTTCCCTTTCAGAAGGTTTATTATTATTTGATAATATATCTTCATCCGCTGCTGACGGATAAACAGGCGTTTTTCTTGCCGGCCTTCGAGAAGCGTGTTCCTGTGAGTTTTCAGATACTATCTTTGCGTAAAGCGGCCTGTCGCTGAGAAGCCCTCCAAAATTAAACAGCCCGGCAAGAGGAACAGCGGCGATAATGGAGGTGTGGAATATTAATGAAAGAATGATTGCGGCTATCAGTGAAATAGACTTTTTGTTAGTCGTTTCCATACACCATTATTATATCTTATGCGGGATGAACAAAAAAGCCTCCGGAAAATTCCGGAGGCTTTTGGGGTGTAACTTATATATCTCTTAGAACAATCCGCTAACCTTTCCTGTATTCACGTCTACATCAACCCTTCTATATGCAGGATTGGAACTTGTTCCGGGCATGAGGCTGATGGTGCCTGCGCAGGGGCAGAGGAATTTTGCTCCGGAGTAAATCAATATATCTCTGATGGGCAGCGTCCACCCTTTAGGAACCCCCTTGACCGTGGGATCATGGGTGAGGCTCAGATGGGTCTTGACCATCATGGTTGCGAAGTCAGCGTACTTGGGATCGTCTTCCAGCATCTTGGCCTTGGCCTCAGCCTCAGGCAGCCAGGAGACGCCGTCGGCTCCGTACACTTTTTTTGCGATGAGCGCCACGCGGTCGCGCAGCTTCATCTCTATCGGGTAGAGGTATTTAAAGTCGTTCTTTTGGTTGCATGCATCAATGACCGCATCAGCCAGTTCCAGCGCTCCCTCACCGCCCTTGAGCCAGTGCTGGGATTCAGCGCAGCGGGCGCCTGCTGCCTCCGCTGCTTTTTTGACTACAGCCACTTCAGCATTTGTGTCAGTATAAAAACGGTTGATGCAAACAACAGGGTTTATGCCTGACTTGCGGATAACATTAATCATGTGGACCATGTTGGCGCAGCCTTTTTCAACAAGGGCTATGTTTTCCTTTGTGTATTCTTCAGGCAGGGGCTTGCCTGCCACTACCTTTGGGCCGCCGCCGTGCATCTTAAGCGCCCGTACAGTAGTTGTGAGCACGGATACGTGGGGTTTCAGCCCGCTGAAGCGGCACTTGACGTTCCAGAATTTTTCAAAACCGATGTCAGCTGCAAAACCGGACTCGGTCACATGGTAGTCAAATAGTTTCAGGCCGACTCTGTCGGCTATGATAGAGGACTGTCCGACTGCGATATTTGCAAAAGGCCCTGCATGTACAAAACACGGGTTGTATTCTGCGGTGCACATGAGGGTAGGGTTAATGGTATTTCGCATGAAGGCAGCCATTGCATTGCCGACTTCCAGATCGCCTGTGGTGACTGGTTTGCCGCTCTTGTCAAACGCAAATGTGATGTTATTCAGGCTCTTTTTCAGCTCTGCGAGGTCATAGGCTACTGAAAGAATTGACATGCACTCTGAGCCTACTGCGA
>JACRGY010000042.1 GCA_016212165.1 Nitrospirota bacterium
GCATTTGCCTTGAATTTCATTTTTCCTGACTTCATCTCTTCACCACGGGGCACTGCTGCCTCGGGGACCTCTGCCTCAAATTCCTTGTTCATCGGCAGCCATGTGCCTTCTGTCTTTACCTGTCCGAGCCACGGGATCATCTGAGTGCCGCTCATTGCATGATGCACACGGCCGCAGATAAGCTGGAACGGATAGTCCTTCGCATATTTCTTGTATGCAGGGTTTGTGTAAGGGTTCCACTTTGTCTCGAACCAGTAGAATGTGGCCGGATATTTGTTGAACCCTATCTCCTTCAGCCCTTTGGGAACCTCGCCACCTGCCTTTTCGATCTTCTCGTTATGGGACTTGTAGCCTCCGTAGCGTTTGCCGCCGTCCGTCCAGTCGAACTTGAACTCGATGAGCTTCGTGGAGGTGTTCGGGAATGCCTTATTAGGCTCATCTGCGTTATGCTTTTTATACCTATACCAGCTCATGGGCCAGATTGCAACGCCGTGATTATTTCTGAGCCATTCCACTGTAACCGGCTTTCCCCTTACTTCTTTTTTCTCATTATTGACTGTAGCATCGCCTTTTTCAAGAGATTCCGGCGTGCCGATAAGTTTATAGCCTTCCGGGTATTGAGGATAGGGAAGCGGCGTTCCTACATTAACCCTGCCCGGTGCAGGCGCAAGCATCTCATTGACAAAGTCCTCTTCGCTCTTATACTTTTCCCAGAAATCAGATGCCTTGAGGTCAGCGTCTCCGAGTTCATTAAGCTTTTTTGCGAGCATGTTCATGATCTCCGTAGGCTTCTTGCATTCATAAAGGGGAGCTATCACCGCATCCCTGTTGTATATCACCTGATGAGAAGGATAGATGTCGCTCAGGCTCTGTCTCTCTACACCACTTGCCTCAGGAAGAATCACATCAGCATAGAGGGCGCTTTCAAGGTTCAGGCTGTCTATAAAGACATTGAGTTCAAGCTTGTAGTTTCCTGAAGCATCCTTTGCTGTGAGAGCCTCTTTCCATTTCCACGGCGCAGAACCTGTGAGCACGGTGTTACCGGTTCTCAGGATGTAGGCCTTAATGGGATAGTGATGACCCCTGAAAGGGCCGTACTTAATATCCACGCCTTCCATAAAGGCATTGGGATAGTCTGCAACAGCGTCATCCCAAGCCGCCGGATATTTGCTCCCGAAGAGGTCCATGTGCAGGTGCTCTACCTCGCCTTCAACTTCTTTGCCGTCTATCATCCTTTTTATCTTCTTTGACTTGAACTGTTTGCCGGTTGCGGAGCCTCCCTTGTCCGACTTTACAAGCTCGCAGTCTATGACGCCGCCGGGAGCATCAAAGTTTCCTGTGATTACATTCAATGCGACTCCTATGATTGAGGCGCAGTAGCCGTTGTAATGATGACCGGGAGACTGCATTCCCCAGACAAGGGCCGCAGGCTTTGTTATTCCAAACAGATGGGAGAGTTCCTCTATCTGTTTCTTTGAAATGCCTGTCCTGTCTGCTGCCCATTCAAGGCTAAAGTAACTTAAACCATTGATCGGGTCTTCCTTCTTCCACCATGACTTAAATGCAGCCTCAAAGTCTTGCCAGCCAGCAGAGTATTTTTTGAAGCTCCAGTCTATGTACTTTTTGTTGGGGTCGTTCTGGTTGTCATTCTCAAGTATGTATCTGAGCATTGCCCCGAATAAATCACCATCTGTGCCTGCGCGTGGGGAAAGCCATATATCGGCCTTTGCCGCTGTGTTGCTTAATGATGGGTCAATGACTACAACCTTACAGCCGTTTTCAACCTTGGCGCCGACAGTTCCCCTGCTTTCATAGAATATCCTTGTGGCAACAAAGGGGTTCCAGCCGTTATAGACGATGAGCTTTGTTTTGTAAGTATAGTCTTTTTTCAATGAGCCGTCAGCCTGCCTTACAAGCTGGGGCCTCATTATGTCAGGCTCCCACCTCTTGCCGCCGACCATGAGTTTTGGCCCCATCCTTCTTGGAACATCACATATAGCGCCGTGCTCTGTGGTGTTAGGGGTTCCATAAGCAAAGAAAAGCCTGTAATACTGGTCCCTGTCTGTAACATCGCCGCAGTCCATGATAACAGACTCTGCACCGTGTTTTTTCTTGATGCCTGTCAATTTTCCCCCGATATAGTCTATAGCCTCATCCCATGTTACACGCTTGAATTTTCCTTCGCCTCTTTCTCCAACCCTTATCATCGGATATTTCAGTCTGTATGGAGAATAATACAACTGACCTCCTGATGCGCCTTTTGCGCAGGCAATACCGTCATTCATAGGCACTGCCTTGTTGCCGTAAATCTTTGCTAACTTTCCGTCCTTAACCCACATTTCCATGCCGCATTCAGCAGGGCACATGACACAAGCGGTGTATTTGACCTCATATCCTTCCATTGCCTTTTCAATCGCATTTGCCTCCTCAGGTGTAAGCTCCTTTAATGATAAAAGTCCGCTGCCTGTTAAGGCAGTTGTCCCGGCAAGGATTCCTGTATATTTCAAAAAGCTCCTTCTTGATACTGTCATTATCTTAGCCCTCCTTTCTTAATTAGTTTAAAGAGAGTAAATAATCTGGGGTTTAGTATTTATCTCTTCTTCTGTCTTAGCCTCAATCTTTGCGACATCTTCATCCAGGCCGATATAGTAAACCCGCGGCCGGATATCCTCTTTTAACTTCGGTGGCTTTAGTGTCTTTGCCGGGTTGTTTTTTATAAGCTGAGAGACCTCGCTATTGGGGTCATTGAGGTCGCCAAAGGTTCTTGCCTTTCCAACGCAGTTCCTGACACAGGCAGGCTCAAGCCCCTTTTCAATCCGATGCTGGCAGAAGTTGCATTTACCCACAGCATTTTTCGTCTTGTCTGCCCCTGACTTGATTCTGGGGTCAAAATACCGCGAACCAAAAGGACATTCCTTGATGCACTTGCCACACCCGGTACATGGGTCATTGTCAATGAGTATCAAACCATCAGGCCGTTTATAGGTAGCGCCGTCCCTGTAAGTAATCTTTTTGCCGTCAGCCGTAGTAAATGTCTGCCTCTTTTTCGGGTATTCAGGGCATATCTTCACACATGGTGGAACCTTATCCTTTTCTGTGCCCTCACAGTGGTTGCATAGCCTTGGAAGAAAGACCCTCTTTGCCTTCGGATATTCCCCCATATCATATACCTTTACCCATGAATTAAAGCCTGCCATGGGAACACCGTTTTCCATCTTACAGGACACCTGACATGAAAAGCATCCAACACATTTGCGAAGGTCTATAACCATTCCTAATCTGGGCGCTTTACCTTCTTCAGCAGCTACCGCCTTAGCAGCAGTGAACAAACCGCTCATGGCGGCCCCTGCTGCAAGAGCGCCTGCTGTTTTTAACACATCACGCCTTGAACTGACTTCCTTTTCGCTCATAACCCTCCTCCTCTCTAAAAATTATTCTGGATTTGCCACTGCCTCTTATGACAGGCGAAGACCTGTCACAGCAACTATTGCTTTATCACCCCCCTTCTAATCACTATTTTTTAGATCGTCAATCAGGTTCTCGAAGGTCTTCTCAGCAGCGTCAAGTAATTTTATCGTGTACTTTTTATTGTGAACACCTCCGCCAGCCTCAACAAGCCAAAGGTTAGCCTGTCCTTCCTTCAACATTGCCATCGCATCCTTTAATTTCTTCTCAGGGATTTTACCTTTAACCTTTTCAATAGCTTCCAGCGCATCCTTCTCCAATCCCTTTGCAATCTGCAGCTCTTCTTTAACCTCCTTAACCCACTTCTTCACCATCTTTTCATGGTCCTTTGTATGGCATGCAACACATGCCTTTGGCGAGCCTATTGCAATCTTTTGCCCCGTGCTGCTATAGCCCTGCTCTGTATGACATCCAAAACATCCTGTTTTTACATCATGCATGGCGGCTGGTGTCTTATCTACACCTTTTCGCTCTTCTCCTGCTGTGAGCATCTTCACATATAGATGCGGCTCTTGGTGACACGCTGCGCAATTCGGTATCGGCGCGGCAAGATAGTCGGCCTTTTTGTGCTGTATTGGCTCATGACAATTAAAGCACCTTGCAGTCTGTTTTGTTACATGGGCATCATGCATGAGCTTTTTATCCTCTTTTTTATCCTCTATCTTTTTCATGAGTTCCGGCGTTGGATCGTGGTGACATTCAATACAGGAATCTTTTTTAAGTTCAACCTTTCCGCTGATAAGTTCAAAGTGGCAGGTGTAGCATGGGACCTTTGCCTTCTCAAGAGTTTGGTGGGTAATAGGCTTTTTCTCAACCCCTTCCTCCTCGTCTTCTTTTTCTTTCCCGACTTTTTGCTTTTGTAGCGATTTTGTCGGAATCTCATGACAGATGGAACATTTAGCCCTTCCATCATTATCCTTTGCCTTTCTAAAATGGCAGAGGAAACACGACTCCTTGGGGACTTCAAAGTGTTTTCCTGCTGATTGATGTGTATGGCATGAACTGCAGCGGAGTTTCTGTCCTTCTATGGTCTTTTCTTCGTGTGTCTTGTGAATGAAAGGCTTAATAACGCCTTTGTAATCTGTCTGGTATGCCTTTTTGTAGTCAATCTTCTTTGTGAGGAAATTCTCCTTATCCTTTTGTAAGGAATTCCCCTTAGGATGACAGTCTGATGTGGTGCAGCTCAAATCATTGACCACCGCCCTCTTGCGAACCTCTTTATCTTTGGTTGCAAGGTATGAAAAAAGTTGTCCTAATGCCCTGAACTTGGCCTTTGGAGTTGGTTTCTCACCGGGTGCGTAATGACAGTCAACGCAGACAATATCTTTTTTGCTATGCTTGTCCTTCTTCCATGTTTCATGGTTGGGCTTCATGATGTGGCATTGAGTGCCGCAAAACTCCGGGCGGCTAGTGTATTTTTCAGCGGCAAAAAATCCGAATACACCACCTCCGATAATAACGGCAAGAATAACCAATAAAACTAAAACGGCCTTTTTCAAAAGACACCCCCGCATAAGCTTTTGTGGAGATGCTATTCAAATCCCATGCCATGCATAATATCTTGATTTTACTAAGGTTATTCACTTAGAGATTGCTCAAAGGATGAGCAGGTGTGCAGAAGGTGAACAGACTAAACTAAATTTTCTTCCCCTATCTTCTTTCTCAATGTGTTCCTCGATATCCCCAGAAGCCTTGCAGCATGAACCTGATTTCCGTTTGTGAGTTCCAGCGCCTTTTTAATCATATGCGCTTCAAGCCTGCTGACTATATCCTGAAACATCTACCCGCTTATATTCTTGAATGCCATATCAGCAAGCTGCTGGATAGTATCGTCCAGATTCTCACAGCAAACCCGCCTTTCAGCAAGCTCATTAAAACATTCAACAGATAAATAATCACTGCTACAGAAAACCATTGCCTTTTGAATTGTGTTTTCTAATTCTCTGACATTGCCGTGCCATGGGTGCCCTTCCAGCTTTTTAAGCGATTCGGCAGTAATGCCTTTGACCTTCTTCCCGATCCTTTTGTTGTATTTCTGAATAAAATATGCTGCTAATTCCTTTATGTCTTCCTTTCTGTCTCGCAAAGGAGGCAGATGGATAGTTACCACATTCAAACGGTAATACAGATCCTCTCTAAAAAGACCTTTCTTAATCATCTCGTTAATCTGTCTGTTTGTTGCTGTAATTATCCTTACATCTGTCTTCAGGGTCTCTGTGCCGCCGAGCCTTTCGAATGTGCCGTCCTGTAAGACCCTCAGAAGTTTTGCCTGCAGATTTAAAGACATATCGCCAATCTCATCAAGGAATATTGTGCCCCTGTCATACTGCTCAAATTTCCCAATCCGTTTAAAATCGGCTCCGGTAAATGCGCCTCTTTCATATCCAAAAAGCTCGGACTCAAGGAGAGTCTCTGGAATAGAAGCGCAATTTATAGCAAGAAAAGGCTTATTGGCCCTTTTGCTGTGATGATAAATAGCCCTTGCAATTAATTCTTTGCCGGCGCCGCTTTCTCCGAGAATAAGGATTGTGGTATCTGTTGGAGCCGCCCGTCCAATCTGCTTATAAATATCAAGCATTTTCTGGCTTTTCCCCACAATTCTTTCACCTGATGCATCGTCTTTTGATTCTTCAAAAGAAACTACCTCTTCCATTATCTCTTTTGCCTTGATGGCATTTTTAATACACGCAAGCAGTTCATTATTATCAAAGGGTTTAATCAGATATTCGTATGCGCCAAGTTTCATGGCCTGAATTGCCTTTTCAGTAGTGCTGAAGGCTGTCATCATTATTACCTGTATCTTTACAAAGGACGCCTTTATTTTTTCAAGCACTTCAATGCCGTCCATCTCCGGCATCCTTAAATCCATCACAACCACATCCGGCTCTGAGGTCTTTATAAGCGCCAGAGCATCCCTTCCGTTCACAGCAGTAATGACATCATATCCCTCAGACTGTAAAAATCTCTGAAGCGAATAGCAGACAGTTTTCTGGTCGTCAACAACGAGTATTTTACTCATACGTTCACCGGAAGTTTCAATGTAAAGGTTGTCCCTTCTCTATTGCTGTTAAATGCAACCTCGCCGTTATGCATGGCCATAATATTATAAACAATGGACAATCCAAGCCCTGTTCCATCGCTCTTTGTTGTGAAGAACGGGTCAAAGATTTTATCTCTTATCTCTGCCGGGATTCCCGTGCCTGTATCATTTATGTCGACAGTTACATAACCGTTGTCTAATCTGCTCCTAATTGTCAGCAGACCGCCGTCAGGCATTGCCTCAGTTGCATTAAGTATGAGGTTGAGCAGCGCCTGCTGAAGCATTGCCTTGTCAGCCTTTACAGGCGGCAGTTTTGTTAGTTCCATATTTATCTTTACGGGCTGGTTTTTTACCTGAAATTGGATAAGGTTTAAGTCCTGTTTTATCAGAGAATTGATATACACATCCGAAAGATTAAATTCATCGCTCCTGGCAAATCTGAGGAATTTTGTCAGAAGGTCATCCATCTGTTCAACTGCTGAAAGCACCACCTTCATATCCTCTTTTGTTAAAGCAGGATTATCTTTAAATGTCTGAAATAATACTTTTATCGAAGTAAGAGGGTTTCTAATCTCATGCGCAAGTCCTGCTGAAAGCCTCCCGAGCGCAGTCAGTTTTTCCGTCCTGAGCATCTGCTTGTAAGACTCTTCCATTCGTTCCCTGTACAGCTTGAGTTCATGCGAAAGATTGTTGAATGTTTCAGATAGCTCTCCAATTTCATCTTTTGAGCTGCTTTCAATCCTTTTACCGAACTCTCCTTTTGAAAGACTGTGCGTAAAATCTACAAGTCTGTATAACGGCTTTGTAATAAACCTGCTCAGAGAGCACGAGAAAACAGTGCCGATTAATGTGACCACAATAGTCAGGGTTATCACAAGATTTCTAATTCTATTTAAAGTCTGCGTAATCCTTTCTTCCTTTATTCCTATATGAAGCTCGGGATTCATACCTGCAAATATCTTCATGCCTATATCCCTTATAAACCCCTTCTCGGTATCAAGTAAATGCACAGACAATAGGCTGTCGGCAACAAGCGGATTCCACCGCATTACATCGGGTGGATGCCCGTTTTTAAATGTATGTGCAAAAAGATGCCCGTCTTTATTGGTAACAAAGACATATTCAATGTCATGTTCTGCTCCCCGGACATCTTCAATTGCTTCCTGCGCATTATAGAAATCATCTATTAAGATAGGGTCTGCAATCCTGCTGGAAAGATTTTTTGCGATGGACTCTCCCTGTCTCGTAAGTTCTGTGCGCAGAGAGTTTATTACAACCTCTCTTATTGCCATGCCGATTAATATTCCAAGCGTTACAACAATGGCAATATTAAGGAACACTATTTTTATCCAGAGTTTCATTTCAGCAGGCCGTACTTGTATGTCAGTGTCTTTATCTCTTCAAGAGTTGCGCTGTTAAACTCTGTGAATCCGTTCGGCATCTCAGTTTTGTCCCAATCTACAAGCTGCTTTTTATGCTTATTTTGGGGGTCAAATGAGAGAAGTGTAGATTTCACAGCCTTTATAATAAGCGGATCCACATATTTGCTGTAACATATAAGGCTGCTCGGATAAGGTTTTGAAACAGCGATAACCTTGATCTTCCCTTCTTTAACAAGCCTCTTTGCAAGATTATCCTGAATGCCTCCCGCATCGTATTCGCCGTTCAAGACTGCCCTCGCAGTATTGGTATGAGAGCCTGTAAATGAATAGCCCTTCAGGTTTGCCGGTGTAATCCCTGCATCCTCCAGCATCTTTCTGGGAATTATATGCCCTTGGGTAGAACGCCTGTCCCCAAAGGCAAAGGTCTTGCCTTTTAAATCTTTTAGATTTTTTATAGGGCTGTCTATCTTTGTGAATATAACAGCGCGATATTCAGGTTTGCCCTCTGAATTGAGCCCCATCACAAGACAGCCTGCGCCGTATTTTTCCTTTGCCAGAACACTATTAACAGGGCCCATCGCAGCAAAATGAGTAATGCCGTTTCCAAGATTTTCCACTGTGTCTTCATATTTTTCAGTGAATCTGATGGAAAACCTGTTGCCTGAGTTTTGCTCAAGATATTTTAAAAACGGGAGATAAATCCTCACATCTTCTTTTGGGCCTAACCTTAAATCAAAACCGAATTTAAGCGCCCCTGCATCTGACTGTAAATTTTCAGCGCCATTGTCTCGCTCAGCAGTTTTGATTCTTCCTTCAAGGCTTACCTTTTTAGGCACCTCGCCTTTTTTACAGCTTGACGCAAAAAGCGGCGTAATGATAATAATTAATAAAGACAAAAGAATGGCTCTTGCAGTAAATCTATGTTTCCGGAGCATAATTAAAAATACCACCATCGCCTTTTTTAATGCAAGGATTGTTCCGAGGGCTATCTGGAAAAACAAGGTGTCAGAAATGTTAC
This sequence comes from Nitrospirota bacterium, assembly GCA_016212165.1. GTDB lineage: Bacteria > Nitrospirota > Thermodesulfovibrionia > Thermodesulfovibrionales > UBA1546 > SCSY01. The sequence goes on from JACRGY010000042.1 coordinate 8,906, forward strand.
ACTACCACATGAATCTCAGCATTAAAAAAGCGGTTGTCCTTCTCAGCGGCGGGATAGATTCCTCCACAACAGCAGCCATAGCAAAGCACGAGGGGTATGAAGTTTATGCCCTGAGTTTTGATTACAACCAGAGACATAGGGTGGAGCTTGAGGCGGCAAAAAAAGTCGCCTTATCATTAAAAGTAAAAAAACATCTTGTAATAAAATTTGATTTAAGAGCAATCGGAGGCTCGGC
>JACRGY010000044.1 GCA_016212165.1 Nitrospirota bacterium
CTTTCTTTTTGGTTTTTGAGGAAGCACATACAGGACATTTTTTTGCTCATTTTACACTCCATTGTAAATTAGTGAACTTAACTCCCTGATAGTATTGCATTATTAGAGACTTTTAGACCCACTAATTTGTAATTATCCCTTATTGGTGTCTCTCAATGAAAATAGAGGGGCAGGGTCATTGATGCTCAGGGCAAAAGCCGTTGATGCTGTCAGGAAAAGCAGATATATTGATAGTATTATGGTCTTCATACTGAAATAAGGATACTATAGGCAGAAAAGGCAAATCAAGGCAATTTTCACTTCTCAGGTAAAAGGCAGAACAGACTCTATTTAATCTTGCTTATCCTGTTCTTTGAATTGATGACGACTATTGTGGGCCTGGATTTTTTTATCTTCTCGTCTTCGAAATAGCCGTAGCAGAAGATGATTATCTTGTCTCCGACAGCGCCTTTTCTTGCAGTGGGGCCGTTAAGGCAGAACATCCCGGAGCCTTTTTTGCCCGGGATTACATAAGTCTCGAATCTCTCGCCGTTATTCATATTGCTTATCATTACCTGCTCCCACGGAAGGATGCCTGCTTTTTTAAGGATTCCTTCGTCTATTGTTATGCTTCCTTCATAGGCAAGGTTTGATTCCGTAACAGTTGCCATGTGTATTTTGGCTCTTAACATGCACCGAAGCATGAGAACCTCCAGTAAATAGTGAATAGTGAATGGTGAATGGTTTTTGAAAATGCTGATAGCTGATAGCTGATAGCTGACTGCTGTTCTTTTTTCATTCAATTATCTTCGGCACTCTGTAGAACTTGTCTGTATGGTCAGGCGCGTTCATGAGGGCATCTTCCCTTGGGATGGATTTCCCGGGCATATCATCACGCATCACATTGCTTAAAGAAAGCACATGTGATGTAGGCCCAACATCTTTTGTATCAAGCTCATCCAGTTTTTCCATGTAACTCAGTATGCCGTTAAGTTGAGGGCCGAAAAGCTCTTTTTCTTCCTCAGAAATAGACAGCCTTGCAAGTTTTGCGATATGTTCCACAGATATCTTCATATAGCTGTTAGCCGATAGCTGTCAGCAAGTTTTTTCAAATCTTCTCGAGATTGGCAAACCTGAGGCAGAGCCTCTTTATTCCCACATTCGGGAAATTTACCATAACCTTCTGCTCATCCCCGTCTCCATAGCACTCCCTTACAACACCCTGTCCCCATTTCGGATGCTTCACCCTGCAGCCCGCCACATATAAACGCGGCGCGCTTAATTTAACAATCCTCTTCACCGGCATGGCAACAGGCTGAGGACTTGCCGATTTTTCTGTCCATTGACAGCAGTGCGGGGGTATATCGCTGAGGAATCTGGAAGGCTCCTGCTCCTGCATCTTTGTGTAGAGTCTTCTCTTTTTTGTGCCTGTAAGCCAGAGGATATCCTTGGCCCTTGTCATCCCGACATAAAATAATCTTCGTTCCTCCGACAGTTCTTCTTTATTGTTAAGCGCCTTAAAGTATGGGAGCAGCCCATCCTCAAGCCCACCGACAAAAACAACAGGGAATTCAAGGCCCTTTGTGCTGTGCAGGGTCATAAGCGATACAGAGTTCTCTGCATTACGGGAGTCCATCGCAGTAACCAGAGCTGCCCTGTCACTGAATTCATTTATATCCTTGCCTTCTGCAGATGCGATAAGCTCATGGATATTCTGGGCCTTTTCCTCTCCTATAAAATCCACATATTTTGTCTTATCAACTATTTCCTTCAGCATGTCAGCTGCAGAACTGTAGTCAGCAGAGACAATTTTTTCTATAAGGTGAATAAATCCATTGAGTTTATCTCTTGCAGAAACCGCAACGCCATTCACCTTTAATATGGCCTTAATCGCATTGAACAGGCTCAATGATTTCTTTTTTGCCTCATGTTCTATCTTGGAGAGTGTCGCAGCGCCTATGCCCCTCGGAGGGCAGTTGATTATGCGCCGCAGGCTTACGTTATCGTCAGAATTGATTACAAGCCGCATATAAGCAATAATATCCTTTATCTCTTTGCGCTGGTAGAAGCTTATTCCACCCATCACGCGATATGAAATAAGTTCTTCCCTGAGTGCGTCTTCTATGGCCCGCGCCTGGAAATTCACCCTGTAAAGCACTGCAAAATCCTTATAGTTATATTTACCCTTCAGATAGAGTTCTTTTATCACGCTCGCTATATGTTTTGCCTCTTCCTCTTCGGTATTAAGCCAGCAGTGATTAACTTTTTCTCCCTGTCCCCTCTCCGTCCATAGTTTCTTGGGCTTTCTCATCGCATTGCTGGCTATTACAGCGCCTGAAACATCAAGTATATTCTGGGTTGAACGATAGTTCTGCTCAAGCTTTATGACCGCTGCGCCGGGAAAATCCTTTTCAAAATTAAGTATATTGGCAATATCCGCGCCCCTGAATTTGTATATGCTCTGGTCATCGTCTCCAACAGCACAGATATTATCCTCAGCAGCAAGCAGTTTCAACAGCCTGTACTGCGCATAATTGGTATCCTGAAACTCATCAACAAGAACGTACTTAAACATATCATGGTATTTCCCGAGCAGCGCCGGGTTTTCTTCAAACAGCTTAACTGAAAGCATTATCAGGTCATCAAAATCAAGGACATTGCATCTCTTAAGTTCGTCCTGATACCTCACATAGACCTTTGCGAGTTTTTCATCAAAGCCAAAACCATTTGTCTGTGAGAGGAAGCTGCCCGGACTTACAAGCGAAGACTTCATGGAGCTTATTCTTGACACAACACCTCTATACATGGCCTCATATATCTTAAACTCCTTGAGTATGTGCCTTATAAGGTTGCTCTGGTCATCGTCGTCATATATTACAAAGTTGTTATTGTATCCAAGCGCCTTTATCTCTTTCCTGAGTATCCTGTTGCACTGTGAATGAAAAGTGCCTATCCATGAAATATCCGTGTCCTTTCCAATGAGATGATATATCCTCCCTTTCATTTCCTCAGATGCCTTATTTGTAAAGGTGACTGTAAGTATTGAATTCGGGGAAAGTCTCTTTGATTTTGCCAGATGCGCAAACTTATGAGTGATAACTCTTGTCTTGCCGCTGCCTGCCCCCGCAAGCACCAGAAGCGGACTGCCTGTATGGAGAACTGCATCCCTCTGCTGGGGATTCAGGTCTTTCAATAAAATCTCTTCCTTTGACATTACAACTCCCTTTTTAAAAGTTATCTAAAGGTTACGCCTGTTTGTTCATGAAAATAATGTCGAATGCCGGAGATATAGTGATTTCAACGAGCCAGCCCCCTCACTTCCTTTGTCTGCCTAAAGCCTGAATTAGATGATTTAGTCTAAAACAAATTAGCAAAAAAAATAAAGTTGTATGTACAATGCTATCCTTCATTTATATAAACGGGGTATTCGGTTTTCCTCGGCTGAAAAATCGGTTTAAAACAACTCAAACGGTTAATAATCTTATTGAAAAACAACCATCCAAGAAAGAAATTCATACTTAATTATTGTAAGTGTTAGCTGTAAAAAAAAGCAAGGATAAAAAAATAAAAATCAATAAAAAAATTTTATAAATATTTCCGTCATCCTACTCAACCGTAACGCTCTTGGCAAGATTCCTCGGCTGGTCCACATCGCATCCCCTTAATACTCCGATATGATATGCGAGAAGCTGCAACGGGACCGCCAGCAGAACTGCCATAAGGAAAGGATTGGTCTCAGGCACAAATATGCAAAAATCCGAACGGCTGAGGACTTCCGTGCTGCTTTCATTTGTTACTGCTATAATCCTGCCGCCCCTGCTTCTTACTTCTTCTATATTAGACAGCACCTTATCATAAAGCCTGCCCTTTGGCGCCAGAAATACAGACGGGACAGCTTCATCAACAAGGGCTATCGGCCCATGTTTCATCTCTCCTGCGGGATAGCCTTCTGCATGGATATAAGATATTTCCTTAAGCTTAAGCGCTCCTTCAAGTGCAATAGGGTAATTTATGCCTCTTCCAAGATACAGAAAATCATCTGCCTTGAACAGTTCCTTTGCTATACGGGCAATCTCGCCGTCTGCCGTAAGGACCTTCTCTATCATCCCGGGCAGGGAAAGGAGATCCCTCAGCAGCCCTGTCGTTGAGTCCTTATCCATGGCCCCTTTGAGCCTTGCAAGTCCGATTGCAAAAAGATAGAGCCCGATTATCTGGGTCGTAAATGCCTTTGTTGATGCAACACCTATCTCAGGGCCTGAATGTGTATAAAAAACAGCTTCAGCCTCCCTTGATGCAGTGCTGCCGACAACATTGCAGATACTCAGCACCTTCGCACCGAGCCGTTTTGCTTCTCTTTGAGCTGCAAGGGTATCAGCGGTCTCTCCTGACTGTGTTATGGCTATCAAAAGATTCCTCTGCCCCACTATTGGATTCCTGTACCTGAACTCTGAGGCTATATCCACCTCTACAGGAATCCTTGCAAGCTCTTCTATCATATATTTCCCGATAAGGGCCGCATGCCATGATGTGCCGCATGCAACGATAAATATTTTCTCAAGCTCTTTCAAATCCCCTGTATCCATGCCAAACTCATCAATATTCACCTCGCCGCTTTCAGGATAAAACCTTCCCCTCATCGTATCGGCAATCGCCCTTGGCTGCTCATATATCTCCTTGAGCATAAAGTGCCTGTAGCCGCCCTTTTCAGCCATGGACGGGCTCCAGGAAACAGATATAACTTCCTTTTTCACCGGCAAACCAGCGAGAGTTGTTACCATCACGCCGTCTTCCGTCATAACGACCATTTCTCCTTCATCAAGGAATATCACATCCCTTGAATGACTAAGAAAGGCAGGCACATCGGATGCAAGAAAAAACTCTCCGTCGCCAAGGCCGATGACCAGGGGGCTGTCTTTTTTTATTCCAACAATCTTACCGGGCTCCTTCTCATTCATTACCGCAAGGGCATATGCGCCTTTTACTTCACTGAGGGCTCTCCTTACCGCGTCTTCCAAAGGGAAATCCTTTGAATACTTTTCAATCAGGTGGCATATAACTTCCGTATCGGTTTCGGATGTAAATTTATATCCTTCTTCTATCAGCTTCTTTTTCAGAGGCAGATAATTTTCTATTATCCCGTTATGCACAAGAACTATCCCGTCTGACCTGTGAGGATGCGCGTTCTCTTCCGATGGCTTTCCATGGGTTGCCCACCTGGTATGCCCTATTGCCGTATGGCTGAACGGCTTATCAGCCTCCATTACAGAATAAAGGTCTTTTATCTTCCCTGTGCACTTCCTGACCTCTATGCCTTTTTCACGGAAGAATGCAATTCCTGCTGAATCGTATCCCCTGTATTCAAGGCGTTTGAGCCCGTCAAGGATTATCGGGACCGCATTCTTTTTGCCTGTATAACCTATTATCCCGCACATATCAATTTAATAAAGGGTTCGATAACCGTTCAAACGGTTTAAACAGTTTAAACCGTTTTTTTCGCTTGACCCCTTGAAGCCTTTCCTTTCCTTTTTTTCGCCCAATCTTTAATGTTCCTCTGCTCGGCCCTGCTCAGTGCAAGTGCCTTTGGAGGAACACTTTTTGTAATCGTAGACCCTGCGCCGATATAGGCGTCCCTGCCAACTCTGACAGGCGCAATAAATTGCGTATCACTCCCGACAAATACCCTGTCTTCTATTGTTGTCCTCCGTTTTTCTTTACCGTCATAATTACAGGTTATTGTGCCTGCGCCGATATTGACATCATTCCCTATTGAGGCATCTCCCAGATAGCTTAAATGCGATGCCTTTGTTCTTTTGCCTATTATGGATTTTTTCACCTCAACAAAATTACCTATCTTGGCCCCGGCGCCTATCTCGCTTCCAGGCCTGATATGCGCAAAAGGCCCAACAACTGCCCCTGCCATTACGACAGACCCCTCAATAACTGTTGAATCCTTGATAACAGCTCCATCTTTAACCACGCTGTCTATTATCCTGACATTCGGGTAAATAGTGCACCCTCTGCCTATTTTTGTTTTGCCTTCAAGAAAGACATCAGGATAAATAGTTGTCCCCTTCCCTATCATAACCTCCGGATAAATAAAGACTGAATCAGAGTCAAAAAATGTAATGCCTTTTCCCATCCAGTTATTGATGAGCCTCTTCCTGTATGCCTGCTGTGCCTTTAACAACTCGGGCATTGTGTTAATCCCCATCATCTCATCCTCGAAACCTATGCAGTATGCCTCTACTTTACAGGCCTTGCTTTTGGCAATGCCGATAATATCAGTAAGGTAGTATTCATTCTTTAAGGTATTAAGCCTGATTTCTTTGAGAAGGCCTAAGAGGCCTGATTTAACAGCATATATGCCGCTGTTGACTTCGGTTATCTTTTTCTGAACATCAGTTGCATCTCTTTCTTCTGCTATTGACAGGATATTGTCTGATTCATCCCTCACAATCCTGCCGTATGCAGCAGGCCTGGCTGCAACAAATGATATAAGTGAAATATCATTATTGCTCTTCCCGTGCAGTCCGAGAAACTTAAGCAGGGCCTCTGCTGTAACCAAAGGGGCATCTCCATTCAATATGAGTACAGTGCCCTTAAAACCTTCAAGAAATGTCCTCGCCTTCAGGACTGCATCGCCTGTTCCCTTAGGTTCTTTTTGTATGGCAAATAAAATATTGCTGCCCTTCAAAGTATCCTTTATTTCCTTATACTGCCGGCCGGCAACAACAATAGTCCTGGAAGGTTTCAGCTTTGAAGCAGAATCAATTACATGCTGAAGCATTGCCTTACCGGATATCTTATGCAGAACCTTCGGCAGGGCGGAGTTCATCCTTTCACCACGGCCAGCTGCAAGGATAACAACTGCCAATTTCATTCCTTTGCCTCTAAAATTTTTGCAGGAGCTGCGATGCCGCCTGAAAGGATTATCTTGACGCCTTCCTCTATTGAGATGTCGGTATAGAAAACATCCTTCTCCGTAAAGAGTATTATCTCACCGAGATACAGGTTATTTGTAGGGACATATACTGCCCTGAGGCATGTTTCTCTGCCGGAATTATCCGTCTTTATTGTGCTTTCTTTAGTTAAAAAACCAAATGCATAGGAGCCTGCCCTGGGATATTCAACTATCACAAACTTTTTAAATGAGCTCTTATTCTCAGGTGAAAACGCATCCACCAGCTGTTTTACGGATGAATAAATACCCTTGAATACAGGCACCCTGACAATAGCCTTCTCAATAAATTCTATTGCCTTTTTACCAAAAACATTTGTTGAAATTATGCCGATAAGTAATATAAGGGTTATTGCTGAGACAAAACCAAGGCCCGGAACGTGATGTTCAAGGATTTTATCATAAACAGGCCCGAGTATCCCGTCCACAAACTCAAAGAACCAGACAAGAACCAGGGCAGTAATTACTGCAGGAATTGATACAATCAGTCCGGCAAGAAATTTTCTTTTAAGAATCGCTCGAATCGAAATTGCCATCTCTTTTTATAATAAATCCATGAACATTAATATTGCAAGGCTCATAATTACGGTCAAGTCCTGCACTCTCACTTGCTGAGCTTCTCGGCCACTTCATCAGGGATATCAAAATTTGCATATACATTCTGGACATCTTCGTGGTCTTCAAGCGCATCCATGAGCCTCAGCATCTGCTCCGCAGACTTTCCATCCAGGGCCACATAGTTTTTGGGAAGCATTGTTACTTCAGCGGATTCGATTGGTATATTTGCCTTCTCGATAGCAGCCTTAACCTCGTTTAAAGCCTCAGGCGCTGTGATTATCTCATAATTGTCCTCCTGAGGATCATTTTTCATGTCCTCGGCGCCTGCATCCAGAGCAGCAGACATGAGAGAGTCTTCTGAAGCCTTTGCCTTGTTAACCAATATATAACCCCTCTTGTCAAATATCCACGAAACACACCCGGTTTCTCCAAGGCTTCCGCCGCTTTTGGACATCATATGCCTTATCTCCGGAACTGTCCTGTTTTTGTTGTCAGTCATGACCTCAATAAGCATGGCAACACCTGCAGGCCCATATCCCTCATATACAATTTCCTCGTACGTAACTCCGGGAAGTTCTCCGGTTCCTTTCATAATCGCCCTTTTAATATTATCGTGAGGCATATTTACTTCCTTGGCCTTCTCTATTGCGGTGCGCAGCCTGGGGTTGCCTTCGGGATCTCCTCCCCCGAACCTTGCCGCGACCGATATCTCTTTTACTATCTTGGTAAAGGCCTTGCCTTTTTTTGCGTCCGTATGGGCCTTTTTATGTTTTATCTGAGACCATTTCGAATGTCCTGACATTATGTACCCCCAACTTATTTTTTGAGTTTCTTTATTTCTTCCAGCCTCTTTTGGGAAGTTTCACCTTCCGTGGTTTTCGGGAAGAACTCTATTACTATCTTATACCCCTTCTCTGCTTCTATAAGGTCGCCAAGATTGAACTTTGCTTCAGAAAACATGAACAGATGATATGGCCTGTCAAGCTTCCCTGTGGCGATAAACTTTTTGACATGCGGCGTAAATATCCTTAGAAGCCTGTCCCACATCTTATTAGCGTAATAAGATTGCCCGAAGGCCTGTTCTATGTTGAACCCGAGCGTGGAATCAGGATATCTCCCGAGAAAATCTTTATATAATTTTTCCGCCTTGTCAACTTTTGGGGGCTTGAACTCGTCAATGAGCAAAACAATAAGTCTCCAGTAAGTTTCTTCAACCAAAGGGACATCTGGATACTTATTTATTATCTCATCATACAAAGCCTCCATCTGCGGAAGTATGGATTGCCTATCCTCTGCTTCCTCTGTAAGGCTGAGTATCCTGCCAAACAGTTCATTCACCTTTTGCTCCTGCTCTTCAACAGAAGCTTTCTTCCCAGCAGAAAGCGGCTTCTTGTCATCTGTTATTTTGGGCGGCGTTACGCAAGCAGGGATTAAAAAAAGAAAAATCATGAGACCGGCAAAAAGCGCAGAGCGCATAGCGCATAGCGTGTTACAAAGAAGTGTATAAGTATGAGAATCTGATTTGTCACTCCGGCTTGTCCGGAGTCCTTCTGAAAAAGGATTCCCGGCAAGCGGGAATGACACCTTACTAATAAACCTCTTAGTAATTGCAGAAAATATATATTGCGTTTTCATTCTATATGATACTCCTTTATCTTAGTCAGCAGTGTTTTGTAACTCACCTGTAAAGCTTCTGCTGCCCTGCTTTTATTCCCTTTTGTTTCTTTCAATGCCTTTGTTATCCTCTGCGTTTCAGCAATCCTCAGCGCCTCCTTTGACGCATCCTCAAGAGTCCCGTTCATAGGGAGATTCTTCAACCCGGCTTCCAGGGACAGAGTGCTCAAAGATACATGTCCAGGAGTTATTACCCTGCCGTCACACAATATTATTGCCCGCTCAATCGTATTTTCAAGCTCCCTTACATTGCCTTTCCATGAATAGTTAACAAGCATCTCCATAGTCTCATTCGAGATGCTCTTCAATGGAGCTTTAAGTTCTCTGCAGTACTTATTAAGGAAAAAGTCTGCAAGTAACGGAATATCCTCTGTTCTTTCCCTGAGCGGAGGAATCATTACAGGAAAAACATTCAGCCTGTAGAACAGGTCTTCCCTGAACGCCTTTTCCGAAACAGCCTTTTCAAGGTCCTTATTGCTCGCTGCAATAATCCTGACATCTATCTTTATTGTCTTCAATCCTCCAATACGCTCAATTTCTCCTTCCTGCAAGACCCTGAGCAGCTTGGCCTGAAGCGCAGTGTCCATCTCTCCAATTTCATCGAGAAATATAGTCCCCTTATCAGCAAGTTCAAACTTTCCCATCTTCCTGAAATCAGCGCCTGTAAATGCGCCTTTTTCGTGTCCGAAGAGTTCAGATTCAAGAAGCTCTCTCGGTATGGCTGCACAGTTAATCGGCACAAATGGATATTCCCTTCTGGGACTGAGATTATGTATACCCCTTGCAAATAATTCCTTGCCTGTACCGCTCTCACCCAGTATGAGCACTGTCGTCTTGCTCGGCGCGACCTTCTGAATGTTCTGCGCGACAGTTGTAATTTTTTCACTCTTACCGATAATCCTTGGGATTCCAAGCTGGGCCGAGAATTCTTCTTTCAAAAGCATATTTTCTGTCATTAGCCTCTGTGTCTCAAGCGCCCTTTTCATAAGCATCAGCAGGTGGTCGGTATCAAAAGGCTTTGTAATAAAATCAAAGGCCCCCTCTTTCATTGCAATAACAGCAGTCTCAACCGACCCGAATGCTGTCATCACAATTACCGGCGTCAACGGGTTTTCCTCTTTTGCCGCTTTCAATACATCTATCCCGTCTTTTTTAGGAAGCTTCAGGTCAGTCAAAACCATATCCACCCTATCTTCCTTCAATTTTTTAATTCCCTCAAGCCCGTCCCTTGCAATGACAGTCCTGTAGCCTTCAGCCTTGAGGGTCTCTTTAAGCATATCTGACATTGATTCTCTGTCTTCGACTATGAGGATTGTTTCCATATTCTCTAGGTTATAGGGTGCAGGGATTAGTGTGCAGAAACCGTTTTAATTTTTCTCTCCACGCTATACGCTACACGCCAAACGCTTTTTTATCATATCACATCTTTGCATCTTTCAGTGCATCCCTGCAACCGCAGTTTCTTTGCTCCGGGATAATGCTGAATACCTTTTCTAAAAGAACTTTTATTCTTCCAGTTGATTCTGCCATCTTTTCTACAACCTCTGTTGTTGTCAGTTTTTTCCCCGAGATGCCTGCGGCAGGATTCGTTATAACAGCAATGCCGGCAAGGCATATCCCAAGTTCCCGGGCCAATGAAGCCTCAGGCATCCCTGTCATTCCCACAACATCAGCGCCGAGCAAAGAGAATGCCCTTATCTCTGCCGCTGTCTCAAGCCTCGGCCCGTTTGTACATATATAAGAAGCCTTTTGTTTAAGTTTAATGCCGGCCTCTTTCCCTGCTGAAATTATTGCCGCCCTCAGTTCAGGACAGTACGGCTCAGTAAAGTCAACATGGACTATCTCTTCCTTATCATAAAAAGTTCTTTCCCTGCCCTCTGTCATATCTATGATTTGGTCAGGAAGAACAATGTCGCCGGGTTTCATTTTCTTATTTATCCCGCCGACAGCGTTTATCGAGATAATCCTTTCTGCGCCGAGTTTCTTAAACCCCAGGATATTTGCCCTGTAGTTAACCTTATGAGGCGCGATATGGTGCGGAGAGCCGTGCCTTGGAAGAAATGCAACCTCTTTTCCTGCTATATCGCAAAGCCTGTAAAGGCCTGACGGTTCCCCGTAAGGAGTTGATATCTTCCTTTCTTCCCTGACAACAACGCCTTCTATCTCATAAAGCCCGCTTCCGCCGATAACACCTACCATTAACTTTCTCCTTCAGATTGATAGATGAAATTTTAACATATTAGACTACTAACTTTAATGTTATAATATTGCCTCACTGGAGGCTTTTATGTTAGACAATACATTTCTCCAAGAAATACTTAAAAAAACCCTCTCTTCAGGCGGGGAATATGCCGATGTGTTCGTTGAGCGCAGAAAACCGACATCCATCCAGCTTGAAGACGATAAAATAGAAAAAATATTCACAGGCATTGATTCAGGAGTTGGTATAAGGCTTATCGCAAATAGCAAGACCTTCTATGCCTTCAGCAATGACCTGTCTGAAAAGGCATTATTGGAAATTGCAGACAGCCTGACAAAGGCATCCAAATCCCCCCAAAAGGACATAACCCTAGACCTCAGGAAACAAAGGCCTGAGGTAAACTTCAGCATAAAATTAATCCCTGAAACTGTTCCTATGGATAAAAAAATAGAGCTTGTCAGATCTGCAAACAAGGCTGCGCGTGATTTTGACAAAAGAATTAAACAGGTAATTGTAATGTACCGGGATTCTGTACAAAAAGTTCAGATAGCAACATCAGAAGGTTTCATAGCAGAGGATGAACGCATTCATACCCTTATGGTCGCCCACGTAATCGCATCTGATAACGGAGTAATCCAGACCGGATACGAGCCGGCAGGAGGCCTGATAGGCTTTGAACTCTTTGAAAATATAAAACCGGAAGAGCTTGCCTTAACAGCAGCGCGGCGCGCAACAATGATACTTACGGCAAGAAGGGCTCCCGGAGGAAGAATGCCTGTTGTAATATCATCCAATGCCGGCGGCACAATGATACACGAAGCCATAGGCCACGGCCTTGAGGCTGACCTTGCACAGCAGGGCCTTTCAGTATATTCAAATAAGGCAGGCGAAATGGTAGCATCGCCTTTGATCACTGTTCTTGATGATGCCACTATTCCAAATAAAAGAGGCTCTTTCAGATTTGATGACGAAGGAACACCTTCACAAAGAACAGTCCTTGTTAAAAACGGGGTGCTGACAGGTTATATGTATGACAATTATACTGCCATGCAGGACAAAACAAGGTCCACAGGCAACGGGCGCAGGGAGTCCTATCACAGCAGGCCGATTCCGAGAATGACCAATACATTTATAGCGTCAGGGGAATCTCTGCCTGAAGACGTTCTAAAGTCTACAACTAAAGGCCTTTTCGTTAAAAAAATGGGCGGCGGCCAAGTTAATACAGTAACCGGAGATTTTGTTTTTGAGGTACAGGAGGGCTATATAATTGACAATGGAAGGATTGGAGAGCCGGTGAGAGGGGCTACGCTCACAGGCAATGGCCCGGAAGTGCTGAAATCCATTGATAGGGTCGGCTCTGACATGGGGTTTTCAATAGGAACATGCGGGAAGGACAACCAGGGAGTGCCTGTATCAGATGCAATGCCTACAATAAGAATACCTGAAATTGTTGTAGGCGGCGAGGCATAGCCTGTTAATAGTGTGTTGATAACTACACATCTGATGAATATAAACAACACCTTTTATCCGTAAATCCCTTGATTTTAAAAAAAAATTATCTGGCACTCTATTTGCATTCATTTAACGGTCATGCGTTTGCAAAGAACAATAAAACAGGAAGTGAGCTTCGAAGGCATAGGGCTTCATACAGGTAACCATGTCAACGTACAACTCAAGCCTGCATCGAGAGATACCGGCATTATTTTCCATAGAATAGACAAAAATGTAATGATAAGGGCGCATGTAGGCGAAGTTTCAGACACTGCGTTTGCAACAAGTCTCGGCTCTAATGGCACAAGAATAAAGACCGTTGAGCATATCCTTGCAGCAATATCAGGACTTGGGATAGATAATCTTGTTATTGAGATGGATGGCTCTGAGGTACCAATTCTTGACGGCAGTTCTACTGAACTTATTGCTCTAATCCTGAAAGGCGGAATCGCAAAACAGGGCAAAAAAAGGCCGTATCTGCGTATTGTAAAGCCTGTTGTTCTCGAGGACGGGCATTCTGAGATTGCTGCCTTTCCGTATGAGGGCAGAAAAATTACTTACAGAATACATTTCAATCACCACCTTTTAGGCGAACAAAGGCTGAGTATTGAACTCAACGAGGAAACCTTCATAAAAGAAGTGGCCCCGGCAAGGACCTTCGGGTTTTTAAAGGATGTAGAATATCTGAGGGCAAACGGCCTTGTAAAGGGCGGCTCGCTGGATAATGCTATAATCCTTGGAGACAACGGGGTAATTAACAAAACAGGCCTGAGGTTCAAAGATGAATTTGTAAGGCATAAAATACTTGATTTTATTGGAGATTTCTCCCTGATAGGGTTTCCTGTGCACGGCCATATAATAGCAAACAGGGCAGGACATTCAACGAACATAAAGTTTATAAAGAAACTGCTTTCAGCTACGGATTGCTGGGAAATTGTATCAGATGTTGAGCATGCCCAGGCACTGACTTACTCATAAAAAACACTGTAATTTCAAGCTGTTACAAAATTTTACTTGATTTATTTGTAAAAATCAGTATCTTATAAGGATAGCCTCTGAAAAAAGAGGCTGGAGAGTCGGATCTCCAGCCCAAAAGATTCTAAACAGTAACTTATTTCTTTTTCTTCTTTGCTGCTGCTTTCTTCTTAGCTGCCATTATAGTTCACCCCCTCTCCATCCCCCTAAGGGGAAAGCTTAAAGTTATATTCTGCCTATCAGGGTAATTCTTTTTCCTGACAGCAGTTTTTCCAGATCAATATCTCCTTTTTCCTTTTTGACCTTATATTCCGAGTCATCAAGCAATGTATAATGAATCTTCTTGCCAAATTCATCCTCCAGGGCCTTCAGGCTTGCTCCGATATTATTGGATGTTGCACCGATTATGAAAAGGTCAACTGTGCCCACATCCTCGCTCTCTGCATATGGACCGTAAAGGAATGCTGCCTTTGCACCGGACTTTCTGGCCAATGTCTTTAAAGCGCCGGGCAGGCCGAGAGATTTGGCAATGAGGTTCTTGAGTTCTGAAAACAACTGGGACGTCTTATTAGCCTGAAAGTATTTCAGATTAGCAACCTTATGGCTGAACACTATACCCATCTTTTCGAGGTTATCGAGTTCTCTCTTGACACCGGATGGATTCTTTCTTATGAGAGTTGCTATTTCCCTGACATAGAATTTTTCATCAGGGCTGTTCAGAAGAAGGGCAAGCAGGTCAGCTCTTATAGTTGATGAGAAGAGCATCTTTAGGGTCTCTCCTGTTGGCTGTTTTACCATCTTGCATTATGTTATATCATAACAATTCAGGTTTGTCAACAAAAAAATCAATATTTTATACAAACCTCTATTTTTTTTATTCGATAGCTGAAGTAACAGTCAACGACCAAGCCGTTAATGAATACAGAAACATACATAATGCATAAGGATTGATGCAGTTGTAAATACAGTACACTTAGTTGCATATACAAGAAACTTGTTAATTGATACAGAAAAGCAGATTAATGCGAACTTTGATGCTCTAGGCGGAACAATCGCATACAAACACGTTAAATACTATATATAGTGGCCGCTGATAAGCCGCATACAAGTTGCGAAATATCTAAACTTTAAACTTTAGGTTTGAATAACGCCCTTTGTTTCTAAGCGTTGAAAACCGTTATTTATTGTTTAGTCTCGGTATATGCATTGTCGCATACTTTGCCGTTGCTGTCGAAATCCACGATCAGAGCGGCACTAACGGTTTTTGCGCCGCCATGAGATGAGAATGCATAAACATAAGTCCACCGCTCCACACACCCAGCCGGATGTCCCTGTAAAGGAGCTGTTACCTGATAAGGTTCGCCGAACCACTCCCTGATCTGGGTCTTGGTGTGAACGCCCTTCCTGATATCATTTACGTGTGTCCTGTCGAATTGCTTGCCTGATGAAGCGCAGGCAAATATCACCATGGCTGCTGCTGCCAATAAACAGATTCTCACAGATGCCTTCATCTTACCCTCCTTTAAAGCTGGAATATCCCCTGTTCTTAAACTGTACCAACTCAATAATTGGTAACTTTCTAAATCATAGCACTTGTTTATTTCAGGGTCAATTAAAGTCCGGAAATTTATCGGGTAATTGTACTGGGAGAATTGATAATTCTGGATTAAGCTTTGTATCTCTTGAAAATAAGGCAGGCGTTTGTTCCGCCGAAGCCGAAGGAATTCGACATCACGCAGTTCACTTCCATCTTCCTTGCCTTGTTAGGGACATAATCAAGGTCGCACTGCGGGTCAGGATTATCAAGATTTATTGTCGGAGGCACAATATTATCCCTCATGCACAGGACGCTTATGACAGCCTCCACGCCTCCTGCAGCGCCAAGCAAATGGCCTGTCATGGACTTTGTCGAACTCATTGCAACTTTATAGGCATGTTCCTTAAAAACCGTTTTTACAGCAATGCTTTCAAGTTCATCACCATATTTCGTGGATGTGCCATGGGCATTTATGTAGTCAATATCTGACGGGTTAAGACCTCCGTCCCTGAAAGCCATTGCCATGCACCGCGCTGCGCCCTCGCCTTCAGGCGCAGGCGAAGTTATGTGATATGCATCTGACGTCATTCCATATCCGACAACTTCTGCCTGTATCTTTGCGCCTCTTGCAAGTGCGCTTTCGAGGCTCTCAAGCACCATAATGCCGGAGCCCTCTCCCATTACAAAACCGTCTCTGTCCCTGTCAAAAGGCCTGCTTGCCTTTTCAGGTTCATTGTTTCGTGTCGAGAGCGCCTTCATTGCATTGAAACCGCCTATGCCCAATGGAGTTATGACTGATTCAGAGCCTCCTGCAATCATTGCCTCAGCATCACCCCGCTGAATCATCTTAAAGGCATCTCCGATTGCATGGCTTCCTGAGGCACATGCAGTCGCCACTGCAGAATTCGGGCCTTTAGCGCCAAATCTTATAGATACCTGGCCGGCTGCAAGGTTTATTATCAGCATAGGGATAAAAAAAGGCGTAATCCTTCTGGGGCCTCTCTCAAGCAGGACAGAATGATAATGCTCAATAGCAGGCAGCCCGCCAATGCCTGAACCGATTATAACTCCGACCTTTTCAGTATTGGCCTCCGTCACCTTTAAACCCGAATCCTTCATCGCCATATCAGAAGCTGCAATAGCGAGATGGATAAAACGGTCCATCTTCTTTACTTCTTTAGGCTCTATGTAGTCTTCAGGGTTAAAGCCCTCTATCTCGCCTGCTATCTGCGTTGCAAATGCTGAGGAGTCAAAGTGGGTAAGCCTTCTGACGCCTGACCTGCCTTCAATAAGCCCTTCCCAGCTTTTTTCGGCTCCAATCCCGAGAGGTGTGACAATACCCACCCCTGTTACAACAACTCTCTTTTTTCCCATTAAGGCTTTTTGCTGTTAATATACGCTATTGCGTCTTTTACCTTGGTTATCTTCTCAGCATCTTCATCAGGTATCTCTATATTGAAAGCCTCTTCAAATGCCATTACAAGTTCAACAGTATCCAGAGAGTCTGCACCGAGATCCTCAACAAAAGATGCCTCGGGCGTTACCTCAGCAGAATTAACCCCGAGCTGTTTTGATATAATCTCTTTTACTTTTTCGTCAACCATTAAAGCACCTCCAATTAAATTCTTATTTTAAACTGCTCAGCTAAAATTTATACGTACATGCCTCCATTAACATGTATTACCTGTCCCGTTATATACCCTGCCTCCGGCGATGCAAGAAAAACAACAGCATTTGCAACATCCTCGGGCGTGCCGAACCTCCCTAACGGGATTGCTCTCTTCATCTCATCCTTAACGTTTTCAGGGAGGGCATCAGTCATCGCAGTTGTTATGAAGCCGGGGGCAATGGCATTTGCAGTTATGCCCCTGCTTGCATATTCCTTTGCAGTAGTCTTTGTCAGGCCGACAATCCCTGCCTTTGACGCGCTGTAGTTTGCCTGTCCCGGATTTCCCATGAATGCAACAACAGATGCGATATTTATAATCCGTCCATACCTCTGCTTTGCCATTACCTTAATTGCCTCTTTCGAGCAAAGAAACACGCTCTTCAGATTAATGTTAATTACAGTATCCCAATCCTCTTCTTTCATCCTCATTATAAGGCCGTCTCTTGTTATGCCTGCATTATTTATGAGAATGTTTATTTTACCAAATTCTTTCGATATATCTTCAAATATTTTAATTACCTCATCTGATTTCGAAACATCGAGCTTAACCGGCATTGCCTTTACGCCAAGCTTTTCAAGCTCAGCAGCGGTATCTTTTGCCTGTTCAAGGCTGATATCGGCAATAACAAGATTAACGCCTTTTCTGGCAAGCGCATCAGCTATTGCCTTCCCGATACCACGCGCGCCCCCTGTAACAACAGCAACCTGTTCCCTAAAGTCCATTTTTTCCTCCAGAAAAAAGCCGGCTATAATTTTAACAGAGAATTCTTATTATTTTCCAGTCTTTTTAGAAAAGATCCGGCTTTCCATTTATCAGGACAGAAAAGCAGAATCCTTGTTCACATGGAAATCTTATATTATTGGAAGTAAAAAAAACAAGCATTGCGGTGTGTTATAATTTATGGTATTAGTTTATATTAGTACAACAATATAATTTTATGAATAAAAAAATAAAAAAAGCCATATTCCCTGCAGGGGGACTCGGGACAAGGTTTCTGCCCGCAACAAAGGCCTCGCCCAAAGAGATGCTGCCTATTGTTGATAAACCCATGATCCAATATGCAATCGAAGAAGTAATGGCATGCAACATTAAAGAGTTCATAATAATCACGGGAAAATACAAGCGCTCCATAGAAGACCATTTCGATTCTGCATATGAGCTTGAAGAAAATCTCCGGAAACTCGACAAGAAAAAGCTCCTTGAGGAAATAACAAGGCACAACCACCTGGACTTTGCATACATCCGGCAGAAGGCAGCGCTGGGGCTTGGACATGCAATCCTTTGCGTAAAGCCCTTTGTAAAGGACGAACCATTTGCAGTCCTTCTCAGTGATGATGTAATAGAACCCGAGGAGACGCTGCTTAAGGATATGATTAAACTTTATGAAAAACTTGAATGCCCGATACTGGCGCTCGAAGAAGTTCCCATGACAGACATACACAAGTATGGCGTAATAGAAGGAGCAGATTTAGGCAACGGGCTGTATAAGATTAATAACCTCATTGAAAAACCTTCTAAAGAAAAGGCGCCTTCCAATCTCGCAATAATAGGAAGATATATTCTTACACCGGAGATATTCAGCATCCTTGAAAAACTGACGCCGGGCAGAGGAGGCGAAATACAACTTACAGATGCACTGAGAGAACTTCTCAAAAAACAGACTATTTACGGCTACCTCTTTAAAGGCAAAAGATACGACGCCGGAGACAAGCTGGGATATCTCAAGGCAACAGTTAATTTTGCACTGAAAAATGCAGAGGTTTCAGAGGCATTCAGCAAATACTTGCTTGATATTGCACACATGTTAAAAAATAAAAAACATCATGAAGATAAAACACATCAGTAAAGTTTCGGTAAAAAAATTATTATAAAATAAAGTTAGGAGTTTAGAATGGCAAATCTTGCAGAAAAAGAAGAGAAAGAGGTTGAGATACCTGATAGCCTTCCCGTGCTTCCCGTAAGGGATATTGTTGTCTTTCCTTATATGATATTGCCTCTCTTTGTTGGAAGAGATATGTCCATAAAGGCTATAGAACATTCATTGAGCACAAACAAGATGGTCATGCTTCTTACGCAAAAGGACCTTAATGCAGAGAATCCGGTACCTGATGAACTGTATTCTATCGGCACTGTGGGACTTATAATGCGGATGCTGAAACTTCCGGATGGAAGGGTCAAGGTGCTTGTGCAGGGCCTAGCCAAGGCAAGGGCAGTAAAGTTTTCTCAGGAGGAGCCGTTCTTTACAGCAGGCATAGAAAAAATACTTGACAAGAAGCCGGAAGAAATAACAATTGAGATAGAAGCCATAATGAGGAGCGTGAGAGAACAGATAGACAAGGCAGTCTCTCTCGGCAAAACAATCCTCCCTGATATAATGATCGTTATCGAAAACCTCGACGATCCGGGAAAACTTGCCGACCTTATTGCGTCAAACATAGGCCTGAAGACAGAGCAGGCACAGGCAGTGCTTGAGATAACAGACAATGTCAGGCGGTTAAAAAAAGTCAGCGAGATAATGAACAGGGAGATAGAGCTTCTTACAGTCCAACAGAAAATCCAGACCGAAGTCAGGGGCGAGATAGACAAAAACCAGAGGGAATATTTTCTCAGGGAACAACTGAAGGCAATTCAGAAAGAGCTTGGAGACATTGATGAGCGCTCGGAAGAGATAAAGGAATTCAAGAAAAAGATTCTGGAAGTAAAGATGCCGGAAAAAGTCCAGAAGGAGGCGGAAAAGCAGCTCAAACGCCTCGAAAAGATGCACCCTGACAGCGCTGAAGCCGGAACAGTCAGGACATACCTTGAATGGATGGTTGAAGTTCCGTGGTCAAAATCAACTAAAGACAGCCTGGACATAAAGGCAGCCCAAAAGGTGCTTGACGATGACCACTATGATCTCGAAAAGGTAAAAGAACGCATTCTGGAATATCTCAGCGTAAGAAAATTGAAAAAAGAAAAAATGAAGGGCCCGATACTCTGCTTCATAGGCCCCCCCGGAGTCGGCAAAACATCTTTGGGAAAATCAATAGCAAGGTCATTGGGAAGAGAATTTGTCCGCATGTCTTTGGGCGGGGTAAGAGATGAAGCGGAAATAAGAGGGCACAGAAGAACATATGTTGGAGCGCTGCCCGGCAGGATAATACAGGGGATAAAGACCGCAGGCACAAACAACCCGGTTTTCATGCTCGATGAAATAGACAAGATAGGCATGGATTTCAGGGGTGACCCCTCATCCGCTCTCCTTGAGGTCCTTGACCCTGAACAGAACAATACATTTGTTGACCATTACCTGACTGTGCCCTTTGACCTTTCAAGGGTAATGTTTATCACAACAGGGAACCTTGTCGACACTATACCAGGCCCTTTGCGGGACAGGATGGAAATAATCCACCTTTCCGGATACACAGCAGAAGAGAAGCTTGGAATCTCAAAAAACTATCTTATCCCTAAACAGCTCGAAGAGCACGGCATAACAAATAAGATACTGAAGATAACAGACGCGGCTGTTTTAATGACAATATCCCAGTATACGAGGGAGGCAGGCGTCAGAAACCTTGAAAGAGAAATAGCCAACCTGTGCAGAAAGGTTGCGAAAAAAATAGCAGAAGGCAAACAGAAAACATTTGTTGTAAAAGCCAAAAATCTTCACAGGTTTCTTGGTGTTCCAAAACACCTTCCTGAAGAGGAGATGGAAAAAGATGAGGTTGGTGTTGCAACCGGCCTTGCATGGACCGAGGCAGGCGGAGACATAATCTATGTTGAAGCAACGACCATGAAGGGAAAGGGGAGCCTTACCCTTACAGGGCAACTCGGAGATGTCATGAAAGAGTCTGCTCAGGCAGCCCTGAGCTACGTCAGGTCAAAGGCAGCTTCACTCGGGATAAAAGATGAGATATTCGCTAAAACAGATTTGCATATTCACGTCCCCGCCGGAGCAATACCCAAGGACGGCCCCTCGGCAGGTATAACAATGGCAACCTCCATTGCATCTGCGCTCACAGGGAAACCCGTAAAAAAAGATGTTGCAATGACAGGCGAGGTCACCTTAAGAGGCAGGGTTCTTCCAATAGGCGGGCTCAAGGAAAAAGCGCTCGCGGCAAAAAGAATGGGCATCAAAGTGGTGATTGTGCCAAAAAGAAATAAAAAAGACCTCGAAGATATTCCCAAGTATGTTAAGAAGGATATGTAGTTTATCTTTGCAGATACAATGAACGATGTGCTCAGAATAGCGCTTAAAACTAATAAAAAGGTTAAACAAGGTTAAGGCTGAGGTTGGGTTTAGCTTTTCTTAACCTCAATCTCAACCTTTCTTACTTAGATTATGAGACTCTCTGATATAGGGGAACTTGCCCTCCTGGAAATAATCCGAAAAAGATTTGCCCGGAAATCAAAGCTGCGAACAAAGCAGAAGGGTATTATCGTCAATATAGGCGATGATGCAGCCGTGATAAAACCCCGGGCTAAAAAACTCCTTATCACCACTGACATGATGGTTGAAAGAGTGCACTTTGACTTAAGTTTTACAACACCTTACCAGCTTGGATTCAAACTCGTCTCTGTAAACGCAAGTGACATCTACGCAATGGGCGGGACACCTCATTACCTTCTGCTTGATATTGCAATGAATAAAATAACAGAGGAATCATTTGTTAATAGTTTTTTTGACGGTATTCAGGATGCCATAAAGCTATACGGGATATCGCTTATTGGCGGAGACCTCTCTTCTTCAAAAAAAGACATGGTTGCAGCTGCATCTCTCATAGGATACGCAGAAATACCTGTAAAGCGTTCAGGCGCAAAACCAGGGGATAAGATATATGTAACAGGCAGCCTCGGAGACTCTGCATGCGGGCTGGAGGTTCTTAAAAAAGCTGACAGCTGTCAGCTGTCAGCTGTCAGCAAAAAAATAACTGCTGCAAACTACCCTCTAATCGCTAAATTTAAAAAAACAGGATTAACATGGAACACTATCGCCCCGCTGTTGAAAAGACACCTCATGCCGGAGGCAAGAAATTCTAAAAATTTAATTAAATATGCAACAGCGATGATTGATTTAAGCGATGGATTGTTTATTGACTTATCAAGACTGTGCAATGAAAGCAGAGCCGGCGCAAGGATTTACATAGAGCATATTCCTGTATCCAATCAGGCAAAAGAGGCATCATCGGCTTTAGGACTGGATTTATTTAAGCTCGCCACTTCAGGTGGTGAAGATTATGAACTGCTCTTTACAGCGCCTCCTGACTACAAGCCACGGGCCATGAGCCATGAGCTGAAGATAACCTGTATAGGCGCTATCACAAAAAAAGGCATGGTTGCAGTTGATAAATACGGGAAGGAATCAGCGTTAAAGGCAGAGGGTTACCAGCACTATGGGATTCAGAGATAGGCTCAGAGACATATTGAGCCTCAAAGACTCTCCGCACAAACTGGCAATGGCATTTGCTGCCGGTGTTTTCATAGGGATGTCTCCCCTGCTTGGCCTCCACACAGTTCTTGGCCTTGCAATAGCATGGGCATTCGGACTAAACAGGCTCGTAACTATTACAGGGGTATTCGTAACAAATCCATGGACTATTGTTCCAATTTATACTTTCAGCACATGGGTCGGAGCAAAGTGCCTCGGCATAAAAAATATAATTCCTGAAATAGACTGGGCACACATTACATTCACTTACCTTCTTCACGAGTTCAAACCTCTCCTTATGCCTTTTGTCTTAGGCACCTTGCTTGTTGGCTTTATCTCTGCGGTTATCGGATATTTTATCATCTACCACTCAGTGAAAAAGGCTCATTCCCTTGGCAGATAAGATATGTGTCATAAGCCTGGGCTGTCCGAAAAATACGGTTGATTCTGATAACCTCACACGAAAACTTATCGGCAATGGCTTCCTGTATCTTAATACCCCTGAGGATGCAGATATCCTTCTCATCAACACATGCGGCTTTATTGAGGCTGCAAAAAAAGAATCAATTGAAGAAATACTGAAACTGGCAGCAATAAAAAAAGGGCCCAAAAAACTCATTGTCTTCGGCTGCCTTGCAAAGAGATATAAAGATGAAATATTGAAGGCGATACCTGAAATAGACGCAATATTCGGAGTTGGAGAGGATGAAAAGATTGTTGAATACTGCGAAAGACTGAAAGAGTCAGAGGGTCTCGCCTCAGGTCCGCACTCAGGCGGATTCGCCGAGGAGAACGAGTCGCCGAGGAGACAGAGGGTCAAAGGGTCAAAGGAAATAAATAAGAATATAGGGCCGTCAACACCATCTCTTACCTATTCACCTATTAACCTATTCACCCATTCACCTATTCACCCATTCAGTAGCTATGCTTATCTCAAAATTTCTGAAGGTTGCAACAAAAGATGCTCATACTGTGTCATCCCCTCAATCAGGGGCAAATACAAAAGCATAAACCCCGATGAGATACTTAAAGAGGCAGAACGAGCTGTAAAAAGCGGGGCCAAAGAGCTTATCCTTGTTGGCCAGGACACAGCATGTTATGGTAAGGACCTCAATGGTTATAATATCTCAAAACTTCTGAAAGATATCTGTTCCTTAAGCGGTGATTTCTGGATAAGGCTGCTTTATGCCTACCCTGCTTCAATAAGTGAATCCCTCCTGAAAGTAATTGCGGAGGAGGATAAGATATGCAAGTATCTTGATATCCCCTTTCAGCATTCTGAGGACAGAATACTTAAATTGATGAAAAGAGGAGGCACCAGGAAAGGATATCTGAACCTTATCAGAAAAATCAGGGACACAATACCTGATATCGCCCTCAGAACAACTTTTATCATAGACTTCCCGTCTGAAACAGAAAAAGAATTTAATTCTCTTTTAGATTTCATAGATGAAGCAAGATTTGACAGGCTGGGCGTCTTTAAATACTCGCAGGAAGAAGGCACGCCTGCTGCAAAACTCAAGGGACAAATATCAGATATAATAAAAGACAGAAGGGTCAATGAGATAATGAAACATCAGGCACATATCTCTTTAGACGAAAACAAAAAACTTATCGGCAGACAATTCAAGGCACTTATTGATGAGATTACTAATGGGATAGCAATTGGAAGGTTATATTCCCATGCGCCTGAAATAGACGGAGTGGTGATAATAGAGGCGGGGTCAAAGGGTCAAAGGGTCAAAGGGTCAAACACAGGCAGCTTCGTGACTGTTAAGATTACTACAGCATTTGAATATGACTTGAAAGGTATTATTGCATAATGAAAAAAATCCCGTGGCTTCATTTAGTCTTATTTATTGCCACATTTTTCTCAACCCTTGCAGTGGGTGCGCTTCAGGCCCAGCCAATAGAAAATATAACTAAAGACCCGTCAAATATATTAAAAGGGCTGCCATTCTCGCTGGCCCTGATGCTTATACTCCTCTGCCATGAACTCTCGCATTACATCGCCTCTAAAAAGCACCATGTAAAAGCAACCCTGCCCTATTTCATCCCTGCCCCAACGCTTATCGGGACAATGGGCGCATTCATAAAAATGAAGTCTCCTATCACAACCAGAATGGCGCTGATAGATATTGGCGCATCAGGGCCCATCGCAGGTTTTATTATATCCCTGATAGCAACAATTATCGGCCTCCCGTTATCACAGGTCGTACTCACAAAGGGAATAAAGGGCAGCCTGGCCCTCGGCGACTCTCTGCTTTTTTCTCTGCTCTCGCGCCTTATCCTTGGAGAGATACCCGATTCATATGACGTCCTTTTGCACCCTATTGCATTTGCAGGCTGGATCGGTTTTTTTGTTACAGCATTAAATCTTATCCCTGTAGGACAGCTCGACGGAGGACATATTGCATATGCCATCATGGGAGAAAAACACATACGCATATCAAAGGTCCTTGTGCCGGTACTGATAGTACTCGGGGTTTTTCTGTGGGAAGGCTGGATTATATGGGGAGTGCTGCTGTTAATACTGGGACTGCGGCATCCGCCTGTTTTGTACTGGGAAACACCGTTAGACAAAAACAGAAGGGCTATCGGCTGGATTACAGCAATAATTTTTATTATCACTTTCATACCGACGCCGTTTAAGGCGCTGCCCTAAACGGATTACCCTTGATTTTTGTCATGCTTTTAACCGAAAATAATGAGTAGCAAAACCTGAACTATTTAACCTATTTAAACTACTTAACCTGTAAAGTAAAAAGGAGACCTGCAAATGAAAGTAATTCTTAAAGAAGACGTGAAAAATCTCGGGAAAATGGGTGACATCATTACTGTTGCCGAAGGCCATGCAAGGAATTTTCTTTTACCGAAAAAACTTGCTGTTGAGGCCCTGACAGAAAACATCAAGGCCCTTGAGCATCAGAAAAAGACGATTCAGGAAAAAGCAAAAAAAGTTAAGAACGTATCTCAGGATTTAGCTAACCGAATATCCTCCCTGGCCCTGTCTATAAAGGCAAAGGCAGGCGAAGAGGAAAAACTCTTCGGCTCGATAACATCTATGGATATCGCAGCCGCCCTTAAAAATGAGGGGATAGACATAGACAGGAAAAAGATATCACTGGAAGAACCGATTAAAAGGCTTGGCTCTTACGCTGTGAGCATTAAAATTCATCCTGAAATAACAGCGCAATTAAACATTTCAGTAGTCCCGGAATGAAAAAACCAGACCAGGCAACAGACAAGCTGCCGCCGCAGAATATCGAGGCAGAGCAGTCTATACTCGGCGCAATCATGATAGAAAATGATGCGCTCCCGAAAGTCATTGAGGTCATCTCGCGTGAAGACTTCTACAAAGAATCCCATAGAAAAATTTATGATGCAATGATAGAGCTCTTTGATAAAAGCGAGCCGATTGACCTTATAACAATTGCAGAAGAACTGAAGAAAAGAAACGAAATAGATGCTGTGGGCGGCGAGGCATATCTGTCCGCCCTTGCAAGCCAGGTCCCTACTGCCGCAAACATAAGGTACCATTCAAAAATAATCCGTGAAAAAGCGCTCCTGAGGGCCCTCATAAATTCTGCCTCAGAGATTGCAGGCAAGGTTTATGAAGAAAATCTTGATGCTGATGAACTTGTTGACCAGGCAGAAAGAATAATCTTTACCATATCAGACAAACGGATAAAAACTTCTTTTGTGAGCCTTAAAGACCTGATAAAGGGCAGCTTTGAGACCATAGAGCACCTCTATGATAAAAAGAGCGCAATAACAGGCACGGCTTCAGGGTTTACACAGCTGGATGAGCTGACATCAGGATTTCAGAAGGGCGATCTTATAGTAGTAGGCGGAAGGCCGTCAATGGGTAAGACAGCCCTCGGGCTGAACATAGCGCAACACGTCGGAATGGAATTAAAAGAGCCGGTTGCAATCTTCAGCCTTGAAATGTCAAAAGAACAACTTGCAATAAGAATGCTATGTTCTGAAGCAAGGATTGATTCCAACAAGGTAAGAAAAGGATTTATTAACGGGAAAGAAGACTGGAGCAAACTTACCAATGCTGCCGGAAAACTTACAGAATCGCCTATATTCATAGATGATTCCTCAAGCACAACCGTACTGGAAATGAGGGCCAAGGCAAGGCGCCTTAAACTGGAACATAAAGGACTAAGCCTTGTAATTGTAGACTATCTGCAGCTCATGAGAGGCAGGGGTGGTTTTGAAAGAAGCAGGGAACAGGAGATATCAGAAATTTCCCGCTCTCTCAAAGCTCTGGCAAAAGAACTTGATGTCCCTGTGATAGCCCTGAGCCAGTTAAACAGGGGAGTTGAGCAGAGGCAGGTAAAAAAACCGACGCTTGCAGATTTGAGAGAATCAGGCGCTATAGAGCAGGATGCGGATGTCATTATTTTCCTTTACAGGGACGAATTCTATAACAGAGAAACCCCTGAAAAAGGAAAGGCAGAGATTATTGTTGCAAAGCAGAGAAATGGCCCCACTGATACAATAAACCTCTCATTTTTCCCGCATTATACAAGGTTCGAAAATTACAGCGACAGGGAATATAGCGAAACCGAAGAGGTTTATTAATGTCATGAGACGGCCCCCGGCAGTTGCAGGCCAATTCTACCAGGGCACAGCAGCAAAGCTCACCCAGCAGGTCAAACAATATATAAATGATGGCCTTGTAAAGGAACACGCAATAGGAATCCTCTCGCCACATGCAGGGCTCATATATTCAGGCTCTGTTGCAGGCGAGGTATATTCCACCATTGAGATTCCAAAAACATTTGTGCTTCTCGGCCCCAATCATACAGGCCTTGGCTCCAAAGTTTCCATAATGGCAGCAGGCGAATGGGAGATACCAACAGGTGTTTTTTCCATAGATGAAAAACTTTCACAAAAAATAGCTTCAAATGTACCAATAGCCTCAAGGGATTCTCAGGCGCATACCTTCGAGCACTCACTTGAAGTGCAGCTGCCGTTCATAGCCCATTTTTCCAGAGAGCCGAAGATTGTTCCGATAATCATCATGTCTGCATCCCTCGAAGAATGCCGTTTGATTGGAGACGGTATTGCGAAATCAATAAAAAGCGTTATCGCGTCAAGCGCTGAGCGTTATAGCGTTGTCATAGTCGCAAGCTCTGACATGAGCCATTATGTCTCTGATGATGTTGCAAGGCAGAAAGATAAAAAGGCAATAGAGATGATTAAGGGGCTTAATCCCGAAGGGCTTTATGAAACCGTAGCAAGAGAGAGAATATCCATGTGCGGTTATCTGCCGGCAACAGTAATGCTCTTTGCCGCAAAAGCCCTTGGCGCTATCGAGGCAAGGCTTATCAAATATACCACCTCCGGCGAGGTCAGCGGAGATTATGAGCAGGTTGTGGGATACGCCGGAATGATAGTTAAATAGGTTCTTCCGACTTTCCTGTGGATGTCATTCCGGCGAAAGCCGGAATCCAGTGACTTTGCCTTATAATACGTTATGCCAAAGAAGGGCTATTTATATATTCTTGCCAGTCGCAGAAATGGGACTTTATATGTGGGCGTCACGTCAAATTTGGTCAAACGTGTTGAAGAGCACAGAGAAAAGCTGGTGGATGGGTTCACAAAACGTTACAGTGTTACAAGGCTTGTCTATTTTGAAATGTTTGAAGACATAAAAGACGCCATTACACGCGAAAGGCATATAAAGGAATGGAAACGCAAATGGAAAACAGAATTGATCCAATCCATCAATCCTTATTGGCGCGATCTGTATGAAGACATTACATAGACATGAGTCGCTGGATTCCGGGTCAAGCCCTGAATGACAAAAAAGGATTACATGATGGGGACGATGTTTTTATCCACAAGGTTCCCCGAAGAGCCGTTAAATAACTGCTACTAAAGAACTGGCGGGGTGGACGGGGCTCGAACCCGCGACCTCCGACGTGACAGGCCGGCGTTCTAACCAGCTGAACTACCACCCCATTCAAAAAAAGTTACAATAGTTTCAAAAATTAAAATAGTTCAAAAAACAATAAAACACCTGCTGAAACTACTTCAACTTTTTAGCCTTCTGCAACTCTAAATAAGAGTAGGCGGAACAGGGATTGAACCTGTGACATCAGCCTTGTAAGGGCTGCGCTCTCCCAGCTGAGCTATCCGCCCGAAAGAGACTAATATTAAACTATATAAAGGACCATTTTGTCAAATATAGCGGAATAATTACGGCTTATGATAGAATTTATTCAAGGCTATCAAATGGAAGATAAAAGTTCAATATTAAAAGTAAAAAGTTTAATTTGTCATTCCCGTTCTCCTCGGCGAATCCGCCTGAGTGCGGATGAAAACGGGAATCCAGTCCCATTCACCGAAAATGGTTTTACCCTCATCGAGACAATAATGGTGATGGTGATCATAGCCATTCTTGCTGTGGCAATTGTTGTGAGAAATCCCTTTGATGCCATAAAACTCAGCAGCGCAACGCGAAAAGTCGCAGGGGATATAAGATATGCTCAAAAACTTGCAATCTCAAACCAGTCAAGAGCAGGCTTGGTATTCGCTGCTGCCGGTTACAGCGTATATCGGGATATGACTGTTGCGGCTCCATATCCAGCAGCAGTTAGCCCCGGAGACCCCTGTTCAACAGACTCATCAAATAATTTTGTGGTGGATTTTAATGATCCCAGATGCAGTAATTATCAAAATGTAACATTAGCACCCCCTGCTACTACAATTGCATTCAACGCCCTCGGCTCGCCTGTTGACGCTGCCGGCGGAGCCATTGGTCCCGTTACCATTACAGTCACATATAACGGCTCTCAGACAATAACAATTGCAGCAGGCACAGGAAGGGTGAGTTACTGATGAAAAATCAGCTATCGGCTATCAGCTATCAGCCATCAGCTAACAACAAAGGCTTCACCCTCATCGAAATAGTGATGATAATTGTGATTGTTTCTATTGCAATCCCCGCGCTTTTAATAGTCCTCGGACAGGAGACAAGGCAGAGCGTCAATGCCGAGTTGCAGATAAATGCGGTGAATGTGGGTCAAGCGATGATGGATGAGATACGGTCAAAGTGCTGGGATGAAACAGCCGCAAGTGCAGCTAATTGCAGTGGAACAGTAACACCTTCCGCTATAGCTAATGATGGAGATGACAGAACTCAATGCACAGGCGCATTCACCGGAACACCTTATGACGATGTTGACGACTACAACGGATATTCAGAGACATGCACATGGGGCGGCCCAAGTTTTACAACAACTGTGCAGGTCTGTTATGTTCCTTCAGGGTCAGGGAACCTCGACAGTATTTCACCTTGTGTTACTGCTCAGGCGTCAGCAACAGACTACAAACGCATTCAGGTAACCGTCTCAAATGCAACCCTCGGCTCAGTTAATCTCGTGACAGTGGCGGGGAATTATTGATGAAAACTATGAATTACTACACAAACAAAATAATAGAGATATCCTTCACGCCCCTTTTGTCATTCTCGCGAAAGCGGGAATCCAGACGCCGTCTCCGTGAAAGCTGGGAACTAAAATCCTGGATTCCGTGTCAAGCACGGAATGACAGACGAGAGCATATTTGTACTAATAAAAAAGGCTTCACCATCATCGAACTTGTCATCACTATGGTACTAATAGGCATCATCGCCTATATTGTTGCAACTGCGCTTTCAACAGGCATTACTGCATATTTTACGACAGATTTTCGCAAAGAGGCGCTTGACCAAACAAGGATTGCAATGGAGAGGATGACGAGGGAGATAAGAAATCTAAGGGACAGCGACGATGTTGCCACAGGCACATCATCACAGTTTAATTTCACAGATGTAAGTGGAACCAACATAGATTTTAGTTATAGCAATCCAAATATCACCCGCGACGGCGCTACCCTTGCAACAAATATAACCTCGTTTTCATTTAGTTATATCCGGGCAGATGGCGCTTCCAATCCCACATTTGTTGATTCGGATCCTGATGACCCTGCTATAGATACAAAACGAATCAGGATAACCTTCACAGCTACAATCTCAGGCGAAACTGTTACGCTTCAGTCCGAAGTCTGGCCGAGGAGTTTATGATTAAACATATTAGCGCACAATCAGGCCTCTCAATCGTCGCCACAATCCTTGCGCTCCTGATATTTTCGCTTTTCATCGCTGTTGCAGTATCATTGGTTACAACAGGCGCGCATATTGGGGTGCAGGAAGAGCAGGGAGATCAGGCGTTTTATATCGCGGACGGAGGGATACAGTATGTGCTTGCATATGCGCAGGACACAAGCACCATCCCCAATTATTCGACACATGGACAATGGATTCCGCTTGGCGCAGGAGAGTTTAAGGTTGATACGCTGACTTACTTAACATCAGCCGTAGCAGTCGGCGATACAACAATCAATGTTGATTCAACAGCAAATTTTCCCTCAACAGGAGGCCGCATAACAATAGACACTGATTTCAACATTACTTACACTGGTACAAATCCTCCTAACCAATTTACGGGAGTCACTGTAACCACATCACATTCTATAAATAATTCCGTCTATCCGTCTGCGAAGATATTCACAACAATCCCCAATGACCCTTCATGCGCGGTGCGTCCGACAATTGATGTTGATGATCCACTATACCCTGATGATACAGGAGCTTTTGATATCGTTCATCCCCTTTTTATTGACAACGAATACTTCTTATGCTCTGCTAAAATAGCAGGGGCATTTCAAAACTGCCAGCGCTGTTATCTTGGAAGCGCTCCGGCTGCCCATCCTACAAATCGCTATGCATCGCAATATATCCTGACTTCAACAGGAAGAGTTACCAACTTTCTTTCAAACAATGTCCAGCGTGTTGTGAAGATAAGCGCAGGACCACATGAGGAGTAGGAGATGGGAGCATAAAATTACACCTTGCATAGGTACGCTTTTTGTCATTCCTGCGGAAGCAGGAATCCAGAAAAAACAAAACTGGATTCCGCATCAAGTGCGGAATGACAGACCCGAAACTATTTGGAGGGAATGTGAATAAATGTAAGACATATAAAAATCTTTTGAAGCTGGTTATCTTCTCTGTCATTGCATCTGCCTGCCTGCTTTACCACACAGACACGGCTCACGCATATGGTCCAACAGATTGCGCAGGACCGCGATTCGGCTCGAACCTGGGCTGCACTGCCAATGACGTTTCGATCACCGGCATAGCAGTCGTAGGCGGTCCCTCATCCTGCACAGGCGGCAGCAATATCACGGTTGATCTTGATGTTACGGTCAATTCCGGCACGCCTAACCGCTGGGATATCGGCATTTTCATCTCCAACGACGGCAAAGATCCGCAGTTGACCCCAGCAAGTGGCGGAGCTGCAAATTGTTCCGTGGCAATCCTGCCGACCACCGATCCACCATTCCGGAACTTAGACCCCGGCCCGTGGAGCGGCATTACCGACACCTGTGGCGACGTCAACGGCTCGATGAACGACCCGGCGGAGGGAAAACCCGGACCAAAAGGTACTGGCGTTCTGCGCATGACCAACGTAACCATTAATTGCCAGGCATATAACGGACCCTTAGGCAGTAGCGGAGGCAATTTGTTTATTCCCTTTGTAGTAAGCTGGGACAACCAGTCCAGTCCCGCAGGCGCTACCTGCACATCCATTGCTGACCCGGTACCCAACACGACATCCAAATGCAATGCCCCTCTTGTTGCCCAGGGCACAGTCAGTGTCGTGGTTCTGCCCGCAATCACCAATACCGACAACATCACCATCATAAACCCTGGCGATACCGTTAATTATATTGTCGTCATCACAAATACCACGGGAGATACTATAAACAACTCAGTTTTTAAAGACCCTGCTGTAACCTATCTCACTGCTAACAGCGTAAGCTGCACTGCAGGCGGCGGAGCAACTTGCCCTGCCGGCCCCACAGTAGGGGCAATGCAGGGAGCAGGCCTCACTATTCCGTCCCTGCCCAACAACAGCAACGTGACCTTCAGCATCAACGCCACGCTGGCTATCAATGCACCGGCAGGTGAACTACTCACCAACACAGCAAGCGTCACTGTCAGCAGCCAGACCAACTCGGCCAGCGACACCGACACCATCTCTTCTATCCCCGTCGGAGTGATTTCAATAAGCCCTTCAAGCTCTTCAAAAAATACAGTTACTCCTTCCTCTGTTGTATTTAATTATACTATTTATAATCAAGCTTCAAGCCCTCCTTCAGATACAATCAGTCTTTCAGCTACATCAAGTCAGGGTTGGACTGTGCTGTTAAGCACATCCTCTATTACAGTAAATGCAAACGGGTCAGCAACATTTACACTAACTGTACAGGTTCCTTCAGGCATAACCGCAGGCACGCTTGATACAACAACTATTACTGCAATATCAGGCAATAATCCGGGTAATACAGCAACGGCGACTGCTATTACAACAGTTAGTAACCCTATAACCATAATACCAAACAACATAGCTTCGGGTGGTAAAGGATCCTCTGCATACTACGACCACACAGTCCAGAATAATACAAGCACAACTCAAACTGTGAATCTATCAACATCTTTTTCAGGTTCATGCACAGGATGGACAGCAACAATATATAAATCCGACAGGGTAACATCCATAACATCTGTCACACTTGACCCTTATGGCAGCTCTGGTGATCTGGACAAAGACATTGTAGTCAAGGTGAACATACCCGCTTCTGCCGCAACTGGAAGTATATGCACGGTGACTGTCACTGCCACCGCAGGAAGCGATACAGCATCAGCTACAGATGAAACAACGGTAAAAGACTTAGTCCTCTACTCAGATTCCGGCCACACAGATGAAAGTTACATATTCCCTGCAGGGAATATTGTTTATGCAAAGGCATTTGGTCTCGCTACAACTGGCAATAAAAAGTATTATTTCAAATGGTATGATTCAAGCAATACATTAAAAGAAACTTCGCCATCCAACAACCCGGATGCCAACAAACAATTGCCCGATAGCTATTCGATTTTAACAAGCGAATTAAATTTTGGAACATGGCGTGTAGAGGTCTGGTTAGATGAAACAACCGATGTAAAGATGTTAGAGACTAATTTCTATGTCGGCCCTGACCATGTAAGTGCGAGTTATACCGGTGCTAATCCAAGTATTAATACCGACGTAACTATTAACCTCTCCCTCCATGACAGATATAACCACGATGTACCCTTAGATCCAGCCTATCTCTCCCCTAATATAAGAGTTGTCCGGGGAAACCCTCCGGCCACAAAAGACCCTTTAAAAATAACTGTAACTGTCAGCGGTTCTGCAACTATCGTCTCCACTACCCTGACGGGAGCTGTAATTACAGGCCAGACAGTTACCGGAATACTTAACAGTGCTATAGGAAGCACTACAGGAACAGCCACTATAACGATCACCGACAGCGTCAGGGAAATAGTTACTATCACTGCGACCACCTATAACTCAGCCCTGTACGGCTCACCAGCGAGAGACGAATTCGCCGAAGTAAGGTTTGTCCTCAGAAGAATGAGGATACTCAAATGGCGGGAGGTGCAGTAAGGCTAATTACCCTTCAGGCTCACAGCCCCTGTCTGAGGGTCGTAGCTGTATTTTGACATATCCATCTCAGCGTGGATTGACTCTTTAATCTCATCCAGAGACTGAGGATACTTGCCATTGAGCGCATAATATGCCTGAACCGCCTTTCTCACCGCATCGAGGTTTGCTGTCGCTCCTGCCTGCTGGCCCTTTTTATACGCATCTGTCAGGGAATTTCCGTATTCAGCCACAGGATTTTTGGGCTCTTCCCCGCAGGCGGCAAACATGAATAAGACAAGCGCAGACAAAAATAACACCTTCATGAAACTATCTTATCACAAATTAAGCGTTAATCCTGTAAAATAATCCGTGTGGGTAATATTTGCATTAATCTCCGCATTCACTCTCGCAACAAGCGATGCGCTTACAAAGAAGGCGCTCAGAGACAGCAATGAATATCTTGCTGCATGGTTCAGGCTTTTCTTTTCTCTGCCACTTTTAGTAGTTATCCTGCTTTTTATTCCAATGCCTCAACTGGACAAAGAGTTTTTCAGTGCCTTTTTCATAGCCCTGCCGGTTGAGATAATAACAATAATCCTTTATATAAAGGCCCTGAAGGTTTCTCCCATGAGCCTTACCCTTCCCTTCCTTGCATTAACACCTGTGTTTTTAATTTTCATTTCCTATTTCATAGTCGGGGAAAAAGTATCCTTTTGGGGAGGCATGGGCATTTTCCTGATAGCGGCAGGGAGCTATATATTAAATATCAGCGAGATAAAGAAGGGTTTTTTTGAACCATTTAAGGCTGTAACAAAGGAAAAGGGTTCTGTATTTATGATATGTGTTGCCCTGCTCTACAGCTTTACAGCATCATTCGGAAAAAAGGCAATAGAACATTCTTCGCCTTTATTTTTTGCAGTAACCTATTTCATAGCCCTGACTGTTTTGTTTGCGCCGATAGCTTTCTGGATGGCAAGGAATGACTTAAAAAATTTTATAAGGGAAAGACAATTCAGGGGATTGTTCCTGCCGGGTATTTTTTATGCTGTTATGGCTAGCTCACATATGCTGGCAATGAAACTTACTAAAGTGGCTTATATGATATCCTTGAAGAGGCTGAGCCTGATTATAGGGATAATGTACGGCTACTTCCTTTTTAAAGAAGAGAACATAAGGGAAAGGCTTCTCGGCGCAATACTAATGTTTATTGGTTTTGTGATAGTTGTAACGGCATCATGACAAGTAAATGATTCAGCCTATCTAAGACAAAGCATACGATAGAATGAAATTGCTGTCATTACTGAACTGACTTTTTGTCATTCCCGCGAAAGCGGGAATCCAGAAGCATCATCAAAAAATAACTGGATTCCGTGTCAAGCACGGAATGACAGAATAGGGGAATTTAGCCTAAGAACTAGACCGCTGCTGTCTCTGCTACAGGATATACACTAATCTTAAGAGTATCGCGGTTCTTTCTCTCGAAAGCAACTTTCCCGTCAATCATGGCAAAAAGCGTGTCATCAGTGCCTTTGCCAACATTCTGGCCGGGGTGAAATTTCGTGCCTCTCTGTCTTACAATTATATTGCCTGCGCGTACAACCTGCCCGCCGAATATTTTAACGCCAAGGCGCTGCGCCTCGCTGTCACGGCCATTTCTTGAACTTCCTACGCCTTTTTTATGTGCCATCTTATCCTCCGACCACTATATCTTTTATCTTCAATGTAGTATATTGCTGCCTGTGCCCGTTGGTCTTTCTGTAGACCTTTCTCGGCCTCTGTTTGTGGATGATAACCTTTTTCCCCTTTCCGGAACCAACAACCTCTGCCTTAACCTCAGAGCCTTTAATATACGGCGTTCCGGTTATGTTCTTGTCATCCGTGACTATTGCAAGCACCTTATCCAGTGTGACAGCAGCGCCTGTCTCTGCAGGCAACTTTTCTACATTTATATTGCCTCCTGCAATGACCTTATACTGCTTTCCGCCTGTTTCTATAATCGCATACATAATTAATTTCCCTCCAAAGTGTAATGTTAATTAAACACTATTTTTCATTAAAAAGTCAAGAGATGCCAGGAATCACAGTAGCTGGAAAAGTTACGATACATATGCGACATTAGGGAGTAATGGACCATTATGCACGTGCATACTCAATTTTTAGTAGGATACGAGGCTACAGGAGGTATCAGAAGATGCTTTCAAGCCTCAGGAAA
>JACRGY010000043.1 GCA_016212165.1 Nitrospirota bacterium
AGCCAAGGGACAAGGACCCGAGGGCATGTTATGTTTTTATCGCTGATGAAAAAATCGAATTTGTAAGGGTAAAATATGATATTGAAAAGACGCAGAAAAAGATGCATTATGCAGGATTGCCATTGCGGTTGATAGAAAGGCTTGAAAGAGGAGTATAATGAGGTTGAGAAAACAGGATATAACTTCTTCGCTATCCATATCCTGTTTTTGATATAATTTTTGATGAGAAGGAGATAATATGATCCAGCGTTATACAAGGCCTGTAATGGGAAAGCTCTGGGAGCCTGAAAATAAATTCCAGAAATGGCTTGATGTCGAGATAGCAGCTTGCGAGGCATGGGCAGAGCTTGCAGAAATTCCTGTGGACGCCCTTGCTGTTATCAAAAAGAAAGCAAGATTTGATGTAACCAGGATTGATGAGATAGAAAAGGTCGTAAAGCACGACGTGATTGCATTCCTTACCTCTGTTGCAGAAAATGTCGGCCATGAGTCAAGGTTCATTCATAAAGGGCTCACATCTTCTGATATTGTCGATACTGCCCTGTCCCTGCTGATGAAAGAGGCATCGGATATCATAATAAACGATATAAAAGGGCTTATGCCCGTTCTTAAAAAACAGGCTTATAAATACAAGGATACTCCTGCAATCGGCCGCAGTCACGGCGTTCATGCAGAGCCAATGACATTCGGCTTAAAGTTTGCACTCTGGTATGAGGACATGAAGAGGAACCTTGCCAGGATGAAAAGGGCAAGGGATGTGATAAGCATCGGAAAATTATCAGGCGCTGTCGGCACATTCTCCAATATCCCGCCAAAGATAGAGGAAAAGGTATGCAGGAAGCTCGGGCTTAAACCTGAACCTGTTGCAACGCAGGTCGTGCAGAGAGACAGGCATGCCGAGTACCTGACAACGCTTTCCCTGATTGCAGCATCTGTTGAAAAAATTGCTGTCGAGATAAGGCATCTTCAGAGGACCGAAGTATTGGAGGCAGAAGAGCCTTTTTCAAAAGGCCAGAAGGGCTCCTCTGCAATGCCCCACAAGAGAAACCCGGTAGGGTGCGAAAATATCTCGGGGCTTGCAAGGATTGTCCGCTCAAATGCAATGGCTGCTTTAGAGAATATTGCTCTCTGGCATGAGCGTGATATATCCCATTCCTCAGTGGAACGCGTGATAATACCCGACAGCACAATACTTGTTGATTATATGCTGGACAGGTTAAAAGGCATACTTGAGGGCCTGCATGTTTATCCTGAGAGGATGAAAAAGAATATGGAAAGAAGCTGCGGGCTTTATAATTCCCAGCGTGTGCTCCTTTCTCTTACAGGAAAAGGCATGCTCCGCGAGGATGCCTATGCGCTTGTCCAGAGAAATGCAATGAAGAGCTGGCAAAGCGGCATGGAGTTCAAAAAATTGTTATTAAAAGACAGGGATGTAAAAAAGTATCTCAAGTCAAAAGATATAGAAAAGATATTCGACCTTAAATATTACCTTAAGAATGTGGATTATATATTCAGGAGGGTTTTCAAATAAGCAAAATGAAACTCATGGACAAGGCAAAAAAGAAGCGCCCTGGCGGATTAAAGCTGCGGCTTGAGCAGGCCTCAAAATTAAAACAGATTAAAGCAGGGCACAAGGCAATAGACGAGATGTGGAAGAGGTATGAATTCATTGTGAACACTTCAAGGGATTTTTTGAGCCTGATAGACGCAGATTATAATTATATCGCGGTAAATGATGCATACTGTAAAGCCCATAATAAAACGCAGAAAGAAATCGTTGACAGGTCTGTGTCGAGTATCTGGGGCGAGAAAGTCTTTAATGGCATTATAAGGCGCCATCTGGATAAATGTTTTGCCGGGCATGAGGTGAATTATCACTCGGAGTTTGAATTTGCAGCTATCGGGGTCAGGATTATGGATGTGACCTATTATCCCTACCGCAACAATAAAGGGACTGTGACGCATGCCGTTGTTGTCTCCCGGGATATTACCGAACAGAGAAAGGCTGAGAAGGAGCTTCTTGCGCTTAAAAAGGCAGTTGAAACAATGCAGCTGGGAGTTACCATTACTGATATAGAAGGAAGGATTTTGTATACGAACCCGGCAGAGGCAAATATGCACGGGTTTTCTGTAAAGGAATTAATGAACAGGGACGTGAAAAGACTTGCGCCGAGAGACCTCTGGAAGCAGAGGACGATAAGCCAGCTTGATGAGATTAAAAGCTGGAGGCGTGAAGGAGTTAACGTCCGCAGGGATGGAGGTACATTCCCGGTCCAGTTGATGTCGGATGTGGTTAAGGACCAGGATGGTAATACGGTCGGCATTGTTACAACCTGTGAGGACATCACGGAACGCAGGAGATCTGAAGAACAGATACGCCAGCAGCTTCAGCGCCTTACAACATTGCGCGAGGTTGATATGGCGATACTTTCCAGCCTGGACCTGAAAGTCATGCTGAATGTATTGCTCAATCATTTAATGGAGCATCTCAATATTGATGCGGCTGCTATCATGCTGCTTAATCCTCATACACTGAACCTGGAATATGCTGAGGGCCGCGGTTTTCATTCCCGTGCTGTTCGCGGCGCCAATGTGAGAATAGGAGAAGGCCTTGCAGGCCGGGTTGCCCTTGAGCGCCAGGCTGTCTGCATACACAATCTCCATGGAAAAGAGGAAATCTGTGCAAGGAATCCTTTTATTAAAGATGAGAATCTGGTTTTTTACTATGGCATACCTCTTATAGCAAAAGGCAATGTCAAAGGCACGCTTGAGGTGTTTAACCGCAAGCCTATGGAGCCGGACACAGAGTGGCTGGACTTTACGGAAGCCCTGGCAGGGCAGGCTGCAATTGCTATAGACAATGCAACTATGTTTAATGACCTTCAGCGTTCGAATATAGAGTTGTCCCTGGCCTATGACACTACTATCGAGGGGTGGTCACGCGCCCTTGACCTGCGCGACAAGGAAACAGAGGGGCACTCGCAGCGTGTGACAGAACTCACGCTGTTTATGGGCCGTAGCATGGGCATGAGCGAGTCTGAGCTGGTGCATGTGCGCCGGGGCGCACTTTTGCATGACATTGGGAAAATGGGTATCCCTGACAGCATATTGTTCAAGCCCGGGCCGCTCAGCAATGAAGAGTGGGATATCATGAAACGCCATCCGGTCTATGCTTATGAAATGCTGTCGCCGATTAATTTTTTAAAGCCGGCGATAGATATTCCCTACTGCCACCATGAAAAATGGGATGGCAGCGGCTACCCGCGGGGACTGAGGGGAGAGAACATTCCCCTGGCAGCCCGTATCTTTGCTGTGTCTGATGTGTGGGATGCCCTATGCTCTAACCGGTCGTACCGCCAGGCTTTCTCTGAAGAAACAGCGCTTGAATATATCCGCTCCCTCGAGGGCATTCAGTTTGACCCTGAGGTTATAAAAGTTTTTTTGAGTATGTGAACATTCCTGGATTATCTTCTGTAAACTAAGGCAAGCTAATAATAATCTATGTTATTATTTCAAATGGATTTATTGCATTTCTATCGAAGACCGGCTCTTCCTGAGACGAAGAAGAAAAACCTTCTTTCAGTTGTCAGGCAGTGCGTCTTGCCTGATATTAATGATATAGAGACAGAGCACTGCTTTAATATCGAGACAACAGCGCCTTTGACAGCCGGAGAGATTAATATCCTCAGATGGTTGCTTGCTGAAACATTCGAGCTGGAGAATTTTGATAAAAAAAGCTTTTTAGCTGACAGCTATCAGCTATCAGTTTCTGAGCTAATCATCGAGGTCGGCCCCCGCATGAACTTTACAACAGCATGGTCAACAAACGCTGTCTCTGTATGCCATGCATGCGGGTTGAAGAAAATTGCGAGGATAGAGAGGTCGAGGAGATATAAGTTAATAAGTAGGCAAGCTGGCAAGCTGGCAAGTGAGGGAAAAACTTCCGAGCTTCCTGGCTTGCAGACTTCCGAACTGAGCGCCTTCCTGGCGCTCGTCCACGACCGGATGACGGAATGCCCGTATCCTGAAACATTGAGAACATTTGAGACAGGGATTAGCCCAGAGTCTTTTTATGTAGTCCCCTTAATTGAAGAAGGGCCTTCTGCCCTTAAAAAGATAAACGCGGGAATGGGTCTGGGGCTTGATGACTGGGACATTGAATATTATTACAACCTCTTTGTAAAAGACCTGAAACGCAATCCGACAAATGTTGAATGCTTTGATTTAAGCCAGTCAAACAGCGAACATTCACGGCACTGGTTTTTCAGAGGGAAATTAATCGTAGATGGA
>JACRGY010000045.1 GCA_016212165.1 Nitrospirota bacterium
CCTATAACTATAAGGTCCGCCTTATTCTCTCTGGCAAATTTTAAAATCTCCTCGTATGGCCTCCCCTTTACAACAATACGCTCAATGTCCTTTATCCCTCTGAGTTCTTCGATGCCATACCTGTCTATCTCTTTTGCCGCATTTTTTTCCATATCCCTGTACAACTCGTCCAGAGACACATGAGGCACATACGACGCCGTTGCCCCAGCTATGTCCTGAATAACATGAAGCAGATAAAGTTTTGCGCCATAATGCTTTGCCATGTCAGCCGCATAAGGCAGGGCATTATCCGAGCCCTCTGAAAAGTCCGTAGGAAAAAGAATCTTCTTAACGTTCATCTCACGCCTCCCTTAAATATTTAGCTGCATCCTCAGGGGATGTTGTTATCACATAGAAACCCGAACCCCACTCAAACCCGCTTACTCTCGTAAGTCTTGGCATCACCTCTATATGCCAGTGAAAATCTTCTCCGAGCGTATGCCAGTGATCACGCCTCGGTATCATGTTCGGCGCTGTGTGTATAACATAATTATACGGCGGGTTTTTCAGTATAGCGCTGAGTTTTTTCATCATAGCTGACAGCATCAAAGCAAGGTCTTCCATCTCCTCTGAGTTTATCTCCTGAAACGCGCAGGAATGCCTTTTCGGAATTATGCAGAATTCAAATGAAGAACTCTGGGCGTAAGGGCAAAAGGCAATAAATTTTTTCGTCTCAAAGATTACTCTCTGGCCATACCGCAATTCTTCCCTTATTATATCGCAGAAGATGCACCGTTCCTTATAAGAGTAATACTGCTTTGCGCCGTCAAGTTCTTCTTTTATGCGCCTTGGGATAATCGGAGTTGCGATAATCTGTGAATGGGGATGAGAATAAACAGCGCCTGCCTCCCTGCCGGAATTTTTATATATCAATACATATCTCAGCCTTAAATCTTTCTCAAGGTCGGCAATCCTCTCTTTATAAAGTGAAACTACCCTTATCATCTGTTCAAACCCAATATCACCGCTTGATTTATTATGCTCAGGCGTCTCTATAATAATCTCATTTGCGCCTATGCTGTTCATCCTGTCGTACATGCCGATGCCCCGCCTGTCAAGGTCGCCTTCCACATGCAGTATTGGTTTAAAACTCGGGATTACCCTTGCCAGCCATCCCGGTTCATTTGGATTTGAGCCATTTCCCCTGATTGCAGTTATTTCCGGGGGGGTTTCTTTTTCTCTGCCTGAACACAGAATGCATTCGGATTCTTTTGCCTCCTCTTCCTGCAGATGATATTCCCCGGGCGGCATCGAATCTGATAAAACAGCAATCCATCTGTTCATCAAAGGGTCTTTTCTCAGTTCATGCATTATGCATTCCTCCTCTACGAGTCATCGACTGTCAGACAGGCTATAGATAAATCTCAGCCCTTTTAATACAAGCGCAGACTCAATATGGTCAACCCTCCTGAGAAACGGCGCAATAAATTCAGCATTGCCTCCTGTCACAACCACCTTAAAATTTTCTCCTTCTGCTTTTTCCACCTCTGATATAATCCTTTGCACTGCCCCTGCTGTCCCATACACTATGCCTGAACGTATGCACTCTGCCGTATCCTTTCCCAATGGAGACGCAGGCTTAGAAATCCCGCACTTAGTGCGGGACAATTGTGCTGTATCGCTGAAAAGGGAATTTCGCATAAGCCTTATACCCGGCATAATTGCGCCGCCCTTATATTTATTTCCGCTTCCAATAAAATTAAGCGTAGTCGCTGTGCCAAAATCAATTACCGCAACAGGAGCGCCAAACAGGCCACACGCACCTGCGGCTGCCGCAATCCTGTCTGTCCCGAGT
The DNA here is from genome assembly GCA_016212165.1 of Nitrospirota bacterium. Lineage (GTDB taxonomy): Bacteria > Nitrospirota > Thermodesulfovibrionia > Thermodesulfovibrionales > UBA1546 > SCSY01. Next base: position 1,835 of record JACRGY010000045.1, read on the forward strand.
TTTTCAGGCTCTTCTATCCGGAAATCAATCCCTGTCTTCATCTTATGGGTTAATACCACAGGCTCTTTTTTGCTCAGAGCGCTGCATGCCTTTTTAATGGCATCTGTATGCCCCGGCACCACAGAAGATATTATAATGCCCTCAGGCATTTTGTCTATATTTTTTTCTCTGATAAACCCTTCAAAAAATGCAGAGTACTCTGGAGATTGAAGCAGCGGATTTGTATCAATTTTTTGAACAAAAAGCTCCTCCTCAATAAAAAAACCTATATCTATTGAAGAGTTACCAATATCTATGGCTATCAGGTTCATTTCGGCTGCACCTCAAAAGAGCTATATTATACCCTGAATTCTAAATATTCTGCATCTCTCATTCCTTAATTACGAATATCTCAAACTTAAATAAATGATATAATCTCTTAGTAAATTTATTCTCTTGGTAAGGGGTTTAATCTGAAAATAGCCTATTTTGACTGTTCTTCGGGAATAAGCGGAGACATGTGTCTCGGCGCGCTAATTGATGCTGGTGTTCCTGTAAAAAAACTGGAGAATGAACTAAGGAAGCTTCGCGTTAAAGGCTACAAACTCAGATTTAAAAAAGTTAAGCGCGCAGGATTCAGGGCAACAAAAATAAAC
>JACRGY010000046.1 GCA_016212165.1 Nitrospirota bacterium
ACCTTTCAAACCCAATGGTTCTGGCCGGCCTTTTCATCGGCGGTCTGCTTCCTTATTATTACGGTTCACTCCTTATGGAGGCTGTTGGAAAGGCAGCAGGCAGCATTGTTGAGGAAGTTAGAAGACAGTTCAGGGAGATCCCCGGCATTATGGAATATAAGGCAAAGCCGGAATACGGCAAGTGTGTTGACATTGTCACAAAAGGCGCTATCAAGCAGATGATGGTTCCTGCGCTTATCCCTGTTGTTGTTCCTATTGTAGTAGGCCTTTTCCTTGGCAGGGAAGCTCTTGGTGGAGTTCTTATCGGAAGTATCCTGACCGGACTCTTCCAGGCTATCGCCATGACAAGCGGCGGCGGCGCATGGGACAACGCCAAGAAATCCTTTGAAGAGGGTGTTACCGACGACTCAGGTAAAATACACAAGAAGGGGAGCGACGGACACAAAGCCTCTGTTACAGGCGATACAGTCGGCGATCCTTACAAGGACACAGCAGGCCCGGCAATTAACCCGATGATTAAGGTTATAAATATTGTCGCGCTTCTGATTGTTCCATTGCTGTAATAAAAGGTAAGTTTAAAAGGCCGTCCCGAAAATCGGGACGGCCTTTTTTATTTGCGCAAAGAATTACAGTCCGAGTTCTTTTTTCAGCCAGTCCCGTATCTTATCAGTAATGGCGTACATGCCATGCGTAGGAGGGAGTGCCGGCTTGTCAATTGCAGTCCGGAGCATCTCAACCGGTATCTCATCTATCTTGCCTATAGTAGTGGTGATGTCAGACCTTCCTATTCTCAGAAGCATCAGTCCAGGCGGTTCTGTTTCAGACTCGATGTAAAACATGTAGCCGGTGATTTCTTTGAGTTTTTCGAGATCCTCAGGATGGGCCTGAAAACGGGGCTCCATCATAACCTGAGGTGTTACATTGAATTTGATCTCAGACAGAATGTCAGGACGTTTTTTTAAGTCGTTAAGCCCGAGTATGTCATAAATGTTCATATCATCCAATTCATTGCTGGTCATATTGATACCTCTTCCCTGTTTAATGGTTAGGAGAATGCCTGCTGCGTAAAATAATCCCGGTCCAGGCGTTTAATCGGTTTTGTGTTGTATTATATCACATAAGAACAGTTGCAAGCTCTGACTATTGTCTGGTGTGCAGCTCTCAGAATGCCGTCAGATGGCATAGCTCCTCGCTGGTTTCAGAAGGCGCCTTTCTGCTATAATAGACCATCCTGCATTTACAGGCAATAAATGTGTCATCCCCGCTGGAACAGAAGAACTGAGGAGACTGAGCGCGCCTGGAATTTTTTACAGGGATTTATTCTTACAAAATAAAAGTAAACCCCGTTAGAAGACTTCACCTTCTAACGGGGTAAAGGAAATCAAAATGAATAGTGAGCAAAAAGGATTCGATGAGGGATTGTCAGAAATAAAAAAAGATGTTGAGGCAAAAGTCAAGAAAAGCGTGGTTGTGCCTGAGTACCTGACCGGCCAATCAAAGATATATTTCCGCTGTTATCCCGGCATCGGCTGCTTCACAAAATGCTGCAGCGGAACAAGGATACTCCTTTCGCCCTACGATATATACGCGCTGAAAAAAAGACTCGGCATGACATACAATGAGTTCCTCGCAACCTATACCCAGCAGTCATTCATTGACAATACCCCTCTTCCAATCACTATTCTTAAGATGAAGAATGATGAGACAAAGTCATGCCCCTTTGTTACAGCTGAAGGGTGCACTGTATATGCCGACCGTCCTCTCACCTGCCGGTATTATCCGGTAGGCATGGGCATCATGAAGCAGTTTGACAAGGGAACCGGCACCAACTTTTTTATAAAGATAAAGGAAGACCATTGTCTGGGCCATAATGAAGCCAAAGCATGGGCCATTGACGAATGGCGGGCAGACCAGGGGTCTACTGTTTATGATGAGATAAACAATGACTGGATGGAGGTAGTGCTCAAGGCAAAGACCCTCGGAATGGTTGAATTCAGCCAGAAATCTCTGAGCCTGTTCTTCATGGTCAGTTCGAACCTTGATGCCTTCAGAAAGTTTGTTTTTGAAAGCAATTTTCTTAATGCGTATGAGATCGAGCCGGAAGTTGTCAAGCGGATAAAGGAAGACGAAATTGAACTCCTGAAATTTTCTCTCTCGTGGCTCAGATTCACCATGTACGGCGAAGGGGATTTCAAGGTGAAGGAAGAAGCCAGGAAGACGGCCAGGGAAAGGCTGATTGCTGAACGCGAAGAGCAGGCCCGGCTGGAGCGGGAAAGAAGTCACAGGGAGCCGGACTGATACCGCAGGTATTTCTTGCTAACATTGATTGTCTGTTTAAGAACAAGAAACAGGGAATGTTGTGCTGGCTCACGAATCCGGTATTTTGCCTGAGTTTATTTCACAAATAAGATTAACTGGGTGTGTTGAATTTTTCAGATGCCTGTGTTATTTTCATCATTGTCATGAGCGATAGACATATAACTGATAATAAATGTTTGTCAAAGCGCGTGCAGTTTCCGGATGACGAATCAAAATTCAGATGGATGCCGATGCTTCTCGATGCCTATGCAATAATTGATGACGGCATTGCCGTTGCCATAGGAGCGGAGGAAGAAAAACGCGATATAAAACTGTCATGTAAAAAAGGCTGTGACAGCTGCTGCCGCACGCATAAAGATATCCCTGTTTATCCCCTGGAACTGGTTGGAATCTACTGGTTTTCAACGGAAAAGATAGTCCAGCCAGTACGTGAAATTCTTAAGAGGCAACTAGCAAGTCATGCTAAAGGAGACCCCTGTCCTTTTCTTATAAACAGTTCCTGCTCGATATATCTCATCCGTCCCATAGCATGCAGGCAGTTTAATGTTTTCAGCAGGCAGTGCGCTGAAGGTGAAGACCCGTTTTATACCAGAAGAGATGATGTCCTGACCCCGATAAAAGATTATACTGATCAGGCTTTCTATGCTATGCTTCCATTCTATGGGGTTACTGATGAGGATGACAAAATTGATGCCATAGAAAATAATCTCATTCATTCCCTTGTTCGCATTCTGCAATCATGCAGTTGGAAAGAGCTGGACAGAATAATGACTGATTTTGATGCAAAAAAGCATTAAACTTGCAGTCCTGATAGCAAGTTGCAGGGAATAAAAGTTTAATTAGCCAACAGAGCACTCCGATGTAAATCAATATAGTACATGAGGAAATCATTGCTGTATAAGGCTTTGGAGGGATTTGAACAGGCGCTCTTTCAGAAACCCCATGATTTAGATGTAACACGCTGATTTTATTCATTTTTTATAGTGCACAGAAAATAGGCAAAACGGAGAAGATGAAGGCAAATAGAGGGAATGCGAAGCCTCATAACAAGTTAATTAACAAGTTAATTAACAAGTTATGAACATCTGTTGATAAACTAAAGTTTGGATTTACAGATTGCGTGCTACCAATATTTTTTGAATAGAAAATTAAACCGCACAAAAAAATAAATAAATTCTTTAAATCTTCTCAATTAGCGCTGCAGCGAGGAGCGGGAACATTATCTCATGATGGCCGGTGAGGGCGTAGGAGCAGCCTTTCTTGTGCGTAGGGCGCTTGAGTACGTTCTGATGGGGCCTGTAGTGCTGGATAAAGTCCATATTTACAGTTGTAAAGTTTTCAACCCTGTTTCCTAAATTTCTTGCCACTGTCAATGCCTTTAAAAATACCTCCGGCATGATAACTGCGGAACCCAGGTTTATATAAACCCCGCCTTCCAGATCTGATACAACAGACGTGAAGAGTTTAAAATCCCTGTGGCTTCCCTCTCCGAGGGCTTTGCCGTCAGCCTGCGGGTGCATATGGATTATGTCTGTGCCAACAGCAACATGAACTGTTGAAGGAATATCAAGCTGATGCGCTGCTGCAAATATGCTATTGTCCTTAAACTTAAACTTGCTTTTGTAAATCATCTCGCCGAGTGATTTTCCTATGCCCAGCCCTTTTTTTACCCCGGAATTTATAGCCTTATTGGTATATTCTCCTGTTTCTTTTGCCATTCCGAATGTGCCTTTGCACAATTCCTCTGCAACATCTTCGGAGGTCTGTCCCGTGAAGGAGAGCTCAAAATCATGAACGATGCAGGCGCCGTTTGTTGCAATTGCAGTGACAATTCCTTTATTCATCAAATCAATAATTATGGGTGAAAGCCCTACTTTTATAGGATGTGCGCCCATGCCCAGGATGACAGGCCTTTTGTTTTTTCGTGCATTGATTACAGCGTGTATAACAGCCGTCAAGTCCCTGGCTGCCAGGATATCCGGAAGCCCATGAATAAAATTATCGAATGAATTCCCTGATAAATGCGGAGTTGATGCTGAGGCGAGTTCCACTTTGCTTTTTCTTCTGAGCAGAGGGTAAGTCTTTATTTTACTCAGCGATATGGGCTTATATTTCTTCATAGTGTCAGATTTTAACATAAAAAGATTGATTTTATAACTAAAATTATGTTATTAAATATAACCAAATTTTAACGCGGTCTATGACCACAAGGAGGAAGGAATTGCCAGCTAAAGCAGCAAAAAAGAAAAATCTTTCAGCAATAAAGAGGACAAGGCAGACAGAAAAACGCAACCTGCGCAACAGCGCTGTCCGTTCAAGGATAAAGACGCTTTCAAAAAAAGTGGAAGAAGCAGCAGCCGAGAAAAACAAAGAGCAGATGGGGAAGCTGTTGGGAGAGACAGCAAAGGCAATACAGTCCGCTGTATCAAAAGGCGTGCTTCATAAAAATACAGCTTCAAGAAAGATATCAAGGCTCTCCAAATTGGCAAATACTGTTCTTAAAGTTTCAGCAGCCTGACAAGCAGGTATTCCAACGGATAGGCGCCTCCGGAGCTTTTTATCCGGATGTCGGCATCATTCAGCAGCTCAAATACCTTTTTGTAGTATTCGCCCCTGTTGCTTTGAGCGGCCAACTTGCTGTATTGCCAGTTAATTGCGCCCAGCAGGCTGTAGGGTTCTGCTATTTCTGAAATTACCCTGTAGATTCTGAACACCTTTTCCGTGTTTTTCTCCCTGAGCGCGTTTGTCAGGTCAAAGACGCTGTATTCCCTGCTTCCCTCTACAATCTCTCTGATATCGTTTATAGTTATTGTCTCATTCCCGATGCATGCAAGTTTTTCGACCTCTGAAGACAGAAGCCCTATATCTGTGCCAATGATGCCGATAAGGTATTCGATGGCGTCATCTTTAATAGAGAGTCCTTTCTGCCTTGCCTTGTCTTTTATCCAGAAGGGCAGGTCCTGCTCTCTTATATCAAGACAGATGGCCTTTATCCCTTTGGTATTTTCTTTAAGTTCTTTTTTCATGGTTCCGCTGTGAAGCATTATAAGCGCTGCATCAGGGGAGGGATTGGCCATATAAGGCTGGAATTTTTTAAAATCCTTCCCTGGGAATTTCTGGAGATTTTTGACGATAACGTACCGCCTGCCGCCAAAAAAAGAAACCGTATTCAGTGTGCCTGTTATCTGCTCAGGCGTTGGGGTTTCATCTCCGGAGTCCATGTCAAAGACATTGATGTTAAAATCTGTTTCTGCCCCGGGTATGGTCCTTTTAACTGCAGAAAGCGCCTCTTCCAAAAGGTACTGGTTATCTGCATATAGAAGATATACAGGCGATGTTAATCCTTTATCTATTTCCTGCAAGAAGTTCTTGATGCTCATTTTAGTAAATATATATTAGCATATATCAGTGATAACCACCTCTCTGCCCCGGGTATTGATAACCATGAATTAATGCTATACAATTTAATATCAAAAGTTTTAAGATATGGAAGTAAAAGATAGAGGCGTGGCGGCTAACCCTGCGATATATACAGAGGCCGTAAGTCCTGTCAGGTTATATGAGGGATAAATGATGGACGGCATTACGATAAGGGTGCTTGGTGACTATGGCCCGTTCTCAAGAATGGGCAAAAGCATAGGGTATCAGGTGACAATCGGACAATCCAGTTATCTTGTGGACTGTGGTTCTCCACTTTTCCAGCAGATCGGCGGCCACGGGCTTAAAACCATAAGAGGCATGATAATTACTCACTGCCACGATGACCACAAGAGATGGTTTTCCGACCTGGCCCTGTTTAATATGTATGCCCCTGATATCCCGCACAAGATTTATCTTATCACATCGGAAGGAATAAACGAAGAGCTTTTCAGGTCATCAGGCCCTGCCCTTGACAGAAGCCTGTCTCCGGATTCAAAGAGAGTAGTGGATATTTCCTACGATGAATATATTGATTTTAAGGTGATAGGCCCGTTGCCAAAATACAGAATAGCCTGCAAGGATAAAGGGAACGGTGAATCACGTCTCTATGTATCTGACAGGAACGGCAATAGTATAGGGCCTGACAGTGCCAAGATAGTTATAAGCAAAAAAACAGGGAGGCCCCGCCTGCTTTTTAAAGACCCTGATTATAAAGAATGGGTTGAACCCGACAGTTTCTATCCCTTTTCCTCTGAAGTGTTTTACGAGAAAGACAAGAATATTTATAGAGACCCCGAAGGTTTTACTATCGAAGCAATCAATGCGCCTGTATGGCACGGGGTCCCGGGGATAGGACTGAAATTCAAGACAGATAAAGAGACCCTGATTTTCAGTTCAGATACCGTACATGACCTGAGGCTGTGGAAGCAGCTTTACTCGGAGAAGAAGATGCAAAAGTTTTCCATGCCAAAAAAAGAGTTTGAGTCAGCGTCGGTTATCTATGATGATATCAACAATTATATTGAGCGGACATGGGGCGAGGAGAGGTTCAGGGAGGCGGGTAAGGCCTTTGATGATGCTGTTGTCATACATGATATTTCATCCAAAAACAGCATTGTCCATACGGATTATCAGCAGCTTAAGCATACTATCCTGAAGAGAGAAAATGTTGTATTGACCCATAGCCCCGATAAGATGACCTCCGAGTGGATGCTGAGCAAGGCAGATAAGGTTTTCATGGTTAAGGAGAGTACTGTTTATGAGGTTGTTGACGGTGAACTTTTTCCCTTGAATGCTGATGTATACCACAAGGAAGAGGGCAGGTATTATGTAGGCTACAGGAGTGCAGAAGGGAAATATGCAGTGTATGAAAAAGATGAAAACCTGAGCCTTTCCTATCAGGGGAGGCCTGAGCTTGGCAAACAGCTTTACAGGATAGATTTATATGAGGACATATCAGGCAGGTATTTCCCAAGGCTGGAAAGCGTGGATTCGGCATATCAGGAGCGCATAGATGGCAGTGTTGAACTTGTGAAATTTTTTGTTGATGGCAGCAGCGGAAAAGATGTAGAAAGCTGTAGAGACAAGATTCAGGTCAAAAATTTAGTTAAAAATTAAGTTATCACTTCTCGTTTAAATATGTTTACTTTTACCTTTTTAGATATTTCCATCAGGGCTTGTTGCTATCTTCCTTTTTGAGTGGTGTTACAGGCGTATTGTCCGGTTTTGTATATACTATCCCGGCCCTTATCTCTGAAGACAGGTTTTTCAGGGCAGTTTCGATTGCAGGTTCCTTTGAGGCCACTAATGCCTGCAGGCTGGTCTCATTGTAGAACGATACAATAAAAACTCCGCTGTTTCTGAGTTCTGTAACCTTTCCTTCAGGCGAGGTGAGGAAGAATTCTCCCTTTATAATCACCTCATACTCAACTGCCAGTCCTTCTTTTTCCGTTAAGGGCTTAAGTTCAAATTTTGTTATGACGCCGGTAATTACATACCCGGAATTTCTGGAAATCATAATGCCGTTTTTAATCAGTTCATCTGCAAGGGCCTTCTGCAGTTTGTCCTCCAGTTTAGGCTCAAAGGTCCTGTTTTCTATCCTACCTATCCTGACAGAATCAAACGGCAGGGTCGCTCTGCCCTGAAATTTATAACCGCTGCAGCCAGTACAAAGTAGCAAGTAACAAGTAATAAATAGCAGAATGGAAATCTTTAAGCGATTTCTTTCCCTTAAACCCTTGAACCCTTGGCCCCTAAACCCTTTCATTTATTCTCCAATGACTATATTAACAAGTTTGCCTTTAACAACAAAGACTTTTTTTATTGGCTTATGCCCTGTTGCCTCTTTTATCTTTGGTTCCTCAAGCGCTTTCTGTTTAATATCCTCATCAGAAAGTCCGGTTGGCATCAAGAGTTTTGCCTTTACCTTTCCGTTAACCTGTATTACAAGCTCAATCTCATCTTCCTTTGTTATATCTTCATCCCATGAAGGCCATCTCTGTTCAAGGATGCTTGCTTTGTTTCCGATGGTTTCCCATAGTTCTTCTGCAATATGAGGAGAAAATGGCGAAAGAAGCAGTAACAAGGCCTCTATGCTGAATCTGAATACCTTCCAGTCTTCATCTGTCTTTGGTTCAAAGGATGTTATATCATTCACAAGTTCCATCAAGGCTGAAATTGCAGTATTGAAATGATATTCCCGCTCTATGTCATTTGTCACGCGTTTAATGGTCTGGTGGGCCTTTCGCAGCAAAGCTGCAGTGCCAGAGTTCAAAAGTTCCATAGTTCCATAGTCAAAAGGCTTCTGATTTTTATACTTTTGTACTATTGCGATATTTTTATAGACAATGTTCCAAATCCTGTTCAAAAATCTGTATGCCCCGTCTACTCCCTGGTCAGACCATTCAAGGTCTCTTTCTGGCGGCGCAGCAAAGAGTGAAAACAGCCTTGATGTATCAGCTCCGTATCTGTTTATGAGATGGTCAGGGTCAAGGACATTTTTTTTGGATTTTGACATCTTCTCAACCCTTCCTCTTTCAACCGGCTTTCCGCATCTTGTGCATTTATCTTCCTTAACTTCTTCGGGGAAGAGCCATCCATGTTCAGGGCATTTAAGCGTTTCCTTGCATACCATTCCCTGCGTGAGGAGGTTTGTGAAAGGCTCGGCAAAACCCATTATGCCGATATCCTTTATGACCCGAGTGAAAAATCTTGAATAAAGAAGATGCAGTACCGCATGTTCTACTCCGCCTATATACTGGTCAACAGGCATCCAGTAATCTATGGGATTAGGGGTTAGGGGTTGGGGGATAGCATTTTTTTTGTTACCAATCCCAAATCCCCAGTCCCCAGGCCCATTTTTTAAGCAATATGCCACAAAATACCATGATGAATCAACAAATGTATCCATCGTGTCTGTCTCGCGCCTTGCCTTGCCTTTGCACTTGGGACATGTTACATTCAGAAATTTTTCAGACTCTTTTAATGGCGAACCTCCTGTACCTGTGAACTTCACGTCTTCAGGAAGTATTACAGGAAGCTCATTCTCAGGAACAGGCACAGCCCCGCATTTGTCACAGTAGATTATCGGGATAGGAGTGCCCCAGTATCTCTGCCTTGAAATCCCCCAATCGCGGAGCTTATAGTTTATTACCTTTTTGCCAAGGCCCTTTTTTTCTATGAACTTTGCTATTTCTGTTCTAGCGACATCACTTCTCAGCCTGCTGTATGAGCTTGAGTTGGCGAGTACGCCATCCTCTTCGAAAGCAGCCTCTATCTGTCCTGACTTCTGACTTCTGACTTCTGACTTCTGCTCTGGTTCAATTACTTCTCTTATTGGAAGTCCATATTTCTTTGCAAATTCAAAATCTCTTTGGTCATGAGCAGGAACTGACATTATCGCTCCTGTGCCGTATTCCATCAGCACAAAGTTTGCGACATAAATCGGAATCTTTTCGTCATTTGCAGGGTTTATCGCATAATGCCCTGTGAAAAGCCCTGTCTTTTCATCTTCCTTGTCGGATACTCGACTCGCAACCGAGCCGTATTGTTCTTTGATTTTATTAAGCGCTTTTTTGTCAGAAACAAGCTTCTCTGCAAGTTCGTGTGCAGGAGCAATGCAGACAAATGTTGCGCCGAATACGGTGTCAGCCCTTGTCGTGAATATCCTTATTTTGTCATTTGTACCGTCTACCCTGAAATCTGCTTCAAGCCCCTCGCTTTTACCTATCCAGTGCTTCTGCATGAGGACTACTTTTTCAGGCCATCCTTTAAGCTCATCGCACGCCCTGAGCAGGTCTTCTGCATAATTGGTTATCCTGAAAAACCATTGCTCAAGTTGTTTCTGGATGACTGCTGTATCGCAGCGCCAGCATGCTCCGTCAATTACCTGCTCGTTGGCAAGGACTGTTGCGCATGAAGGGCACCAGTTCACAAATGATGATTTCCTGTATGCAAGCCCTTTTTCATACATCTTAAGAAAAAACCACTGGTTCCACTTGTAGTATTCAGGGCTGCATGTTGTGACTTCCCTGTCCCAGTCATAGCTCAGTCCCATCCGGTTGAGCTGTTTCTTCATGTAGGCAATATTTTCATAAGTCCATTTTGCAGGATGTATGCCCTCTTTGATTGCTGCGTTTTCAGCAGGCATCCCGAATGCGTCCCATCCCATCGGGTGTATGACGTTAAAACCGCGCATCCTTTTATATCTTGCTATAACATCGCCGATGGCATAGTTGCGGACATGCCCCATATGGATTTTGCCTGAAGGATAGGGGAACATCTCGAGGCAGTAGAATTTCTTTTTCTGGGGGTCGGCCTCTGTCTTAAAGAGGTTTCTTTCAGCCCAGCGCTTCTGCCATTTCAGTTCAACTGCTTGCGGGTCGTATCTTTCGTCCAAAAATAGCTCCTGTTTTTGTTCTGTCATTCCCATGTAAATGGGAATCCAGATTTATTTCCGAGAACAATAAAACATATCCTGGATTCCCGCCTTCGCGGGAATGACAACCGATAGTCCAAGATTCAGGTACTTATTATATCTGTGCAGAGAGGAGATTGACAAGGGCGATGCACTGGCAGATAATTTTAGCAGACGATACTGAAGGTATTATGGCTCTTAATGAAATTAGTGTTGTTACAGGAGCTTTTGGGTTTTCAGGGCAGTACATTGCCAAAAGGTTACTCGAGGCTGGTTATGAGGTCAGGACTTTAACTAATTCTTTTAATCGTGAAAATCCATTTGAGGGTAAAGTCAAAGCCTATCCGTTTAACTTCGATAATCCGGAAAAACTCGTCGAGTCCTTAAAAGGCGCTTCTGTCTTATACAATAACTACTGGGTGAGGTTCAATTATACAAATAACACAACCTTTACCTATGCCAGTGCAGTCGAGAATTCCACTAAATTATTTAAGGCAGCAAAAAAAGCCGGAATAAAAAGAATAGTCCATATAAGCATCACCAATCCATCAGGTGATTCTCCCTTTTAATATTTTAGCGGAAAAGCAAAGCTTGAAAAGGCATTGATCGAATCAGGCATATCATACGCAATACTTCGCCCTGCTGTTTTATTCGGTAAAGAGGATATTTTGATAAACAATATTGCATGGTTTTTAAGAAAGTTTCCTGTATTCGGAGTATTTGGTGACGGGAATTACAAGCTCCAGCCGATTTATGTTGATGACCTCGCAAAGCTTGCGGTAGAGCAAGGGGAGAAGACTGCGAATGTTATCATTGATGCAATAGGCCCTGAGACATTTACTTACAGGGAACTCGTTAGCGAGATTGGAATGGCCATTGGCAAAAAAAGGCCGGTTGTTTCAATACCGCCTTCTATTGGATACTTAATGGGACTTTTAGTTGGCAGAATTCTAAAAGATGTAACCATAACTCATGATGAGATAGAGGGGCTTATGACTGGCCTTCTCTATACGAGCTCGCCGCCCGTAGGGCAGACCAGGCTCACAGACTGGGTAAAAAAGCATTCATCAACAGTCGGCATACACTACAGCAGCGAGCTTGCGAGGAGAAAGGACAGGGAATCGTCTTACGAAAAATTGTAAGCTTTATAATGCGCTGAAACATGGGGCCTTGAAGAAAATGTTTTTGTGGGTTGAGGATATATAGCTTTGCAAGATACAAGCATTGCGATCGCTTGGCGGAAGAGACCGCGTTAGATTTACAGTTTGAAGACTCTTGAGGTATGGAACTATCGAAAACCGGCCGCTGTTCCTTTCCCGTCTCGCTGAGATATACCTTGACAGGGGCATCTATACCGATATACCATGATATATGGTAACTTTACCAAATATTATGGTAAGAGAGGCTTGAAATGCTGGAAGGGTTGTTCGGGAATATCATAATCGAGAAAATCCTGTTTTTCCTTTTTGTATACGGCGAGGGGTATCCGCTCGGAATTGCGAGGGTCTTTGGAGTGCCGGTAAACAGAATTCAGCAGCAGCTCAAAAGGCTCGAAAACAGCGGAATAGTTGCAAGCCGCCTTACAGGCAATGTAAGGCTGTATACCTTCAACCCGAGATTTCCATTTCTGAAGGAATTGAAGGAGCTTGTGGCAAAGGCTTATGAATTCGTCCCTGAAAAGGAAAAGGACGTGTACTACAGAATGCGCAAAAGACCCAGAAGA
>JACRGY010000047.1 GCA_016212165.1 Nitrospirota bacterium
TATCCTGTTGCCTTAAATTTTTCAGGGATTATAGTTCCGAGATATGCCTTCTGAATTCCTTCTGTGAGCCCCATGAAAACACCATAAAGGAGAAACAGCCCCCATATATGTTTCTGTTCCGATGCATTTGCAAATCCCCAGTAAATAAAACCAAAGAGTATGAAGCCTGCGAGTATAATTCTTTTTCTTCCGATTCTGTCAGATAAAATCCCGGCAGGCATGGCTGTAAGTGCATAAACAAGATTGAAACATAAATAAATAACCGGTATGAGCGTTTCTTCGATTCCGGTGTTTGTAGCCTTGAGTATCAGAAACACATCACTTGAATTGCCTATTGCAAACAGGGTTGCGATTGCCACAAATGCCTTAAAGTGCCAGTCGAAAGAACGAGGGTCCAAGGGTTCGAGGATTCGAGGGTTCGAGTCTCTATTTCCCGGGACGTTTACTTGACCCCTTGACCCCTTGGCCCCTTGACTCTTTTCTCTAATAAAAAAAACAATTACCATCACCGCAAGCATTCCGGGTATTATTGAAAGCCAGAAAACAAGACGGTAATTGCCTGTAAAAAAAGAAAGCAGGATGAATGCGACTGCCGGGCCTGCAACAGCGCCGAGAGTGTCCATCCCCCTGTGAAAACCGAATGAACGGCCGAGGTCTTTTATCGGAGTTGATTCAGCAATTATCGCATCTCTTGGAGCGCCTCTTATGCCTTTGCCAAACCTGTCAATAAAACGGAATACAAGCACATGACCCCAGAGAGCAGATAAAGCAATTATCGGCCTGCTCAGTGTTGAGATTCCGTATCCTGCAAGCATGAATATTTTTCTCCTGCCTATCCTGTCGGAAAACCAGCCCGAGAATACTTTCAATAAACTTGCTGTGCTTTCAGCGATACCTTCTATGAGTCCGATGATTGATTTATTTACTCCAAGGACGGAGCTGAGGAAAATAGGTACGAGCGGGTATATCATCTCAGAGCTGAAGTCCATGAAAAAACTTACAAGCCCTGTAAAGAAGACGTTTTTTTCAAGTCCTATGATTTTTTTATCCGGCATCTGATTCTAAGACAGAGGAACCATCTCTCTTGTCCTCTCCAGTATTTTTCTGCAATCTCTTCCACTTATTTTCACATGGTGAATATATCAATTCTAACAGAATAGGATTTTTTGTGAGTTCACTTTCCCTTGGGCCATGAGATTCTTTTCTCAGAAAAGAGAGAAAAAGAGTTACCAAAGAGGGCTTGCTATTCAAACAGTCCATCTATATTTTAACAACCAGAACTGCCGCCTCAGCATGACCGATTACCCCACCAACAACAAAGATATTCTTTTCATTCTACTACCCCCTTTTTTTATTATAGGTTGTCATCATTTATTATTCAGCTTTCAACGCCTCTATAGGGTCGAGCCTTGCCGCTTTTGCCGCTGGGTATACGCCGAATATCAGCCCTATCACGGCAGAGAATAAAAAAGCGATCATGATTGAAGGCAATGAAAGGCGCAAAGACCATTTTGTGAAATAGGATGCGCTGACGGACAGTACCATGCCGAGCACAATCCCGACGATTCCGCCGAAGAGACTCAGGGTCAGTGATTCTACGATAAACTGGAGCAGGAGGTCTCTTTTCAGAGCTCCGACTGCCCGTCTCAACCCGATCTCCAGCGTCCTCTCTTTGATGGATATAAGCATTATCGCAAGAATGCCGACACCGCCGACAAGGAGGGATATTCCCGCAACAGTGCTCAGGAGGTTTGTAAATGTCTGCGTTGTTTCTCTCTCACTCTTTAATATCTCTGTTTGGCTCTGGATCGTAAAATCGTCAGGTTTGTTCTTCAGCCTGTGCTTCTCTCTCAGTATGTCTTTTATCTCTGAGGCGGCCTTCTCTATATAACCCGAACTCTTTGCCTGGACATAGATATTGTTGATGTATGTAAGATTGAACAGGCGCCTGAGCGCGGTATTCACCGGTATGTATATCACATCATCCTGATCGACTCCGACAAGGTCTGTGCCTTTCTTGCCGAGAACGCCGATAACCTCAAAAGAAACCTTTCCGATGCGGACACTTTCACCGACAGGACTTCTATTCTCAAAAAGATTTTTTGCTACTGTTTC
This sequence comes from Nitrospirota bacterium, assembly GCA_016212165.1. GTDB lineage: Bacteria > Nitrospirota > Thermodesulfovibrionia > Thermodesulfovibrionales > UBA1546 > SCSY01. Next base: position 2,116 of record JACRGY010000047.1, read on the forward strand.
GCCGATTACTGCAACTCTCTGTGAGGTTTTGTCTTCGTCCTCAGTGAAGAATCGCCCGTTGCTGATGCTGAGGTCCCTTACCGGTATGATTGTCTCTGTTGTGCCGATAATGCTCGTTGTAGTATTTACCGCCTCGTATTTGACGAGCATCTTTTTCCCCTGTGCAGGGGCGGCTGCCTTAATGTTCTGTGCCTCCTCTGTTATCGCCTTGACATCTCTCATTGTGAGTGTAGAAACATTCCCGGTTTGGCGCTGCCTGCCTGCGATTGTCTTCACCTGCCCTGCGGTCACCAGGACAAGGTCTGTCCCCATCGCGCGTATTTTTGAGAGTACCTGCTGCTGGGCGCCATCACCAAGGGCCACCATAACGATTACGGAGCAAACTCCCACAACTATACCGGTCATTGCGAGGGCTGTCCTCAGCTTATGGCTGAAGAGCGCCTTTAGGGCTATGCGTGTGCCTTTGATTAGTTTCATTCGTTTTGAATGCCTACGTAGGGGCGAACCTGTGTGTTCGCCCCTATTCCATTTATAAAAGACAGGGGCAGACACATAGGTCTGTCCCTACGTTTATCCCCTTATCGCATCAACAGGATCCAAAGCAGCAGCCCGTTTAGCCGGTTGAATGCCTGCAATGATGCCGACAACTGTCGAAAAGACGATGGCGAGAGCAAAAGGCTCCCACGAAAGCACTACCGGCATTTTCTTGATTGCAGCCAGCCCCTGGGAAATGACGATGCCCAGAACAGTGCCGACAATCCCTCCGCCGATGGTCACGAATAGCGCCTCTCCAAGGAACTGCTTCTTTATGTCCCCCGCAGTGGCCCCGAAGGCCCGTCTGATGCCTATTTCCTTTTTCCGTTCATTGACCGAAATAAACATGATATTTGCTATGACAATTCCGCCGACTGCAAGCGAAATCAAGGACAACAATGCAAGAAATGTCCCCAACGTCTTTGACACCCCTTTGGCCATATTTGCCATGGACATTGTGTTCGTCACCCTGAAATCATCCTCCTGTGGCGGGGTAATATGGTGGCGCTCCTTAAGAAGCGAGGTCACTGTCTTTGAGACCTCATCAAGTCTTGACGCATCGTCAATATACATCCTGATCATTCCAACGTAGGTGACGTTGTATAGTCTCTTCATTGCTGTTGTAAGAGGCACCATTACCCTTCTGTCCATGTCCATGCCCATAGGGCTTGTGCCCCGCCTGCTCAAGACGCCAATGACCTTGAAATTAGTGTTGTTCACCCTGATCGTTTCGCCTACCGGGTCCTGGTCCCCGAATAACTCACTCACTACTGTCTGCCCGAGCATGCAGTTCTTGCTCATCGAGGCGTTGTCTTCGTCGCTTATGAAATCACCCTTTTCAGCATACCACTGCCAGGCGTCTGCAAATTCAGGCGTCACGCCGACTACAAGCGAAGTAGCATTCTTGCTGCCGTAGATTATTGTTTGTTCCAGATTCATCGTATTGGTAGACAAGGCCCTTATTCCCTTTACGGATTCCCTGATGGCATTAGCGTCATCGAGGGTCAGGGTGGTCACTTTTTCGTCCGGAGGCCCGAACATCTTCCCTCCGCCTGCAGAGACCATGACGGCATTGGGGCCGAAACTCTGTATGCTCTTAGTGATCTTCTTCTGCATACCCTTACTTACGGAGACGATGACAGTCAAGGTGGCGATGCCTATGATTATGCCGAGCATCATGAGAAACGTGCGCATCCTGTATTTGGAAAGTCCCTTCAGAGAAAGACTTATGACTTTTGAAAGAAGCATTATTCCGCCCTCCTTTCGTCGCTTACTATCTTCCCGTCTTTCATTTTTATTATCCTCTTTGCCGCTTCTGCAACATCCTGCTCGTGGGTGACGAGTACGACTGTCCTGCCCTCCTGGTTCAACTTTTTGAAGATGTTCATGACCTCGTGGCTTGACACGCTGTCAAGGTTCCCTGTCGGCTCATCTGCGAGGATAAGGGCCGGATCATTCACCAGCGCTCTTGCAATTGCTACTCTCTGCTGCTGACCGCCTGAGAGTTCGGACGGAATATGGTTTATTCTGTCTCCCAGGCCTACGGCCTCAAGTGCAGCTTTAGCCTTTGCTTTCAAGTCAAGATCTTCGGGTGAATAGATTAAAGGCAGCTCCACGTTCTCAAGCGCGGTCGTCTTTGGCAGGAGATTAAAAGATTGGAAGACAAAACCTATCTTCTTGTTCCGGGTGCGGGAAAGCTGGTCGTCATCCATGTTAACTACTTCTGTCCCGTCGAGAAAGTAGTGTCCGCTGCTTGGCCTGTCGAGGCAGCCGATGAGATTCATGAGCGTGGATTTTCCCATGCCGGATGGCGCCATGATCGCCACGAATTCTCCCTTTTTGATCTCAAGGTTTATGCCCTCAAGCACCTTTACCTCAAGATTTCCATTTTTCCTGTATGTTTTTGTGATCTCTTTCAGCTCTATCATTTGTAAGCCTCCTTTATCAAAAGCCCTCTTTCTTTTTTACTGTTTCGCCTGTTACGACCATATCCCCTTCTTTTACCCCTTCGATGACTTCTGTATAAGCGCTGTCTTTCCATCCCGTCCTGATGGCTCTTTGAACAGGCCTATTATTCTCAAGCACTATAACGACTTTCTTGCCGCTCTCTCTCTTTATCGCTTTATTGGGGACTGCGAGAACATTATTGCGTTTATTCAAAAGTATCGTCGCATTCACCGTCATGTCCGGCTTCAATTTGCCTTCGGGGTTCTCAATGGTGATGATGGTGATATAGTAGACTACATTGTCCTGGATTGTTGCCTTGGGATATATAGCGCTCACCTTCCCATTGAAGTCCTTCTCAGGGAATGAGTCAACTGTAAACGTGGCCTCAAGCCCCGGTTTTATCTTCCCTATATCTGTTTCATCCACATATGCGTAAACTTCGAGTCTGTTCAAATCAACGATGGTTACAAAGGTGGGGACATTTAAGGATGACGCAGAGACCGTCTCGCCCTGCTGAGTGGTCACTGACGCGATCACTCCCGAAATAGGCGCATAAATGTTGGCATAGGTCATCTGAGTTTCATTAAATCTGATTGTTTCCCTGAGTTGGTTTACCTGCGCCTGTGCCGTCTTCAAGTCCCTTTCCGCAACATCCAGCTTGTCTCTTGAAATCAACTCTTCCGCGTAGAGGCTCTCTGTCCTCTTTATTGTCTTTTGTGCAAGGTCAAGGTTCGCCTCAGAGGTCTTCAGATTCATCTTCGCTTCATCAACCTTTGCCTGCAAATCCACCTGCTCAAGACGGGCGATCAACTGCCCTTTTTTCACTACATCTCCGATGTTGGCATAAAGCCTTTCGACCCTGCCAGAGATCCTGGCTCCGACTTTCACTTCGGCGCCGATCTTTGCCCTTATGACGCCGGTTGCCTGAACGAATGCCGCGATATCCCGACGCTTCACCGTCTCGGTCTGAAAGGCCGGTTTCTTGTTGTCTTTGTGGTAAAGCATCCAATATGCCGCCAATGAGGCCGTGATAATAAGTACGGCGATAATCGCAAAAATCCATCTCTTTTTCTTCATTATTATTCCTGCTCTATTGGCGGTGGACATCCCGGTTGCTTTCCTTGTGTCATCGCATTTTCTATTAAATCGAGAAACTTCTTCTGTTGTGCTTTATCGAGGAGAGACTTTTCCTCAAGGATATGAACGGCTATCTTTCTTTGCATCTCTCCCTGCATTACGTTGATTTCGGAGATAACGATATCTATGGCATTTACATCCGGATTATCCCCGCTCATGAGCCTGATGAGCTCTTTTCTTTTCTGTGTTATCTCATTTCTCATATGGTCTATTTCCGCGCGAAAAGGTATGGCCCTTGATTTCATGTCCTTCAGTTGTTCGGGCCTCAAAGAGAGCTCCTCAAAAAGGAACCTGCCTTTTTCCATTTTTTTGCCGAAGGGGGATATCCAGTATCCGGATTGCTTGTAATAGAGATAGCCCGCAGTGCCGATGACGGATATATTTAATGCAAGAGAGACAATGAGGATGAACTTTAGGATGCTACTTCTCATGTCTCACCTCCGTCATAGCGAGATAGACACCGCCCAGGGAATCCGGCGGCGCCGGATCAAAGATATCAAGTGAAAGAGAGGATGTTACTGATGATAACTTTTCAGGCATGAGGTTGCCGGCGAGGAAACCGCCTGAAATTATTCCCGAGAATATTATCACGAGCAGAACAATGACCTCTGCAAACCTTGTAAGCAGGGGAGTCAACGAAAAGCCTCCTGTCTTTTCAGAGGCGATATTCGCCATGACCCGCGTTGAGAAGGCGTATGGGGCATTGAACTGTTTCGCATAAGAAAAGAGATTGTGCTGATTTCTTGCTTCTTCGACTGCTATGCTGCAAGTGCGGCATGATTTTATATGAGCTTCAAAGGCCTCTCTGTCTTTTGCCTTCAGTTCACTGTCAATGTAAGGTGAAATAAGCTTATGTGTTTTCGAACAGTTCATTTGTGCCTCCTGTTTATTTAAACGGACGAGTTTTATTTTTGTTCCCTAAAATCTTTCAGCAATATCTTTAATTCGTCCCTTGCCCTCGAAATCCTTGATTTAACAGTTCCGGTTGATATATCAAGGGTATCCGCTATCTCTTCGTAGGAAAGGCCCTCCATCTCCTTCAGGACTATCACTGCCCTGAGTTTAGGCGATAACTTCCTCAGGGCTTCCTGTAAGGCATTTTGGATCTGTTTCGATTCATAGTTCTTTTCAGGAGAGGGCGAGTCAGAGGGATATTCAATAACTACTTCCTCGCCCGTATCAGAGCGCCTGAACAGGGATTCAAGCAAGGGTTTTCTCTTATAGTCAATACAGGTATTTACCGCTATACGGTATAGCCATGTATAGAGAGATGCGTTCGGCTTGAAATCATTAAGGCCCCGATACGCTTTAAGAAAGGTATCTTGTGCTGCGTCTTCAGCATCATGCTTATTGCCGAGCATGTAAAGACAGAGGTTGTATATCCTGTCCTGATAATTGAGGATGATTGATTCAAATGCGGATTTGTCACCGTTTTTGAAGATGCTTAAAAGGGTAAGGTCGTCATTATTGTTCATACACTCGACCCTTTACTGCCTGACAGATAGAGTATTGGTATCTGCGTTTCTTTAATTCCTGTATCTCTTGCCTTAAGCATGGCGTTTCTTTCCAGGCCGGCAATCTTTTTATCAGCCACGAATAAAGGTTATCACTTTTTCAAAACTTTTTCGTCCTTCTTTGAAGCGTTATCTTCTTCAAGGACATATTTCACCCTCATATCAATATCTTTTCGCAACGAGTTATATACGGAGCAATACTTTTCCTGTGAAAGGGCAATGGCACGGTCAATTTTTTTAGAGTCGAGATTTTTTCCTGCTATGCGAATCACCAGGTCGACATTTTTGAAATACTGCGGTGGTGTTGCATTCCTTTCACCAATGATGTCCACTTTAAAATGCGATAATTCTGATTTCATTTTTTTCAGGAACATTACCATATCAATACCCATGCATCCTGCAAGACTCAACAGCAAGGAGTCAGTGGGCTTGCATCCCCACTGCACCTGCGCGTCGAATTCTATTTCGTATCCTTCCTGTGTCCTGCCTGTAAATATCAGTTCCTTGTCCCATGCCAGGGTAGCCTTTACTAAAGGGTTGATTTTTTCTTTGTATCCCTTTAAAGATTCTTCAAATGATCCTTGTGGCTGCTTGTTCACTTAATACAACCTCCTTGCGATTAACACTCGAATGAGTGGGTAATGATGAATACAAATTTTTTATTTGCCATAAAGCGTCTCCTTTGGCGATATTATTAAACAGTCCAGCCGACCCCTTTAATGTGAGCATCCTCCGCCCCCTGAATGTCCTGCACAGACATGCCCGGGTTGAAACACAGGGAGTTTCCCTGAGTTCAAAAGGTCGAGATTGTCCTTGACTGTCAGTCCCATTGCCTTATATACCGATATGCCTGCCTGATTCAGTTTCATCAGCGCCCCTCCACCGATGCCTCCCACGACAACAGCATCAACGTTCTGCCCGTCAAGGGCATTAACAGGATTACAGGCCCCATGCATATGATGCATATCCCTGTTGTTGATTACAGAAATATTGTTCGCTTCCATATCTACAACTACAAACATAGGCGCTGAGCCGAAATGGCCGTAAACCTTGCTTTCAAAACCGTGATTCGCCTGCACTGGAAAACATAATTTCATTTTATTCTTTCTCCTCTTTGCATATAGTTTCTTCAAACACAAGGGCCTTGCATTCAGCAAGAGCCGTTGCTGCCTTTTTCCGCGCACTGGAAAGAATCCTCTGGACAGTCCCTCTCGATATTTTCATTCGTTTGCCTGCATCTTCCTGAGTAAGTCCCTCCATATCACAGAGCCTCAACGCCTCAAGCTCGTCGCGGTACAACACAATCTTTTCAATCTCGGTCATGGGAATGCCCGTCGGTTTAAAAGCCTTTCCCTTAAATTTGCATCCGCAAAACCTCGATTTTTTATATCTCGGCGACATTTTCCTTTTTCCCCATTATGTGCATATGCACATTATAAGAATTGCAGCATAATATGTCAAGTTATAATTTCAGGGATAATTTTACGGGAAATAATTACAGCAGTTCTGTATTTTATAGTGAGTAGCAGAGTTTTGAAAAAAGCAGATTAGAAGGGGTGGCAGGAGTTATCAGCCCTGCGCCTCATGCTGAGAACAGTCAGCCATGAATAAAGATTATCACTTTTCCAAAACTTTTTCTCCAATGATATTCATGCCTATGGCGCCCAATGGTGCTGTGAAAAGAATTGCAAGCACTGCTACAGCAAGGATTATATCACCTGATTTAACTCCAAGAGAAAGCGGCACAGCGCCTATTGCTGCCTGAACAGTTGCCTTTGGAATGTATGAGGCCATGCAGAAAAGCTTTTCTCTGATACTAAAGCCGGTTTTTATAAGAGAGATGTATGTTCCGATGCTTCTGGCAATTAAGCCAATAAATATAATCACGAGGCCTGCAAGGCCGGCGTTCCATGCAACATGAATATCAACCTGTGCCCCTACAAGCACAAAAAGGAGTATCTCTGCAAAGACCCATATCTTGCCGAGTTTCCGGGATATCTTATGGGCTATGGGTTCTGATTTTTCGAGTATTATAAACCCTATTGCGATGACACCTGACAATGCTGAAACAGCAACAAAAGGCCTGGCAGTCTTTTCAACCCATGTCAAAAGTATTGCGGAGCCAATAACAATCATCCCTTCTTTGGTAGCCCTCGGCTGATATTTTTTAAATACCCTGTACAATGCAAAACCAATCGCGGCCCCAAGTGCGATACCAAGGCTTATTGAAACAGGTATCTCGAGAAGTTTCATAAAGATGTTTGTGCCCCTGCCTGAATACATTCCGATTAGGGCCGAAGATATTACTATCGCAAATACATTATCCAGTGATGAAGAGGCAAGAAGGAGTGTCGGGATTCCTTTTTTTGCTCCTTTATTACTTTCAATAAACCTGAGCATCATCGGGACAACGATTGCAGGAGATACAGCAGCTACAATGAACCCGAGGATTGCTGATTCAAGAATGCTTATATCAAAAAAGAATGGCGCAATAAATGTGATGACAGCGCCTTCAAATACAGCAGGGACAAAGCCCATTAATGCCGCTGTCTTTCCAATCCTGTTCAGGGTGTCTTTCTTTGTGGCAAATCCTGCCCTTAAGAGAATGACTATCAGCGCTATCATCCTGAAATCAGATGAGACCGTCAGTATGACCGGGTCTATTACGTTGAATACATAAGGCCCAAGGAATATTCCCACCAGGAGCATTCCGATTAACCCCGGAAGTTTTATTCTCCTGAACAAATGGTCCGAAAAAAGCCCCAGAAGAATTATCAACGCCAGACTTATTGCCACTTAAAAACCTCCAGAAATAAAAAAACCCCTACTTATCAGCAATCAGCGGCCAGCGCTCAGCAGTCAGTAGAAATGCTGACAGCTGAAAGCTAAAAGCTGAAGGCTACATCGTAGGAGTTATCAGCCCTGATAATCAGGACGGTTTACCCCGTGTCTTCTAACGGAGTTAATGGCGAACCCCATCGCCGCCTTTAAAATATCAGAATAAGGATGCTTATGTCAAAAGCGAAGGGGTTCTTAGGTTAAAATAAAAGGATGAAAGACCTGGAGAGGGATATTCAACGGGCATCCACTGCAAGCGAGGAAGAACTGGAATCACTTGTGCATCATTCTTCTCCAAGGGTTATTGCGAGGCTTATTCATAACAAAAACCTCACGGAAGACCTTGCCCTCATTCTTGCTGGAAGGAAGAATATTTATCCTGATATACTCGAGGCCCTGTCCATAAATGCAAGATGGAAAAACAGCTACAAGATTAAACTGGCGCTCTGTAAAAACCCCAAGACCCCCCAGAAGCTTTCTCTTGCGCTTATAAAGTCCCTGAAAATATTTGACCTTGCCGACATGACAAAGAATAAAGTGATACCCATAAACCTGAGGATGAGAATTGAGGCTGATATAAGCGAGAGAATCCCTGCAATGCCCCTGGGCATTAAGATAACGCTTGCAAAAAGGGCCGGCAGCAGTGTGCTTATGAGGCTTATTGAGGAAGGCCTGAAGGAGGTTGCGGCTGCCTGCCTTGACAGCCCTTACATGACTGAAGGGGACATCTATAAAATTATCAGCATGAAAAATATCTCTCCGCAGGTCATCCGCATGATAGCAGCCCATGCAAGATGGTCCTGCAGATATATGATACGGTGGGCGCTCATCAGAAATACCCACGCGCCCTTGGCGCGCATAGTAAATTTTCTTAAGGACATGAAGAAGACTGACCTTGAGGAGCTTTATTCTGCCCCTGAAGTGCCTTCATGCACAAAACCTTTTATTTACAGGGAACTTTCCGAAAGAGAGGAATCTTATTCAGAATAAGTTTCAATACCAAAAACTTGTTCTCTTTTTTCATATATAATATAAAGGCATTTCGAAAGGCGCTGGCAGGGGACCAAAGAATGGGAATATTTGAATTTCTATATTATCTCGGTTATTCAGCAAAAAAATATTATTCCTTAAGGAATCAGAAGCATCTCCCCTTCAAAGTAATCAGCATCGGCAATATAACAACCGGAGGCACAGGGAAAACACCTGCCGCGATAGCGCTGGCCGGAGAAGCAAAAAAAAGGGGATTTGACCCCTGCATACTCACAAGGGGCTACAAAGGCAGGGCAAAGGGGCCATGTTTTGTAAGCAGAGGGGACGGTCCGCTGCTGGATGAGAAGGATGCCGGGGATGAGCCTTTTATGATGGCTAACAGGTTAAGAGGCATTCCTATTGTGAAAGGCGCGGACAGGTATGAGGCAGGTATGTTTGCAATCAAAGAGCTTACAGCTGACAGCCAGCAGCCCTCAGCTAAAATATTGTTCATCCTTGATGACGGCTTTCAGCACTGGAGGCTTTTCAGGGATAAAGACATTCTGCTTATAGATGCAGAAGACCCTTTTGACACGAGGAGGCTTCTGCCTGTCGGGCTGCTGAGGGAGCCGCTTAAGGAAATAAAAAGAGCTAATATCATAGTAATAACAAATACAGACAATACCCGGCAGGAAGCAATCAGCAGCCTTATTGAAGAAATAAGGCCATATAATGGAAGGGCCCTTATATTTCCTGCTGAACACAGGCCTTTAAGATTTGAGGGCCATTTAGGCGAGACAATGCCGTTAAAATGGGCAGAAGGCAAAAACTTCTTTGCATTCTGCGGAATAGGCAATCCTGACTCATTCCAAAAGACTCTTTCATCAACCGGCTGCAAAATCGCGGGCATTAAAACCTACAGAGACCATTACAAATACAAACAGAGAGACATTGATGATATCCTGAAAGAGGCACAGAAAAGTAATGCGGACTGGATTGTTACATCGGAAAAAGATATGACGAGGCTGAAAGAACTGAATATGCCGGAGAATCTTATTGCGATTACAATCAGGTTTTCAGTTGATGAAAGGTTTTATGAGCAGGCATTGAAGTAAAATGGCAACACTATTTCTGTTCCAGGACTATCCTGTGTTTTAAAAGCGAGATTTCCCTTATGTCTCCCTCAAACACCTTTTGCTCCCCGAAGAGATTTTTGAGGAGTACTTTCCCATGCTCAGGCATTATTACATCAACATTTTCAAGGTAGAGTTCTTCTTTGCCGTCTTTAACGATATACGCATTTATATCACACATTTCAGTTCTCCCTCTTGTTTATTCTAAGTATAAAGCAAGCGGCTGGAAGATGGCGAGGGATTTTTTCCATGCATCATAAGGAGGGGGCAAAATAAAACCATTCAAATACAGTTCCCTCTTCCATTAAGGCTTGGTGTTTTAATGTGTTATAATATTGCTTCAATAATGGAGAAAGATTTGAAAAAAAATTCTGAGACACTGGATGACATAATTCCTCTTTGCCCGCTCTACGGAAGAGAGCTGGATAAAAACAGGATTAATGCCCGGGGCGGATGGAAATGCAAGTGCGGTGAATTCATTCCAAAGAATTTGGCAGTAAACCCGTTTGAAGGCTGCACCCACGGCCTTAACTGCAATTGCGGGAGAGAGAAAAGGAAATGAAAAAAGGTTATTTCGGAAAATATGGAGGAAGGTTTGTTCCTGAGACCCTGATGCCGGCGCTTATAGAGTTGGAGAAGGCTTATATGGAATCAAAAAAAGACAGGGCTTTTCAGAAAGAGCTCATACATCTTCAGAAAACCTATATCGGAAGGCCGACCTCCCTGTATTTTGCAAAAAGATTGACAGAACACCTCGGCGGCGCAAAGATGTATTTAAAAAGAGAAGACCTCGCGCATACAGGGGCCCATAAAATCAATAATGCAATCGGCCAGGCATTGCTTGCAAAGAAAATAGGCAAGAAAAGACTGATTGCCGAAACAGGGGCCGGGCAGCATGGTGTTGCAACTGCAACAGGCGCTGCGCTCATCGGACTTGACTGCGATGTCTATATGGGCACAGATGATATGAAAAGACAGGCCTTGAATGTATTCAGGATGAGGCTCCTTGGCGCAAGGGTCATCGAGGTTCCTGTCGGCTCAAGGACTTTAAAGGATGCAATTAACGAGGCCCTCAGAGACTGGACCACAAATGTAAACACAACGCATTATGTCCTCGGGACTGTCTTTGGCCCGCATCCATTTCCTTCAATGGTAAGGGACTTCCAGTCGGTCATCGGGAAAGAGGCAAAGAAGCAGATAATGCAGGCTGAAAAAAAACTTCCTGATTATCTGGTTGCCTGTGTCGGCGGCGGAAGCAATGCCATGGGGCTGTTCCATGAATTTCTGGGCGACAATATAAAGATGATTGGTGTTGAGGCAGGAGGAAAGGGAATAGATACAGGAGAGCATGCTGCAAGATTTGCAGGAGGTTCTGTCGGGGTTTTTCAGGGCTGCAAGACATATCTGCTTCAGGATGACGACGGCAATGTTCTTGGAACTCATTCTGTCTCCGCCGGGCTTGATTATGCCTCTATCGGGCCTGAACACCCTTTTTTAAGAGACATTGGAAAAGTCCAATATACTTATGCAACTGACGATGAGGCCTTGGCTGCATTTGAACTTCTCTCAAAAACAGAAGGGATAATCCCTGCGCTTGAATCTGCACATGCAGTTGCAGAGGCAGTGAAGCTTGCGCCGAAACTATCAGGGGATAAGATTATCATTGTCAATCTCTCAGGCAGGGGAGATAAAGATGTTCAGCACGTAGCGGCAATCAAGGGGATATCCCTGTGAACAGAATCGAAAAGACATTCAAGGAATTAAAGATCCGGAATAAAAAAGCATTCATCCCTTACATAATGGCAGGGGACCCTTCAGTTGAGAAAACAAAAGAGCTGGTCCTTGTCCTTGAGGAATGCGGGGCAGACATAATTGAATTAGGCGTGCCATTTACAGACCCTCTGGCAGACGGGCCGACTATACAGAGGGCCGCAGAAAGGGCCTTAAAGGGAGGAGTTACATTAAAAGGCGTCCTGGCGCTTGTAAAGGATTTAAGGGCAAAGACCCGGGTTCCTCTGGTTTTGATGACATATTATAATCCTGTGTTTAAATATGGCGAAGAGCGCTTTGTCAAAGATGCAAAGGATGCAGGCGTTGACGGTGTTATAATCCCGGACCTCCCGCCTGATGAGGCAGGAGAGCTTATAAAGACAGCGAAGAAAGCAGGCCTTGCCACAATATTCCTGCTTGCGCCAACATCAACAGAAGACAGGATAAAGAAGGTTGCAGCTGCGGCACGGGGTTTTATATATTATGTCTCGATGACAGGCATTACAGGCGCACAGATTTCACTTGACGGCTCTATCGGGAAGTCAATAAACAACATCCGAAGCATCACAGATAAGCCGGTTGCGGTTGGCTTTGGCATTTCAACACCTGAGGAGGCGAGGGCAGTATCAGGCATCTCTGACGGCGTGATTGTCGGCAGCGCAATAGTAAGGAAAATCCAGGAAGCCCCGGAAGGACTAAAGGATTTCCTTCTTCAACTCAGGGAGGCTGTGAGATAACTGTATGCCGGATAAAAAGCTTGACCAGCTTAGCACCCTGATTGAGTTGACGGCCTTGATTAACTCTACCCTTGATACAGGAGAGATAAGGAAAAGGGCTATCGAGGCTGCAACAAAACTTGCCGGCGCAGAGGCAGGAAGCCTTCTTGTCGTAGACAGGGATACAGGGGAACTCTTCTTTGAAGTTGCCCTTGGAGCTAAGGGAGAAAGGCTCAAGGAGATACGGCTTAAAAAAGGGGAAGGCATAGCCGGCTGGGTTGCTGAAAAAGGAGAACCGCTTATAATACATGATGTCCAGTCAGACCCGAGGTTTTATAAAGGCGCCGATACCAAAAGCGAGTTCGTTACAAAGGATATGATATGTGTCCCTGTAAAGACAAAGGACAAGATACTCGGAGTGCTTCAGACAATAAACAAAAAAGCCGGCACCTTCAATAACGAGGATGCGGAGATACTCAGCGCCCTTGCCAATCAGGTGGCTGTTGCAATAGAAAACGCAAATCTTTATCAGGAGCTTAAGGATGCATTTTACGGCACGGCCCAGGCCCTTGCAGAAACAATTGAAAAAAGAGACCCATACACAGGAGGCCACACAAAAAGGGTAATGAATTACAGCCTTGCCATAGGGCGCATGCTCGGGCTCAACAGGGCGGAGATGGAGAACCTTAAACTTTCTGCAATACTCCACGATATAGGAAAGATAGGCGTAAGAGACAGTGTTCTTCTCAAGGATAGCAGGCTGGACCCTGCGGAGCTTGAGGCCATGAATATGCATCCAAGATATGGCTCTGATATACTAAGCCATGTTAAGCAGCTTAAGGATGTTATACCAGGCATGAGGGGCCACCATGAAAAATATGACGGCACAGGCTACCCTGACGGGTTGAAAGGCAGTGAGATACCGCTTCCAGCAAGGATTATTGCAGTTGCCGATACCTTCGATGCCATGACAACTGACAGGCCGTACAGAAAAGCCCTTAGCGCTGAATCCGCATTTGAGGAACTGAGGAAATATGCCGGCAGACAGTTTGACCCGGCAGCTGTTGAGGCATTTTTTACAGCATGGAAGGAAATGGAGATAATACTATGAAAGTCAAAGTTCTCGGTTTCTCAGGAGCAGAATTCCCGGGGTTCCATCCTCCCGGATTTCTGATTAATGGCAGTTTGCTGCTTGATGCCGGAACTATCTGCGCTTCCCTGTCTGAGAATGCCCAATGGAAGATACGCCATATTATTATAACCCATGCCCATCTCGACCACATTAAAGGAATCCCGTTCCTTGCAGACAATATAATAATAAAAAACAAGGGGCACAACGTTACAGTTATAGGGATTGCGCCTGTGCTGAAGACACTGAAAGACAATCTTCTGAATAATAAGGTGTGGCCGGATTTTACGGTAATACCAAGCCCCTCCAATGCCGTGCTTAAATTTGTAGAGATAAAAACAGGTGAGACGATTAGGGTCAGCGGTTATAAGGTAACAGCATACAGGGTCAATCATGCTGTCCCTGCATCAGGTTATGTTGTCGAAGACAAGAAGGGCAGAAGGCTTCTCTATACAGGGGATACAGGCCCGACAAATACTATATGGAGAGAGGCATGCAGGACAAGAATACACCGCGCTATAATAGAGGTCTCTTTTCCTAATAAGATGGAAGCTATGGCCATAGAGACCGGGCACCTTACCCCGAAACTTCTCAGGAAAGAGATAGAGAAGATGAAGATAATCCCTGATGAAATACTGATAACCCATCCCAAGCCCCAGCATATCAGGACTATCAGGAATGAGATCAGGAGGCTGAGGATGCCTGACATCAGGCTGCTCAGAGACAGTGAGGTAATAAATATCTGATGTGGTTTAAAAAGACAAAAGAACCAAAAATACAGAAGAAGGTTAAGATCCCCGAAGGCCTCTGGGTAAAATGCGAGAACTGCAAGGAGATTGTCTACAAAAAAGAGATAGATAAAAATCTCAGGGTATGCCCCAAATGCAATTATCATTTCAGGATAAGCGCCAGAGAGAGGATAAAACTCCTCGCAGACGACGGAACCTTTATAGAGTTTAATGCAGATATAACCTCAGGAGACCCCCTGAGTTTTAAGGACACCATGCCTTATCCTGAGAGGATAAAGGAAAGTCAGAAAAGGAGCGGCCTTAACGAAGCAGTAATCTCAGGCGAGGCCCTCGTAAACGGGCATCCTGTAGTCCTTGCAATAATGGATTTTTCATTTATGGGCGGAAGCATGGGCTCTGTTGTCGGAGAAAAGATTGCAATGGCTGCTGAAGCAGCGCTTGAAAAAGAAGTGCCGTTGATATGCGTTGCTTCATCCGGAGGCGCGCGCATGCAGGAAGGGATTTTTTCCCTCATGCAAATGGCAAAGGTCTCTGCAGCAATAGGAAGGCTCAAAGACAATGGTGTCCCGTATATCTCGGTTGTTGCAGACCCGACATTCGGAGGCGTTGCCGCAAGTTTTGCCACACTTGGGGATGTGATAATCGCTGAACCAAGAAGCCTCGTTGGATTTGCAGGCCCCCGTGTTATCGAGCAGACGATGAAACAGCAGCTCCCTGACAATTTTCAGAGGGCGGAGTTTCTTCTTGAACACGGGTTAATTGATATGGTCGTGAACAGGGAAGACATGAAGGCCACCCTTACGAAGCTTATCGAATTTCTTTTGTAGGTTATTCAGTAGTCAGTATGCTAACCTTCCTGGTCGTTATATTTTGTATAATTGCTGATTATTAAGGCATCCTCATTTCTTTCTTCTTACTTTCTCTGCGTTTAATGTAAAATATAATATTTTTATGAGTTACGGCGACACGATTAATTATCTCTACGGCCTGCAAAAATACGGCATCAAGCTCGGGCTTGATAATACCGTGAAGCTCCTTTCCTGTTTCAACAATCCGCAGGCCTCTTTCAAATCAGTCCATATTGCAGGGACAAACGGCAAGGGCTCTACATCGGCAATGACAGCGTCTATTCTGCAGTCTGCCGGATTTAAAGTCGGATTATTCACATCCCCTCATCTTGTGAGCTTTACGGAGAGGATAAAGGTTAACAATGAACAAATAACAGAAAGTGAAGTGGTTGAACTGGCAGATGAGATAAAGTTGAAAGTTGAAAGGTTAAAGTTAGAAGTCAAAAATTCAAACCTCGGCACGTTTGAGCCGACTTTTTTTGAGGTTGTGACTGTGATGGGATTTCTTTATTTCAAAAGGAAGAATGTTGACTGGGCAGTTATCGAGACAGGTATGGGCGGAAGGCTCGATGCAACAAATGTCCTTGCGTCGGAGGTTTCAGTTATAACAAGCATAAGTTATGACCATAAAGATTTTCTCGGCGAAACAATCTCTGCGATTGCGGAAGAAAAGGCAGGGGTAATAAAAAACAGGATTCCCGTTGTCACTTCTGAACAGGAACCTGCTGTAATGGATGTAATCAAAAAAAAGGCCGAGGAAAGAGATTCCGGGCTTTTTGTCTGCGGGAAGGATTTTTCAGTTACAACAAAGAAAGAGGATATTAACGGAAGTATTTTTGATTATCGCGGAGACATGGAACTTGAAGGCCTTGAAATATTTCTTGCAGGCAGGCACCAGATATTAAATGCAGCATTGGCAGTGAAGACATCTGAGGTCTTAATCAGGAAATCAGCGCCGCTGGCATCAAAGCTGACGGCTGAGGTTATTAAATCAGGGATTGAAAACACGGAATGGCATGGCAGGCTTGAGTTTATCTCGGATAATCCGCCAATCCTGATTGACGGCGCGCATAACCCCTCTGCGTCATCTGTTCTGGCAGATTCGCTCAGGAATAATTTTCTGAATACATACCGGAGAATAATACTGATTATGGGCATAATGGCTGATAAAGATATAAAAGGCATAATGGCCCCTTTGCTGCCGTTGGCCTCTGATATTATATTTACAGCTCCGGCTTATGAAAGGGCAGCGCTACCCGAAACATTGGCAAGGCATGCGGCATCTCTTGGATTTACGAACATACATATTGCACGGACAATGGAAGATGCAATCGGGATGGCAGCTAAGCGTTCAGCGCTAAGCGTTCAGCGTTCAGCGACAAAAAACCCCGAACTTATTGTCATCACCGGTTCATTCTATACAATTGGCGAGGCAAAGGAAGTGCTTGGGGAGAAAGGCGTTCTTTCGAGGCTGAGGGAATGAAAAAAACAGTTCAAAGCTTAAAAATATTTTTACTGCACGCCATGCGCTGTGCGCTGTGCGCTGTGTTTTTATTGCTTTTCACCTGGACTGCTTTTGCCGGAGAGACCCCGGCCATTATAACTTCCGATACCCTGGAACATGACAGGGAAACTTCAATATATACTGCAAGGGGTTCTGTGAAAGTCCTGCAGGACGGCACGACAATAGAGGCCCTTGAGATGAAGTATGACGAAAAGACCTCTAATGTTTTTGCCGAGGGGGATGTAAGATATGACGATAGGGAGATTTCTGTCAGGGCAGAAAGGGCGGAATACAACCTCGATACAAAGACAGGCACATTTTATAATGCAGAGATATTTTCGAAGCGCGATAATTTTCATATCTCAGGCACAGAGGTCGAGAAGAGGGGAGAGAATAAATATTTTTTAAAAGAAGCATCAATGACGTCGTGCGATGCTGCTTCTCCTGAATGGTGCTTCAGGGGGAACGAAGTTGATATAATCATCGGGGACAGGATTAAGGCGAGAAACGCCACTTTCAATATACAGGGGCTTCCTGTTTTATATACGCCCTATTTCTGGGCGCCTGCGCTTACCGAGAGAAAAACAGGATTTCTTACTCCTGTAGCTGGCTATTCCAAGGCAAAGAATTTTTATTACCGGCAGCCCTATTTCTGGGCGATATCCGAAGACAAGGACGCAACTCTCATCCTTGACTGGTACACTAAAAGGGGTTTTGGCGAAGGGATTGAATACAGGTATGTGGATTTAGGGAATGTCGGAGGAACTCACTGGCTCTACCACATACATGATAAAACATTGGGCAAGAATTTTTATGAGCTTCGCTCCCAGCATGAAAAAAGGCAGAGGGACGGCCTTTCACTATATACGAATCTGAACCTGCTAAGCGGAAAGAATTTTTACAGGGAATACGGCAGGCACCGCTATGAAAGGATAAGGAGATTCCTTGAGTCAACAGGAGAAGTGTCTCTGCCGGCAGATAATTCCCGCATCTACCTTATGTCCCAGTATCTTGTTGACCTTAAAGACGGGAGCCGAACAGGTGACATACTGCAGAGACTGCCTGAGTTTGGCTATGTTATCAACCCTTACAGGATAGGGCCGGCAGTTTTTTCTCTTACCTCTTCAGCAGCGAATTTCTGGAGAGAAAGAGGAGTATACGGCCAGCGCCTGGATATATATCCTAAGCTTTCACATTCATTCGGAGACGAGGTTGTCATCTCTCAGAACCTTGGATTGAGAGAGACAGCATATTCTTTGCACAAGAATGAGGATGCCGGGTATAAAGATTCGGTTCAGAGAAAAACAATTGACTACAACATTACCGCAGCAAGCCGGATATTGAAGGAATACCCTTCCTTTACTCACGCCATTGAGCCTGCCCTGGGATATACATTGGTCCCGGGGATTAACAAAGACAGGACCAATCTGCCGCTGTTTGATTCAACAGAATTTTATTCAAGGCAGTCAACATTTACCCTGTCTCTCTTAAACCGCATTTTTGACGAAAAGGGTGAATTTTTTACTGTAAGCCTGTCTGAATCGTATAATTTCTTGATAGAGGACAGGCCGTTTTCTCCCCTGACGATTGGGGCGTCTATCGGAAGGCCGGTACAGATAAGGGGTGATGTTTCATACAACAGGTACAGCCATCAAATTGAAACCATAAATTCAGAGGTGAACATGAATCTGAACAAGGTAACAATTTTGCTTGGTGAGAGGTTCAACAGGATTGCAGATACCATGGGGTATGATTTTGGAGTGAATTATGCTTACTCTAAAAACTTGTCCACAGAGGCCAGACTCTGGTATGATGCTAAAGGAGGAGGAGCAAGGGATGCCTCCTTTAAAGTTAGATACCAGAAACAGTGCTGGGGGATGACAATGGTGCTTAATAGAAAACCGCCTGATGAGATTAATCAGAAACCGGCTGATTACAGCGTATTGATAACCTTTGATCTGCTTGGGCTCGGTTCTAATTCTTTTTTGCAATAGCCATGGTAATGAAGAAAAAATTTTTAGGCGAGATGCTTATTGAGGCAGAGGTAATTACCCCTGAACAGAGGGATAAGGCCATGCAGGAGCAGAAGAGGCTTGGCAAAAGGCTCGGGGAGACGCTTATGAGCCTTGGATTTATCACCGAAGAAGTGATGGCAAAGGCGCTTAGTACGCAGATGGGGATGCCTTTTAAAGAATTGCGGTTTCTTACTATAGCTCCAGGAGTTACAGATCTGGTGCCGGAGTCTCTTGCACGGAAACATAAGGTTCTTCCGGTTGAAATAAAAGACGGAAGGCTTATACTTGCAATGGCTGATCCTCTCGATGTATTTGCCGTAGATGAAATAAACCGTGTTGCAAAGATGCCTGTGGATACAGTTGTTATAACAGAATCAGAACTCCTTAAGGCGCTTGATAAATACTACAGGGGGGAAGTTGAAGAAATTATAAAGGCAGCTGATGTGTATTCCCCTGAAAAGGAAAAGATTATTGCAGCGGCAGAGACTATGGTCGAAGATACGCCGATTGTGAAGCTGGTCAATACTGTATTCACGCAGGCTGTAAAAGACAGGGCCAGCGATGTGCATATAGAGCCTTATGCTGAATCTCTGAGAGTCAGGTTCAGGATTGACGGAAAACTTCATGATATTATGAGCCCCCCAAAACATCTTCATCCGGGCATGATATCAAGGATAAAGATACTTTCCGGCATGGATATAGCCGAAAAGAGAGTGCCGCAGGACGGGAGGTTTCCCATAAATGTTGAGGGGAGGCAGTTTGACGTGAGGGCGTCTACCCTGCCGACTCTCCATGGTGAAAAGATAGTCCTGAGGCTTCTTGAAAAGACTGCCGGGCTTCCTCAACTCAGGCTGGGAGATCTCGGATTCACAGCGGTCCTGCTCAATGCGTACGAGAAGCTGATAACCAAGCCTTACGGCTTTATACTTTCAACCGGCCCTACAGGCTCAGGCAAGACAACAACAATGTATTCGTCCTTAAGAAACATAAGCGCTGCAGAAAAAAACATAATCACTGTAGAAGACCCCATAGAATACAATCTCCCTGATATAAATCAGGTCCAGGTCAATCCAAAGGCCGGGCTGACATTTGCGTCAGGCCTGCGGTCCATCCTGAGGCAGGACCCCGACGTAATAATGATCGGTGAGATAAGAGACGTTGAGACAGCATCCATTGCAACACATGCAGCCCTGACAGGCCACCTTGTCTTGAGCACTCTGCATACAAATGAAGCAGTCGGGGCAATCGCCCGTTTAATAGATATGGGCGTTGAGCCTTTTCTTATCACATCTTCCCTGATAGGGGTTTTAGGCCAGAGACTCATTGTAAAGATATGCCCTTACTGTAAGGAGAGTTATAGCGCTGAGGAGGATATCCTGAGGAGAATAGGGATTAAAGGAAAGGTAGTCCTGCAGAGGGGAAAGGGCTGCGGCGAATGCCGTTTTACCGGATACCTTGGGAGGGAAGGATTATTCGAACTTCTTGTTATCACAGAGGGGATAAAAAAACTTATAGTCGAGAAGGCAACTGCAAGTGAGATAAAGGCACAGGCTATAAAAGAAGGCTTTAAAACCATGCGGGAGGAGGGGCTCCTAAAAGTGGTAGAGGGTGTCACAACCCTTGAAGAGGTGGTCAGGGTAACACAGGAGACAGATTAACAGTGCCCACCTACAGCTATAAGGGGAGGACTCAGGCAGGAGAGGTCGTAAGCGGCGCTATTGACGCGCCGACACCTGAGGCCGTTGCGGAACAGCTTTTTTCAAAAGGATTTATTCCTATAAAGATAGAGCCGGGAGAGAAGCTTAAATCTTCCTCGGAGGGGATACAACTTTTTGACAGGATAAAGCCGGAAGATCTGATAGTCTTCAGCCGCCAGCTTGCAACACTGGTTACGTCCGGCATATCCTTTCTCAGAAGCCTTGATACGCTAGCTGAGCAAACAAAGAGCAAAAGGCTCCGCAAGATAATCGAGGCGATAAGAAAAGATATAGAGGGAGGACATTCTTTTTCTGACGCCCTGTCGAAATTTCCAGCGGTATTTTCATCCCTTTATGTCAGCATGGTAAAGGTTGGGGAAGAGGGCGGAGTCCTCGATGATATTCTCGACAGATTGGCCTCTCTTTTAGAGCACGAGGCAACGACAAAGGCGCGAATTAAGGCAGCAACAAGGTATCCGGTAATTGTGCTTGTCAGCATAGCAATTGCCTTTGTTGTACTCACAACATTTGTTGTCCCAAAGTTCGCAGCGATGTATGCGGCGTCAAAGGTAACGCTTCCGCTCCCGACACGTATACTTATATTTATAAATAAGTCCATACGGGCATACTGGCCGTTTATAGCAGTTGCTGTAGCAGGCATTATTTTTGCGATAAGGGGATATACTAAAACACCGTCAGGAAGATGGAACCTGGATAAGCTGAAACTCAGGACCCCGATAATAGGGCCTGTTGTCGAGAAGACGGTCATGTCGAGGTTCGCAAGAATCTTTTCAACGCTTTACCGCAGCGGTATCCCCATGCTTCATACGCTTGACGTGGTTTCAGGCACGCTGGGCAATGTTATCATCGCAAGGGCAGTTGAGGTGATAAAAGAGAGCGTGCGCGAAGGCAAAGGGCTTTCCCAGCCAATGGCGGGCACAAAGGTTTTTCCTCCCATGGTCACCCAGATGGTTGCTGTTGGAGAGGAGACAGGTGCGCTTGATGATATGCTTACAAAGGTCTCTGACTATTATGACCGTGAGGTTGAATATGCAATTAAAAATCTATCAACGACCCTCGAGCCGGTCCTCCTGTTCTTGCTTGCCGGTGTAATACTGTTTCTTGCGCTCGGGATGTTTCTTCCTATATGGGACATGATACACGTTATGAAAAGATAAGATTTGCCTTTCTGGAGAGGAGATTTTATCTCGGGCTCTTTGTGCTTCTGCCCCTATTTTTTTCTGTGTTTGCACTGGCTGCGCCGCTTATTTTCCTGACTAAATTCAGGACCGTGCTTCAGCATCATATTGTTGATGCCAGGGGACTCTTAGCCCTTTATGAGTCTGCCGAAAAATGGACCTATATATTTACAGGCGTGGCATTCATTGCAGGCCTGGTTGTTGCCTATGCGCTTATAAGGCCGGCAAAGAAACTTCTCAGGGAAAACAGGGGATATAAAGACATAGAAGAATTCGGCTCTCTCGGTAAAGAGTTCGCAGAGATAGCGACATCTTTCAGAAAATATACATCCCTGCTTGAAAGCACAACAGGCGGGATAATGGCAGTTAATAAGGATGGTGAAATAATAATGGCAAACCCTCATGCCTGTCACATACTCGGATACCCGGAACCTGATGTCATGGGGAAAAATATTGGAGCACTGCTGTATATACCGAAAGATTTTGAGAGGGCCATGAAAGGAGAGATAATTACATCTGAATTAAATATGGTGATAAACGGAGAAAGGCGGACAATCGGGTATACGCTTTCGCCGGTAAAGGGTAAGGATGCAATAGACGGCGCAGTCTTTAATTTTATGGATACTACAAGGATAAAAGAGATGCATCAGGAGATACAAAAGACGGAAAGGCTGGCAGGTATCGGGGCCCTGGCAATGGAAGTGGCCCACGAGGTCAGAAATCCGCTGGCCTCAATAAAGGGTTTGGCGCAGATGATAAGAGAAGACGTAAAGGATGATGAGCAGAAGGTGCTTTATATTGATACGATACTTAAGGAAACTGACCGCCTTAACAGGGTTGTGGATACCCTTTTTGAGAAAAAGACAGCTTCTTATGACGGCGATAATCTCAAGGAGATGATACACAGGGTGGTGCTTCTATGCGGCCATGCAGTGCAGGGCAAGGCTGTAAGGGTAACAGAGAAATACGATGAGATAGCAGATAAAATACAGGTGGAAGATGAGCGTCTCTTTCACGCAATTTACAATATAGTCCTGAATGCTTATGAAGCAATCAGGGAAGACGGAGAAATAAGCATAAAGGCATGGGAAAAAGACGCGGGGGTGATAATAGAGATTTCCAGTGATTCAGAACTGGGCCCGGGATTAATGGCGGATAAAATCTTTGAAGCAGATGTGACTACCAAGGGAGCAGGGCACGGCATGGGCTTAAAGATTGCGAGGGATGCGATTAGAAATCTTGGCGGAGAGATAAACGTCGAGGCCGGAGAAGGTAAAATAAAATTCATCATCCAACTGCCGCAGGCCTGAGGGGTAAAGCAGATTGATTAAGTTTTCTAACCTCCCCATCCTTCTCCCTCAATCCTTTAAAATAACCCCTACAGCCTTCTCCTGAATAACGCAAAGAACTGTTCCTTGAGTTTTTCGCAGAACTCTCTTTTCATCCAGTGGTCCAGTTCTATCTTTACAGATTGATTCAGGTCTTCATGAAAGATATCCAGCATCTGCCGGCCGAACCCTTCATCGAGTATCCCGACATTGCCCTCATCATTTCTCCTCAGGGACTGGAAATCAAGGTTTGCAGAACCTATAATGCTCCAGCGCTCATCAAACACAGATGTCTTTGCATGCAGTATCTCTCCCCTGTAGTTATATATCTCAATGCCGGCTTTCAGCAGTTTTGCAAATGATGCCCTGCCTGCATAATGTGCGGCAGATATATCGCTTTCAGACGGCAGGAGGAGCTTAACATCCACTCCCCTTTTAACTGCCTCCGATAGGATATGCACCATCCTCCTGCTCGGGGTAAAATAAGCTGTTGTAAGGAATATGCTCCGGCGTGCATGGTTGATGCTGTAATATAAAAGCCTTCTCAGCTTTCTCCTGCCCCTTGCCGAGCTTGCAAATATGGGCAGTACAGGAAGGCCGCTGCTTTCACGGGTACTTATGCCTTGAGAGACAATTGGCTCGCCGCCCCATATTACCCAGCTTTTTCTGAAGGTATTGAGCAGTGTCAGGGCTATCGGGCCTTCGAGCATTATCCCTGTATCTCTCCAGCCTTCCTTACGCTTCTTAAGCCTCCCGAAATAATATCCGCTGTATTCATTTGCAATATTCAGTCCGCCGGTGAAGGCCTTTTCTCCGTCTATGATAATAAGTTTTTTATGGTCGCGGTGGGCATACATTAGAGGCGCAGTCCATTTGAAAGGCCGTGACCCCCTTACATTTATCCCGGCCCTTTTCAGTTCTTCCCAAAATTTCCGCGGCGTTCCAAAGGAACCAAAATGGTCATAGAGGATATATATGTAAACGCCTTCGCGTGCTTTCTTTTTTAACAACCTTGCAAGTTCAGCTCCGGTTTCATCGTTACGGAATATATAAAACTCAAGGCAGATAAGCCTCTTTGCTTTGGAAACTGAATCAAATATCATCTTGAATAATTCCTTGCTTTTCCACAAAAGCTGAACATTGTTGCCGTCTGTAAAGCTGCTGCCATACAGCCTTTCTATCTCAGGCCTTGTGAAGACAGGTTTTATGCCATTTCCGGTCTGCATTATAAAATCATTACTTAAATGATATTTTCTGTCAACCCCGTTAGAAAGTTCGGACGGGGCTTGCCCCGTGTGAAGCACTGCTTCTATCTGGGCTTGTTTTCTAACGGGGTCAACTACCGTTCGCCAGTCTGTGATAAAATAGCACTTAGATTAACGGGGGTATATGGCATTTACTGCAAGCGAACATAAGATACTGATTGTTGACGATGACACCAGCATCCGGTTCTTTCTCGGGGAGCTTCTGAAAAAGGAAAGCTTCCAGTTTGATATAGCAGAAACAGGCCCTGAGGCTATTGCCCTTTTAAAAAATAACGACTACAGCCTTGTGCTCCTTGATGAAAAGATGCCAGGCATGAGCGGCATTGAGGTCCTCGGGCATATAAAGGCAGCAGGTTATCCCATGCCTGTGATAATGATAACCGCTTATGGTTCGAAAGAGCTCGCAATAAGAGCCATCAAAGAGGGGGCCTATGATTTTTTCACAAAGCCGGTTGATATAGAAATTGTCAGAACGGTCATAAGCAGGGCGATTGAAAAATACGAACTTCAGAAAGAGATTGAGGCCCTGAAGACAGAAAGCCTCGGGAAAGACCTTAAGGATGAAATCATAGCTGAAAGCGACGAGATGAAGCGGGCAATCGAGCTTTCCAAAAAGGTTGCTGAAACAGATGTCACAGTCCTGGTGACAGGTGAAAGCGGTTCCGGCAAAGAGCTTATTGCAAAGGCCATACACAGGCTTAGCGATAGAAGAGAAAATCCCTTTATAAGCGTGAATTGCGCGGCAATCCCTGAAACGCTGCTGGAATCAGAGCTCTTCGGGTATGAAAGAGGCGCATTTACAGGCGCAACGAGGCAGCATATCGGCAAATTTGAAAGGGCGGCTAACGGCAGTATTTTCCTGGATGAGATTGGAGACCTTTCGTTAGGGCTGCAGGCAAAACTTTTAAGGGTTTTGCAGGAGAAGGAGATAGAGCGCCTTGGAGGCACAAAGACTGTAAAGGTCGATCTGCGGTTGATTTCCGCAACCAACAAGGACCTTAATGCTGCTGTAGCTGAAGGAAGATTCAGGGAGGACCTTCTTTACAGGGTAAGGGTATTCGAGATTATTGTCCCTCCGCTCAGAAAAAGGAAAAACGATATCCCCCTCCTGGCGGATTATTTTTTAAGGAAATACAGCAGCGCCATCGGGAAAAAATTTAAAGGCATCTCTGCTTCTGCGATAAGGTTTTTCCTGAATTATAACTGGCCCGGGAACGTGAGAGAGATGGAGAATCTTATTCAGAGGGCCATAATCCTTGAGGACAGCAATGCAATCACAGGGAAAACAGTCACAGAGCTTATATACGGGGGCGGGGACAAGGCCGGGGACGGAGAAAAAAATGTTAAAGACAGGATAGAAACCATAAAGTCAGAGGAAGAGAAGAGGCTTATAATAGATGCCCTCACAGAGGCAAGATGGAAAAGAACAGATGCAGCGGCCCATCTCGGAATCAGCAGAAAGAGCCTTTTTAACAAGATGAAGAAATATGGCTTGTACGGTTAGGCAGGAACCTTGAGGTTTTTTGATTCATACATCGGCATGTTCATTGCCCAATCGGTGCTGCATTCATTCATGGCCCTTGTGATTATTGAGATTGCATTTTATTCATGGGAAATCAGGGACCATCTGGCAAAGTTCAGGTACAGGCTTCTGGTATTAATCCTTCCAATCTTTGTCTTCCCGGTTTACCAGCTGATAAACCCTGACAGGGGGTCCATGTATTTCAGGGAGAATACCGCTATACTTAATTTTAACGGGTGGCTGGCAATAAAACTATGGGATATAATACCTGTCTATTCGTTATTTCTTGCGTTTCTTTCAGGGACAGCGCTTATTTTTTTCCTGCAGGAGATATTCCCTATTGTAAGAGAAAAACTTCCTAAACCCGGTTACGTGTCATATGTAGTTCCGCACAGGGACATAATCGGGATGATTGAAGGGCTTTGCAAAAAGCTGGGCACCTCAAAACCATCTGTCAGGATTGTGGATGAACCATATCCGGTGCTGTTCACAACAGGAATAAAAAACCATGTAATAATTCTGTCAAAGGCGCTCCTCGATAAGTTTACCGATGACCAGATGGAAAGCGCACTGGCACATGAGATAGTCCATATTGTCAGAGGCAGCAGCATTAAGACCCAGATTATATATATATTGAGGATGCTGATGTTTTATAATCCTGTGAGCCTTATAGAGTTCCGAAGGCTTGTTCAGGATGATGAGTTTATTTGTGATGACATAACTGTTTCTCTCACAAAAAAACCGGAGGCCCTCATATCTGCAATTAAGGCCTTTTACTCTTATCCGAAAGAAGATGAGCGGCCAAAGGTAT
Source organism: Nitrospirota bacterium (assembly GCA_016212165.1). Lineage (GTDB taxonomy): Bacteria > Nitrospirota > Thermodesulfovibrionia > Thermodesulfovibrionales > UBA1546 > SCSY01. Next base: position 28,741 of record JACRGY010000047.1, read on the forward strand.
CAGTTATGAAGGATACTATAGAAAGCCATAGTCACAATTTGCTCCTGAAAGAAAGGATAGTTAAGATACAGGAAAAAGAAATTGAGGACACTCCCGGATTCGGCTGGGTGAAATTTATTTTAACAACGCTTATAATTCTTAAAATTAATTATATGGTGGTTTAGAATGCATATCAGGATAACACGACAACTTAAAATGGTATTTTCCTTTGCTCTCCTGATAATTTTATTGCTGGTTGTCCTGGAGCTGGTAAACTGGGCGCCGTCCATAATTGAGACAGAAAGTTTAAGGAAATACAAGACCATTGAACTGGTTAAAAGAAAGCTCCATATTGAAAGGATTTACATCCCTGCTTACCTTCCGGAGGATTTGAACCTTAAGTGGCCGCCGGCAGAGATATACGCTCAGAAAAAACCGTTTGTAATGGTAATAATGCATTTCCAGCAGCGTGATTCAAAGGAACTTGGCCTTATTGTTCATCAGGTAGACGCAAGAGCCAATTATCGCCCTGAGTCTAAAATAAAACTCAGCCAGATTAAAAAAGAAAGCAAGGTCCTGATTAAAGACAGGGCTGGAATACTTGTTACTGCGACATGCGAAGATGATACTCCCTGCAATCAGGTGTCATGGCGGGAAGGGAACTTTATACTCACAGTGATTGGAAAGGACTCTCAGAGGGACCTGATAAGAATAGCGCGCAGCATGGTTCCTGATTCGTAACTTTTAATTTTGTTTAATTCCGTTAGAAATATTTCTAACGGAATTAACCCACTGAAATATAAGCATATTTACTGCCCCCTTGCGCTTTTTCAGTAGTTTTCCTGTCTCATATAGGATAAGTTAACCCATTAAAATAGGAACTTCTTCCAATTGTATGTGGCCTGCTTTCCTGTTAGCCTATACTCAAGAAAATAAAAGGAGGTGAGACAAAAGAGGGCTTAGGCAGTGGACGGAAGGCAGTTATAAAAATAAAGGAAGGAGGGACTTAAAATGTTAAAACTGAGACACATAGGCGGAGAAAGAGTAAAGGGAGGGAATTACTGGAACTTCTCAACAGGCGAACGCGTAACCATTGAAACAGGTGGAATTCTTCCTGGCGGCAGTTCAACAACATATTACAAGGCTCATCCTGCTATAATATTGCTGGCAGGCCCGGTGCTTGGCCTTGTGTATGCGACATTTCTGCCATTCATAGGGATTGCAGTATTGCTGAAGGTTGTAATGACAAAGCTGTTCGGCGGCGTTATGGAAGGAGTGTCAAAGCTTGCAGTATTCAACTGGAGGCCTTCCGAGGCATACCTCGCGGGCAAAAGGCATAAAAAAGCTGCAGAGGATAAGGAAGCCAAAAAAGACGCGGATAAAGGCACAGGAGACAGTGAATGAATTCAGGACGAGGGGGTTTTGTCGGCCTTATTCAAGACCCCCTCAGTATTTTGTTTGCCCCGCTTAGAGGCAAGCTTCTAACGGGGTCTATGACCTGTTAAGGAGGGTTTATATGCTATGTAGGTACGTTTTAGGAATTTTACTTGTTCTTGCAGCATTTCCTTCAAATGGTTTCTCAGCAGAAAGCAGCGTATCAGCAGCAGATCAAACATGCATGATGTGCCACAGTCAGGAACAGGACCTAACCTTTGACGCCGGAGAAAAGGTATCGCTTAAAGTTAATACCGAAGAACTCGGGCGGTCTGTTCACAGGATAATAAGCTGCTCTGACTGCCACGGGTTTACAGCAGACCAGCATCCTAAAAGGACCTTTAAAAATCACCGGCAGTACACTGCATTTTCCGCCAAGGTGTGTACGCAATGCCATGTTTCGCACAAAACTAAAATCCATGAAAAATTATTGAGTCAATCGCCAAAAGGAACTGTTTGTTCAGATTGTCACGGTTTTCATTCCATTCAGCGCGCGCGTGAACTGTCAAAGGGCAATCATTACTGCCTGAACTGTCATCAACGTGAATTAAGCATAACATTCAAGACTGGAGAGAAACAGTCAATTCATATAAACGAATCTATCCTCAATATCTCGGTCCACAAGAACCTGAGTTGTACCGACTGCCATTTTGGTTTTTCATCAGAAGAACATCCCCTCAGGATATTTAAGAGCAAGAGGGATTATTCGATCGCGATGTCGGAAAGCTGCAGGAGATGTCATTTTGACAAGTATTCAAGGACCCTGGAAGGCATACATTATAACCTGTTGACGCATGGCAACCTGAATGCGCCTGTCTGTACAGACTGTCACGGCGCTCATTCGGTTTATTCGGGCAGAAAGGAAAAACTTGCTAATGCAAAGAAATGCGAGCGGTGTCATCCCGAGGTATATAAGGTCTATACGCAGAGCGTCCATGGAGGCGCATTGATACTGGAGCATAACGAGGATGTCCCGATATGTTCGGACTGCCACAAGGCCCATGATATGACTGACCCAAGGACAACGGATTTTCGTAATGCCGTGCCGCAGATGTGCGGCAACTGTCATGCAGACAAGGATTTAATGAAAAAATACGGACTTTCAACTGCGGTTGTTGATACATACCTCCAGGACTTTCACGGGGTTACATTGAAGTTCTATAAGCAGCAGGGGAAATCCGTAAAGCCGATAGCTGTCTGTATAGACTGTCACGGCATACATGATATAACCAAGGTTAATGCGCCCAATGCGCCTATGATAAAGGCAAACCTTGTAAAGCGGTGCCAGAAATGTCATCCGGCTGCTACAGCTAATTTTCCTGACAGCTGGGTTTCTCATTATAAGCCCAGCCTTAAAAAGGCGCCTCTGGTTTATATGATTAACTTTGGGTATAAGGTTTTTATTCCATTTATGATAATCGGGCTCATACTCCAGATTATTCTGCACATCTGGCGTTATGCTGTTAACCGATAAGGAGGAATTTTAAAATGAAAAAGTTTGGCGATGAATATATCAGGAGATTTAGTTCAGCCAGGATAATAGAGCACTGGCTTAATGCCATAGTATTTGCAGTCCTGGTATTAACGGGCCTGTCGCAGAAATTCCATGACTACAGCGCAGCGCAGTGGATAGTCATGACCCTGGGCGGAATTGACGCCACAAGGATTATCCATAGATATACAGGGATAATCTTTGCAGGGCTGACAATCCCGCATATCCTGGCAGCGTCATTTGGATTTTTGTTCCTGAAGTGGCAGCCGTCAATAATCATACATAAAAATGATTTCAGAGATGCCATAGTCAATATAAGATATTACCTCGGACTGGAAGAACATCCGGCAAGGTGCGACAGATTCGATTACAAGCAAAAATTCGAATACTGGGGCGTTGTTGTGGGCGGCATACTGATGATTGTTACGGGAGCGCTGCTATGGATACCGACTGTTGCGGCAAGGTTTTTGCCCGGGGAATTTATTCCCGCTGCAAAGGCCCTTCATACAAACGAGGCATTACTGGCATTCCTTGTCATTGTTATCTGGCATATCTACAATGCGGTATTCAGCCCCGAGGTATTTCCGATAGACACGGTAATGTTTACAGGCAAGATTTCTAAGGAACGCATGATACATGAACACCCTCTGGAATATGAAAGGCTCTTCGGCGTATCTCTTAAAAGCCCGGAGGATGAGAACGCACCGGAAGAGAGAACGACGACTTGACAGACAGCGGCAGTAACGGTTATGGTTAGACAAAATCTATACTTATAGCCATGCTAACCTAAATGCAGAAAAAGATAATTATTGCGATAATTATCAATGTCATTATCCTGTCGGCAGGGCTTGGGATAATCGGCCACTTAACAATTAATCAAAGCATAGACCGTTCATTGCACAGCAGGCTGACATTAGCCGGAATAATAGCAAATAATATAGACCTTCTTTTGGAGAGGAGCCTCAACAGGCTCTATGATATTTCACTTTCAGGAAAGATAGACCTGAAGGACAACAACTGGAAACCTGAAAAAGAAGCGCTTCAGATAGCCTATCAGTACTCAATATTTACAGACGGCATTTTCCTCATGGACAGAACAGGCAATGTAGTCCTGACTTATCCCAGCAGGCTTGAAAATCACGAAAATCTCCTGAGCAATCCTTACGTGAGTAAAATTATCATGGAGGGCAAGCCTGTAATATCCGATATACATACTGTAGAGCCGACCGGGAAAAAGGTTATATATGCCATGGTGCCTCTTAAGAGCAAGCATGGAGATATTGTCGGCGTGGTAGGGGGGGAGATTGACCCGACCAGTTTCAGGCTCAGCCAGAGCATCGAGGGAATGCCAAGGGAGCCTAACACCTATCTGGAAATAATTGACAGCCATGGCATTATAATAGTGTCCAATAATCCCAAGAGGGTATTCCTGAGCAGTGACCATAACCGGTTTATGGAAAACCTTATAGCGCAGAAGAAACCCGAGATCAGGACGTGCCACAGGTGCCATTCAGGCGCAGGGGGAAAAGGCGATGAACGCTCAACAGATATCCTTGCGTTTGCGCCGTTGAAGATGGCGCATTGGGGCGTTTCTATAATCCAGCCTGAAAAAGATGTCTTTGCCCCTTCTGAAAAACTGAGAACAACATTTATTGCTTTTAGCCTGGGCTCAATATGCATTGCGCTGATAATTGCAATCGGTATGAGCAAAAGCATAGTAAAGCCCGTGCATAAACTTATTGATGCCACAAATAAGATTGCAGATGGAGATATGTCAAAGTCCATAGCATTCGGAGGCATAGACGAGATAGGGATACTGAGCAGCAGCTTTGAAGTCATGAGGGTTAAGCTTGCGGATTCACTGGAAGGCCTTCGGCATTATAATGTCCAGCTTGAAGAGCGTGTCGTAGAAAGGACAAAACAGATAAAGGCCAGCCAGAAAAAAGTGGAAAACCTTCTTAAAATGGTCATATCAGCAGAAGAGGAAGAAAGAAAAAGAATAGCACGCGGCCTGCACGATGAGACAATGCAGTCACTTTCAGCGCTTTTAATGAAGATTGATATGTGCAGCAAGATGTACGCTGAACATCTCCCTTCAGAAAAGATAGATGAGATGAGGAATATTGCTCTTAAAACTCTGGACGAAATACACAGCCTGATACAGAACCTCAGGCCTACAGTAGTGGATGACCTCGGGCTTGAGGCAGGCATCAGATGGCTTCTTGACAAGCATCTGGCTGAAAAAGGAATAAACTGCGATTTTAATGTCATCGGCGCTGAAGAGAAAAGATTCAACCACCGGATTGAAACAGCGCTGTTCAGGATAATACAGGAAGCAGTAATCAACATTTCCAAGCATGCCTCAGCAGAAAATGTCTTTATAGTATTACAATATATGCCTGATTCCATAGCTGTTGATATGGAGGACGATGGTAAAGGGTTTGATGCGGCAGATGTGTTAAAGCATACTGATGATGTCAGGGGGCTTGGAATAATGGGAATGAGGGAAAGGGCGTATCTTGTGGACGGGAAACTGAAGATATGTTCAACCCCGGGCAACGGAACAAGGCTCAGCCTCTGGATTCCCCTGCCTGAATATGGGAATAAACATGTCTAAAACAAGAGTGATGATAGTTGACGACCATGCACTTGTAAGAGAGGGGATAGCTGCGTTTCTCAAGATGTCTGCTGACATTGAAGTTATCGGAGAGGCTGCAGACGGCATAGAGGCCATAGAGGGCGTAAAAAAACTTAACCCTGATATTGTAATAATGGATATAGCAATGCCAAAGCTCGGCGGGCTGGAGGCGCTTGTAGAGATTAAGAAGATTAACCCTGATGCCAAAGTCCTTGTCCTCACGCAATATGAAGACAAGGAATATATAAAGCGGTTTCTGAAGGCAGGCGCATCCGGGTATATGCTGAAAAGGGCAGTTGGCCTGGACCTCTTGAACGCAATAAAGGCCATTTCCAGCGGTGAGGCATATCTGCATCCCTCTATAGCGGCGAGCGTTATTGATGATTATGTAGGAGGCGGCAATAAAAACGAGGCATCAGAAGACCTTTATGAGGCGCTCACTGACAGGGAAAAACAGGTCTTGAAACTCATAGCAGAAGGCCATACAAGCAAGGAAATAGCCGATATCCTCGGCATAAGCGCCAAGACAGCAGTAGCCCATCAGACAAACCTTTCCGAGAAGCTTGATATACACTCACGCGCAGGCCTCATAAAATTCGCGATTACAAAGGGATTGATAAAGCTGTAGTTTTGATAGTTAAAGCAGCTTTCTTGAATAGCGAGAAATAGAAAGGCCTTCGTGATACTGTATTTATCTTCAAGGTACTTCCGAAATTTTTTGTAATCCAGAATCCATCCTTGGGTGCGGATTGAAAGATTCAGGTTTTGACTGTCAATGAAAGCAAAATTGTTCTCTTTTTTCTCCATGTCAGTGATTTTACCCTAATTTTAAGACTAATCTCAATCACCGCCGGTACGCTTCAGATTATTGCGCTTGCCCGCTTCTCGAAGCGTCAGCGTAGACTCGCCGAGGCGAGCGCTCTTCCTCGCTATTGTTCTTCTGCTCTTCTGGCTTTCCCGCTTGAACCCTTCCGTTCTCCGTAGCATCCATTCTCCGCAGCGCTGCGAAGGATGAACTGCGAAGGATGAATGAACCCTCGAACCCTCGAACCCTTGAACCCTCGAACCCTCGAACCCTGTTGTTCTGCTATTGCGCTTTCCCGCCTGCGTGGGGTAAGATTGAGGGGGAAAGTGATTTTAAAAATATTACTACGGAAACCGAATGAATTTAATTGAAACAGGAATAGAAAAAGGACTTGTAAGGTTTGATGAAGAACGAAACTTCATCACTTACATCCATCAAAATAGAAAACGCAACTTCAGCAATCCAGAAGAAAAAGTTCAGGCAGAAGCATTTTTAAGTTTAGTTCTCATTTATGGCTATCCTGCAAACCGAGTTAAGAATTATGTATCGGTGCAGATGGGGTCGGAAACCAAAGAAGCAGACATCATAGTTTACGCAGACGATGAATGTGAAAGCCCTTTTATTGTTGCTGAATGTAAGAAAGAAGAAATAACCGACCA
>JACRGY010000048.1 GCA_016212165.1 Nitrospirota bacterium
AAAAGAAGCAGTTTAGCATTATCAATTTAGGACATTTCTATTTTGGCCATTTAGGACATTATCATTTTGGTGTTACAGATTTTTTTGCAGTTCAAAAATTCCAGCGACTGGAATTTTTTCAATAAACTGCGATGCCTGTCTTTTTTGCTTTCTGCTCTCTTGCGCATTTCTGCTTATTCTCCTTGCCGCCTCATTCTCTGCGGCTAACCCGCCTGGGCGACGCTATGATTATGCCTTAAAAAGTTCCTGTAGTGTAAAAGTGCCATAGTGCAGAAGTGTTAAATCGGGAGAGCGGGCAGGCTTGCCAGCTTGCAGGACTGCTGACTTTCAAGCTTCCGGACTAAGGGAATTTCAAAGGTTGTTTTTGTTTGTATTGTTTTATGGAACTGTGTATAATATAAACCTACCTTGAAACTTTTTAGTAGAAAATCAATCTGCTTTCTTGTTTGAGGAAGTAAACACGGGGGAAAAATATAAAGCGGTATGAAAACCTTGACAAAAAATATTTTCTTTGGTATGATTTCAAAGTTTTCCCGTAGAATCTGCTTTTTTAGAAAATACAATACGGAGGCAATGTGCCAACAATAGCACAATTAGTTAAATACGGCAGAAAGAGCCTGGAGCAAAGCACGAAGAGCCCGGCGCTGAAGATGTGTCCTCAAAAAAGAGGAGTGTGCGTCAGGGTGTATACAACAACACCCAAAAAGCCAAACTCCGCATTAAGGAAAGTTGCGAGGGTGAGGTTGACTAACGGTATGGAGGTTACAGCATATATACCAGGCGTTGGTCATAATCTTCAGGAGCATTCTATAGTTATGATAAGAGGGGGGAGGGTCAAGGACCTTCCGGGAGTCGGATACCATATAATAAGAGGGACTCTGGATTCTATGGGAGTTGCAGACAGAAAACAGGGAAGATCCAAGTACGGCGCCAAGAGGCCCAAATAACGGAGTATATAAATGCCAAGAAGAAGAGTAGCTGAAAAGAGAGAGATATTGCCGGACCCAAAATATAACAGTAAGGTTGTAAGCAAGTTTGTCAATATATTGATGGAAGACGGAAAGAAATCGGTAGCCGAGAAAATATGCTACGGTGCTTTTGATATCATAAAGACAAAACTGGGGGATGACCCCCTCAAGGTATTTAAGGCAGCGCTTGAGAACGCTAAACCTCTGGTTGAAGTTAAACCCCGGAGGGTTGGCGGTGCGACATATCAGGTGCCGGTTGAGATAAGACAGCAGCGCAGGATGGCCCTGGCCTTCAGATGGCTTATAACTTTTTCGCGTGCCAGAGCAGAAAAGACAATGAGGGAAAGGCTTGCAGGAGAGGTAATGGATGCTTTTAATAACACGGGTACCACTGTAAGGAAAAAAGAGGATACCCATAAGATGGCGGAGGCTAATAAGGCCTTTGCCCATTATAGATGGTAAGCAAGGTAGAGGAGAAAAATTTTGTCAAGGTCCCCCTTAGAGAAGACACGCAATATTGGAATTATGGCACATATAGATGCAGGGAAGACCACGACCACGGAGCGTATCCTCTACTATACAGGTGTTACGTATAAGATAGGCGAGGTCCATGAAGGCACCGCTGTCATGGACTGGATGGTTCAGGAGCAGGAAAGGGGCATAACAATTACCTCGGCTGCTACCACATGTTTCTGGAAAGACCACAGGATCAATATCATAGACACACCAGGGCATGTTGATTTTACCATTGAAGTTGAAAGGTCGTTGAGGGTTCTTGACGGGGCAGTGGCTGTTTTTGATTCCGTAGCCGGAGTTGAACCCCAATCAGAGACTGTTTGGCGCCAGGCTGATAAATACGAGGTGCCGAGAATAGCATTTATGAATAAAATGGACAGGGCAGGAGCAGATTTTTTTATGAGCGTGGAAAGCATGGTAGACAGACTGGGCGCAAATCCGGTGCCGATACAGATCCCTATAGGCGCTGAAGAGAATTTCAGAGGGCCTGTAGATATTGTGAGGATGAAGGCAATCTATTATGACGATGAAACGCTCGGCGCTAAATATACCGAAGGTGATATACCTGATGAACTGATGCCTGCAGCAAGGCAGTACAGGGAAAAGATGCTTGAGGCATTATCCGATGTTGATGAAAATATAATGGAAAAATTTGTTGGCGGCCAGGAAATAGGCGAAGAGGAAATAAAGGCGGCTTTAAGGAAAGGCACTGTTCAGTTGAAGCTGACGCCTGTTATATGCGGCACTGCCTTTAAAAATAAAGGCGTCCAGCTTTTGCTTGATGCAATAGTGGATTATCTTCCTTCTCCTCTGGATGTCCCGGCTGTTACAGGGACAAAGATAGGCAACGGCTCTTCGGAGGTAGTCAGAAAAGCTGACGTTAATGAGCCATTTTCCGCGATTGCATTTAAAGTGATGACCGACCCGTTTGTCGGGCAGCTTACCTTTATAAGGGTTTATTCCGGAGTGCTTTCTGCAGGCTCATATGTTTACAACTCTACGAAGGATGTGAAGGAAAGGGTTGGAAGGCTACTCCAGATGCATGCCAACAAGCGTGAAGAGATAAAAGAGGTCTCTGCCGGTGACATAGCTGCAGCGGTAGGGCTGAAGAGTACACTGACAGGGGATACTCTGTGCGATGAAAAATCACCTGTTATACTTGAACAAATGGAGTTTCCCGCTCCTGTTATATCCGTAGCGATTGAGCCCAAGACAAAGGTTGACCAGGAGAAGCTCTATGAGGCGCTCGGGAAGCTTACCCAGGAAGACCCTTCATTCAAGGTTGCGTTTGATGAGGAGACAGGCCAGACAATAATATCAGGGATGGGTGAACTTCACCTTGAGATAATTGTTGACAGGCTTTTAAGGGAATTTAAGGTAGAGGCAAATGTCGGAAAACCCCAGGTTGCATACAGAGAGACAATCAGGACAGTGTCAAAGGCAGAAGGCAAATTTATAAAGCAGAGCGGCGGGCGCGGACAATACGGCCATGTTTACCTGGAGCTCGAACCTGTGCTTGGCAAAGGATTTGAGTTTGTGAATAAAATTGTAGGCGGTACAATACCCAGGGAATATATCCCTGCCGTTGAGAAGGGCGTGAAAGAGGCTATGGACTCGGGAGTCCTTGCCGGCTACCCGGTTGTAGATATTAAAGTAACCCTCTATGACGGCTCATATCATGATGTGGACTCCTCTGAAATGGCATTTAAGATAGCAGGCTCTATAGGATTTAAAGAGGCTGCGAGAAAGGCTAAGCCTGTTCTGCTCGAGCCGATAATGAGTATAGAAGTAGTGACGCCTGAAACTTATATGGGAGATGTTATAGGCGACCTTAATTCAAGAAGAGGCAAGATACAGCAAATGGAGAAAAGGGGTAACGCACAGGTAATAAAGGCGCAGGTGCCTCTCTCCGGCATGTTTGGTTATGCTACAGACCTCAGGTCAAAAACGCAGGGAAGGGCAACATATACAATGCAGTTTGCCCACTATGAAGAGGTGCCGAAGAGCATATCCGAAGCAATTATAGCAAAGGTAAAGGGCGAATAAATTGAAATATATATTTATTAAGGTTAGCAGGAGGCAATAATGGCAAAGGCAAAATTTGAGAGGACGAAACCTCATTGCAACGTAGGGACCATAGGGCACGTAGACCACGGGAAGACCACGCTTACGGCAGCTATAACAAAGGTGTTGGCATTCACGGGGCAGGCGCAGTTTCGCGCCTATGACTCGATTGACAATGCACCAGAGGAAAAGGCAAGAGGAATAACCATAGCGACAGCGCATGTAGAATACGAGACAGACAAGAGGCACTACGCGCATGTAGACTGTCCGGGGCATGCAGACTACGTAAAAAACATGATAACCGGAGCAGCGCAGATGGACGGGGCGATACTGGTAGTGAGCGCAGCAGACGGGCCGATGCCGCAGACAAGAGAACACATCCTGCTTGCAAGACAGGTAGGAGTGCCGTACATAGTAGTATTCATGAACAAAGTAGACATGGTAGACGACCCTGAGCTTTTGGAACTGGTAGAACTCGAAGTAAGAGAGCTTTTGAGCAAATACCAGTTTCCCGGAGACAAGATACCGATAATAAAGGGAAGCGCATTAAAGGCCATGGAAAGTACAAGCACAGACTCTAAAGCAGAAGAATACAAATGCGTACATGAGCTTATGGCGGCAGTTGACAGCTACATACCAACGCCTGAGCGTCCTATAGACAAGCCCTTTTTGATGCCGATAGAAGACGTATTCTCGATATCAGGAAGAGGCACAGTTGTGACAGGCAGAGTAGAAAGAGGGATAGTAAAAGTCGGGGAAGACCTTGAGATAGTAGGGCTAGGCGAGACCAAAAAGACAGTGGCAACCGGAGTAGAGATGTTCAGGAAGCTGCTGGATGAAGGCCGTGCAGGAGACAACATAGGAGTACTTCTGAGGGGCACGGGCAAAGACGAGGTAGAGCGCGGACAGGTGCTGGCAAAACCCGGGAGCATAACCCCTCACACCAAATTCAAGGCAGAAATATACATACTGACAAAAGAAGAAGGCGGAAGGCACACACCATTTTTCAAGGGATACAGGCCTCAGTTTTACTTCAGGACAACAGACGTAACAGGAGTGGCGGAGCTGCCTGAAGGAATGGAGATGGTGATGCCCGGGGACAACGTAACCATAACAGTAGAACTGATAACTCCGATAGCAATGGAGAAGGAACTGAGGTTTGCGATAAGGGAAGGCGGCCGTACTGTCGGTGCCGGTGTTGTTACTGAGGTTATAGC
>JACRGY010000051.1 GCA_016212165.1 Nitrospirota bacterium
CTTTTCTGCCCTGAGTCTGTCCCTCCGATGCACAAGATAAATCTTGTTTGCAATCTTTGAAAGGTATTGTGCCTCTTTTACTGCTGTATCTCCGCCTCCAACCACCACAATGTCCCTCCCATTGTAAAATGGACCATCGCAGGTGGCACAGTATGATACCCCTCTTCCTGTCAGTTCGTCTTCCCCCTTTACACCAAGTTTTTTAGGCTGGGCACCTGAGGCAATAATGACAGCCTTTGTCTCAAGATTCTTAGAATCTGGCTTTACAACCTTTATATCGCCTTTATCAATAATCTGCTCTACTGCACCAAACTCAATTTTCAAGCCAAAGTCCTTTGCATGGCTTTCAAACTTGCTCATGAGTTCTGAGCCGCTTATACTTCTATATCCCGGATAATTTTCAATAACATCACTTAGTGCTATCTGCCCTCCTACGCCCAGCTTCTCAATCATAATCACATTTAGTTTTGCCCTGAGTGCATAGATTGCCGCAGAGAGCCCCGCCGCCCCGCCACCAATAATGATTAAATCATACATAATAGCCTCCACTCCCCGATTACAACATTCGGGGACAAGTTTTGTATTTGATATGGATTATCTAACAGGGTTTTTATAATTTCAAGGATTTTATGCAGATGACATTCCTTTTAGCTCTTGAGGTTGAAATGCGGGAGATGTTTGATTTTGGAATTGTTGTTATTAAAAATGATAAAGATTTCTCCCCCTTTTCTTAAATTTTTAAAATAACTATTTCTTGCAGCCGTCCAAACTTATTTACTATATTTATACTTTCTAAATATTCAAAGAGATAGAATTTTATTGTTTCTTAATCTCTTGATATAAAAACTGGCATATTGATTGCTTTTATATTATAAGATAAATTCAGATAAAAACAGGATGAAGATTAACCCAGCACCCTCACACCTATTCCTGCGGAAGTTGAACCGTCCTGAATGGACAGTGATAATCATTGGGAATAGGTGTGAGGGTGCTGTCTGAAAGACAAATTGCATAATTTGGGTTATGTTCATTACAGTGAAAATCGTAGAAATAGTTTTTAAAATGAGATTATTATAGATACAATTATATTGAGTTATTAAAAAAAATGGAAATAGTGTTTGCAACAAGGAATAAGAAGAAGGCGGAAGAGATGCATAGGATTCTCAATGGTATGGATATGAGCATACTGACGCTGAATGATTTTACAGGATGTTCGGAAGTGGCAGAGGATAGTGATACATTTGAGGGCAATGCAGTAAAAAAGGCAGCAGCAGCAGCAAAGTGCACAAATAGAATATCTGTTGCCGATGATTCAGGCATTGAAGTATATGCACTAAAAAATGCCCCTGGAGTTACATCTGCAAGATATGCAGGTAAAGATGCCACTGATGCCGAGAACTTAAACAAGCTTCTCAGCGAAATGAAGGGTATCCCCGAGGAAAAGAGGGGGGCAAGATTTGTGTGCTGTATTGCCCTTGCATTTCCAGATGGCAATGTTAAAACATTTTTCGGTTTTGTAGAAGGAAGGATTGCAAAAAAACCGCTCGGCAGGAAGGGATTTGGCTATGACCCTGTCTTTTATCCGCTTGGTCATGATAGAACCTTTGCAGAAATGTCATCAAAAGAAAAGGATGCTCTGAGTCATAGGGGAGAGGCACTAAAAAAGTTTAGGGATTATATAAAAGAGTCTTCTAAATCAAATATAAAGAGCATACACAAAAATTAAAAAGGAGGGAATAGTATGGCACTGGTTAATCCGCATGGAAAAGAGAAAAAGTTAAAGCCTCTCTTGCTTACAGGAGCCGCTCTGGAGAAGGAGAAGAAAAAGGCAAAGACCCTGACACAGGTCAGGATTACATCCCGCGAGGCTGGAGACCTGATAATGATGGGCATCGGTGGATTCTCGCCGCTTGAAGGGTTTATGGACTATGATAACTGGAAGGGTGTATGTAAAGAATATAAGATGGCAGATGGAACATTCTGGCCCATTCCCATAACTGTCTCAACAACAGAGGGTCAGTCTGACAGCATAAAAAAAGGCGAGGAGGTCGCCCTTGTCTCGGAGGAGACAGGTGAAATCATGGCAACTATGAAGGTAACGGAGAAATACAGGATTGATAAAGAATTTGAGTGCAAGAGTGTCTTCAGAACCACAAACATAGAACACCCGGGCGTTGTCATGGTAATGGAGCAGGAGGATGTGAACCTTGCGGGACATGTTAAAGTTCTCAGTCAGGGAAGGTTTCCTGAAGAATATCCAGGAGTTTATATGACGCCGGCAGATACGAGGATGATATTTGAAGAAAAAGGGTGGAGCACGGTTGCAGCCCTTCAATTGAGAAATCCTATGCACAGGTCACACGAATATCTGGCAGAGATAGCCATAGAGACCTGTGACGGACTTTTGATACACCAGCTTCTCGGAAAACTTAAGCCCGGCGATATTCCGGCAGATGTAAGGGTCAGGGCTATAAATACGCTCGTTGAGCATTATTTTGTTAAAGATACCTGCATTCAGGCGGGTTACCCGCTTGATATGAGATATGCGGGACCAAGAGAGGCGTTACTCCATGCCCTCTTCAGACAGAACTACGGGTGCAGTCATATGATAATCGGCAGAGACCACGCCGGTGTGGGTGAATATTATGGGCCATTTGATGCCCAGAAGATATTTGATGAGATTCCAAAGGATGCCCTTGAGACAAAGCCTTTAAAGATAGACTGGACATTCTACTGCCACAAATGCGATGGGATGGCATCCATGAGGACATGCCCGCATGGAAAAGAAGACAGGCTGCTCCTCAGCGGAACGAAGCTGAGAAAAATGCTCTCTGAAGGGGAAGATGTCCCTGACCACTTCAGCAGGCCAGAGGTGCTGAAGATATTAAGGGAATATTATGAGGGGCTGACTGAAAAGGTTGAGATAAAAACCCATAAATATGCAGAAGGGACATAATAAAGGGTTAAAAGGCAAAGCGACCACAGATTTTGCAAGGTTATAAAATAATATCTTTGATTTTTGACTTTCTTTGCGTCCTCTGCGTTTTTGCGGTGAAAATTATGTTTTTGTTCATGAAAGGGGGTGTAAAAACAAGAGTCATCTCTAACTATTATTGCTTTAAAATCGCAGGAACGAACCCCGTTAGAAGTTCTCTATTTGAAGTTATCTAAAGATTGATTATTTTATTACTTTTTCGTAGGTATAACTTCTAACGGGGTGAAATTAAATATTAAAAAGGAGGTTAAGGTATGCCGAGTTTTGTAATTACTGAGAAGTGTGATGGGTGCAAGGCTCAGGATAAGACTGCATGTCAGTATATATGTCCCCATGACCTTATGACGCTGGATAGGGAAAAGATGAAGGCATATAACCAGGAGCCTGAGCAGTGCTGGGAGTGCTATAGCTGCGTGAAGATATGCCCGCAGCAGGCGATTGAGGTAAGGGGTTATGCAGACTATATCCCCCTCGGCGGAAGCGTCCTGCCGATGAGAGGAACGGATTCTATAATGTGGACAATCAAGTTTAGAAACGGGACGCTTAAAAGATTCAAATTCCCTATCAGATTGACCGCAGAGGGCTCAATTGACCCGTATAAAGGGGCAGGCGAGCCTGATTATTCAAAGATTAAACAACCTGGGTACTTCAACTATGAAGCCAAGAAATGATAAGGAGGAATAACAATGGAAAAAGAAATTTGCACATTTTCACATTGCGCAAGACCCGAGGTTGTAGAGCATGAGACGGATTTCCTGATTCTCGGCGGCGGTATGGCTGGATGCGGCGCTGCCTTTGAGGCTGCTGCATGGGCAAATCCGAAGAAGATAAGGGTTACGCTCGTTGATAAGGCTGCAACTGACAGAAGCGGTGCAGTTGCAATGGGTCTTTCTGCAATAAACACCTACATGGGCGGCAACAAGATTGAAGACTATGTCAAATATGTAAGAAACGACCTGATGGGGATTATCCGTGAAGACCTCGTCTATGACCTCGGGAGGCATGTGGACGGCTCAGTCCACCTTTTTGAGGAATGGGGGCTCCCTGTCTGGAAAAAGGGTGATGACGGCTTCTCCCTTGACGGCTTTCAGGCAAGGGATGCAGGGAAGTCATTATTGAAGGACTTCAAGGACGATGCCGAGAGAGAAAAAAATGTCGTGAGGTCAGGCAAGTGGCAGATAATGATTAACGGCGAGTCTTACAAGCTTATTGTTGCAGAGGCTGCAAAGAAATCGCTTCAGATGAACAGAGAGGTAACAGGTGTGGCACAGAACCACTTTGAGCGGGTCTTTACTACAAGACTGCTTCTGGATGCCAACAGGCAAAATACTATCGCCGGTGCAATAGGCTTCAGCACGAGGGAAAATAGAATATATGTCTTCAGGGCGAAGGCAGTGCTCCTCGTCCCCGGTGGATGCGTGAATGTATTCAGACCCCGCTCAGTTGGCGAGGGCATGGGAAGGACATGGTTTCCTGTATGGAATTCAGGCTCAGGTTACGCAATGGGTGCACAGGTTGGTGCAGAGCTTACACTCATGGAAAACAGATTCGTCCCTGCAAGATTTAAGGATGGATACGGACCTGTTGGTGCATGGTTTCTTTTCTTCAAGGCAAAGGCAACAGACAGCTTTGGAGAAGACTACTGTGCGAATAAGGAGTATGTTGATGATGCAAAGAAGAAATACGGAAAGTATGTTGATGCCATGGGGACGACCATCAGAAACCATCTTATGATGGAGGCAATGATTAGAGGAAGGGGTCCAATCCTCATGAGGACTCACGAGGCTATGGCTGCAATAAACAAGAGCTTTAAGGAAAGGCTGGGAGAGAAAGAGGGTGCAAAGAAGGTAAAACACCTTGAGGCAGAGGCATGGGAGGACTTCCTTGACATGACCATCGGGCAGGCCGGGATGTGGGCTGCAAATAACATTGAGCCTGACAAGACCCCGTCAGAGATTATCCCATCTGAGCCGTATCTCTTAGGCTCACATGCCGGATGCGCGGGCTTCTGGGTGAGCGGTCCTGATGATATACCCAATGTACCAAGGGAATGGTCATGGGGCTACAACAGGATGTCAACAGTAAACGGACTCTTCATGGCGGGCGACACCTGCGGTGCATCAGGACACAAGTTCTCATCAGGCTCGCATGCAGAGGGAAGAATTGCCGGCAAGTCAGCAATTGCCTATATAATGGATAATGGGGACATTAAGCCAACCCTGAAGGAAAAGGCGGCTGACCTCGCTTCGGAGATATATCTGCCCTTTGAGATTTTTGAAAAATACAAGTCCTATTCCACATCGCCAGCCCATATAAGTGTAAATCCTCACTTTATAATGCCCGACCAGTTCCAGAAGAGGCTCATGAAGATAGCAGATGAATATTTTGGCGGTGTAGGGACATGGTTCAAGACAAGCAAGAGCATGCTTGAGGAGGGTCTCAAGAGACTTGAGCTTATGAAAGAGGACGCCAATAGGCTTGCGGCATCTAATCTCCATGAGCTGCTCAGATGCTGGGAGAATTACCACAGGCTGTTGACTGCTGAGGCGCATGCAAGGCACATTCTCTTCAGGGAGGAATCAAGATACCCCGGCTACTATTACAGGTCTGATAAAGACTTCATAGATGACAATAACTGGAAGTGCTTTGTTAACTCAAAGCGCGACCCTGCAACAGGGAAATGGGAGGTCTTTAAAAAGCCCTATACACAGGTATTTCCGTAAAATGATACCTTTGCTGGTTCAATCTTTAAGATTGAGCCAGCATTAAGGGGTTTACTTCTTTGTGTCCTTTGAGTCTTTGCGTTGAAAATCATGTTTTTGTTCTGCCTGTCATTCCCGTGTAGAAGGAGATAGTCTCATGTTTAATCATAAGGACATATTAATCATAGGCGGGGGGATGAGCGGCTTGACTTCTGCTGTTGAGGCAGCAGAGGCTGGTTATAATGTCATCATAGTAGAAAAAAATCCCTATCTTGGCGGAAGGGTTGCGCAGCTAAATAAATATTTCCCAAAGCTATGCCCTCCAAACTGCGGACTTGAGATGCAGTTCAAGAGGATACGGAATAATAAAAATGTTGACATCTATACCCTTGCAGAGGTAGAGAAGATTACAGGCGGAGAGGGAAATTATGAAGTGACAATTAAGGTCAACCCGCGATATGTAAATGAAAAGTGCGTTGCCTGTGATGACTGTTCAAAGGCATGCCCCTCCGAGAGACCTAATGAATTCAACTTTGGCATGGATAAGACAAAGGCAGTTTATCTCCCCTTTGAGCAGGCATTTCCTTTCAGATATGTCATAGATAAGAGATCCTGTGCCGATGACTGCAAAAAGGCATGCCTTGACGCATGCAAGTATAATGCTATTGACTTTAACATAAAGCCCGGGATAGTAAACCTTAAGGTTGGTGCAATTGTCATAGCAACAGGGTGGAGCCTCTATGATGCTGCAAATATAGATAATCTCTCATTCGGAAGGGTGGAGAATGTAATTACGAATATGATGATGGAAAGGCTTGCGGCACCGAATGGACCGACTAAAGGCAGGATAATTCGTCCATCTGACAACAGAGAAGTAAAGAACATTGCATTTGTCCAGTGTGCAGGCTCAAGGGATGAGAATCACCTTCCTTATTGCTCGTCCATATGCTGCCTCGCCTCATTAAAGCAAGCCGCCTATGTAAGGGAGCAGTATCCTGATTCAAAGGTGCAGATATTTTATATAGATATCAGAACGCCCGGAAGATATGAGCAATTCTACTGGAAGGTGCGGGATGATAAGAATGTAACACTTACAAAGGGTAAGGTTGCAAAGATTGCCGAGTCCCCTCAGACAAAAGATGTCATTATTGAGGCAGAGGATGTAATGGCTGGAAACAGGATTAAGGCGAGTTTTGATATGGTTGTCCTTGCGACAGGCATGGTGCCCGGCACAAAAGATTCAACATGCGGAATGAATCTGCCTCTTACTGATGAGGGATTTGTAAATGCACACTCTCTGCAAAAAGGTGCCTATGCCGTTGGAACGCTCAAAAGCCCTGTTGATGTCGCAAGGTCTGTTCAGGATGCAACAGGTGCAGTAATAAAAAGTATACAGAGCCTAAGAGCAAAGACCTGATTTTAACTACTGAGACACTGTGAGGCACAGAGAAAAGACAAAAAAATATCTGAAAGACACAGATAAATTATGATTATCACAGAAAATAAAGAACCTATCATAAATAATCAGTGTCCATCTGTGTTAAAAAGATTAGTTTGTTTCTCTGTGTCTCTGTGGTTTATATTTTAGAAGATAAAAATGGAAAAGAAGTATTGTGTTTATATATGCAAAGGCTGCGGGATAAGCGATTCTGTTGATGTAGAAAGGCTCACCAATGTTGCAACAAAGGATATGAAAATTCCTTCCTGCAAGAGTCACGATTTCCTCTGCGGGGCTGAGGGTGTTCAGCTTATCAGGGATGATGCAGCAAGAGAAGGTGTGAATACAATCATAATAGCCGCCTGCTCACCCCGTGTAAAATATGATGAGTTTGATTTTCCGGGAACAATAACAGAGCGTGTAAATATCAGGGAGTTCGTTGCATGGAGCCAGCCGCCCAAGACAGAAGACACACAGAATCTTGCATCCGATTATCTTACGATGGGCATCGTAAGGGTGCAAAAAATTGACCTGCCGCAGCCTAATATCCTCGCAGGCTTAAGCTCTGCAATACTCGTAGTCGGCGGCGGTATAACGGGCATGACCGCAGCCCTTGATGCAGCAAATGCCGGACATAGAGTAGTGCTTGTGGAAAAGGAGCCTCAGTTAGGCGGCTTTGTAAACAAGCTATACAAAAAGATACCAACAGCCGAATTTAAGGAGCCACTTATAATTGATACGGATATAGATAAACTCATAAAACAGGTGGAGAGCAATTCCAACATCAAGGTATATAAATCGGCAAAAATAGGAAAAACCGATGGGCAGCCCGGATTATACGATGTAACCATATCATCAAATGACGCATCTGAGACAATTAGGACTGGTGCCATTGTGATGGCAACGGGCTGCAAGCCGTATGACGCAGCAAAAATTAAGCACCTTGGCTATGGCAGGCTCAAAAATGTGGTAACAAATATTGAATTTGAAGAGCTTGCAAGAAAGGGGAATGGAAAGATATTAAGACCCTCTGACGGGAAAGAGGCAAAGAGGGTTGCATTCATCCAATGTGCAGGCCAGCGTGACCCAAATCACCTTCCCTATTGCTCATCCATGTGCTGTGTAACATCACTCAAACAGGCGGGATATGTAAGACAGAATCCTGATGCCCTGGCAATGATATTTTACATAGACATCAGGACACCGGGAAGGCTTGAGCTTTATTATAAAGAGGCGCAGAATGACCCGGGCATCATGCTCGCAAAGGCAGATGTAAAAGGAATCATAGATGCAGGGAATGGCAATCTCTATGTTGAGGCAGAGAACTCTCTTCTTGGTGAAAAGATAAAGGCAGAGGCAGACCTCGTTGTCCTCGCAACAGGCATTGTGCCGACAACAAGAGAGTCTCAGGAATATATAGACGGGCTCACACAGGCTGCATCTAAAGGTGATGAGGCAAAGAAGGCGTATCTTGATTCAACATCAAAGCCCGCGTCTATCCTGAATCTTGGCTACAGGCAGGGTCCGGAGATACCATCCCTTGAAAATGCTTACGGTTTTGCGGATTCCAATTTTATCTGCTTTCAATATGAGACAAGAAGGACAGGCATATATGCGGCAGGCTCTGTCAAGCAGCCAATGAATATGATGGAGGCACAGCAGGACGCAGCAGGCGCGTCATTCAAGGCGATACAGTGTCTTGACCATATTGCAAAAGGTGTTGCAGTCCATCCGCGGGCATGGGATGAAACATTTCCTGACCCCCTTCTTATAAGATGCACCGCCTGCAAGAGATGTACAGAGGAGTGCCCCTTCGGCGCAATAGATGAGGATGAAAAGGGGATACCGCATTACAAAGTCAACAGATGCAGAAGGTGCGGCACCTGCATGGGCGCCTGCCCGGAGAGGATTGTCGCCTTCAAGGACTACAGCGTTGATATTATCGGCTCAATGGTCAAAGCGATAGATGTGCCTGAGGAGGAATTCAGGATAGTCGCATTTGTTTGTGAGAACGACGCATACCCTGCACTGGATACAGCAGGGGTCAACCGCAGGAATATTGACCCCAGCGTAAGATTTATCCCGTTAAGATGTCTTGGCGGTATGAATCTTGTCTGGGTTGCCGACGCACTCTCAAAGGGCATTGACGGCATACTCCTTTTAGGCTGTAAATTTGGCGAAAACTATCAATGCCATTTTGTTAAAGGGAGCGAGCTTGCAGACTACAGACTCGGCAAGGTTGGAGAGACCTTAAACAGGCTGCAGCTTGAGGCAGAGAGGGTGCAGATGCTGCAGGTCTCTATCTCGGACTATGACAGGCTTCCAGGTATGATAAATGAGTTTGTTGAAAAGGTTAAGGAGATAGGACAGAATCCATTTAAGGGAATTTAACAGACAATGTAAAATTTAACCACAGATTTCACAGATTTTCACAGAAATGTCATTCTGAGCGGAGCGAAGAATCTCAAATTGAGACCCTTCGCCTTCGGCTCAGGGTGACAGTTATGCTGTCATCTGTGTTAATCTGAGTAATCTGTGGTTTCATGTCTTTGGTTTTTTTCTTTTTGCACTTTGAATTTTAAATTGGAGATTTATAAATGACAGAGCAGGTAATAAGCCCGAATATAAATTTTGTTAATGATATAATTGCCTCTGGCGGGGATACAGTAAAGAAATGCTTTCAGTGCGCCACATGCTCTGTAGTATGCAATGCTACTCCAGACAAAAGACCTTTTCCGAGAAAAGAGATGCTCTATGCTCAGTGGGGTTTGAAGGACCGGCTTTTGAGCAGCCCTGATATATGGCTCTGTCACAATTGCAATGACTGCACAAAGTATTGTCCCAGAGGTGCAAGACCCGGGGATGTGCTTTCGGCAATCAGGCAAAAATTTGTTGAGGAAAATTCTATTCCGGGTATTATGGGAAAAATAGTTACACAGCCAAAGATGACACTGCTGTCGCTTGCAATACCATTTATCCTCTTTTTAATCCTCCTCGGGTTAACAGACCACCTGCGGATACATGAAGGGGAGATAGTCTATTCAAAATTTTTCCCCATACGATATATAGAGACTGTCTTTATTTCTACAGTTGGATTGGCTGGTATTGCCTATCTCTTGAGTCTTTCCCGTTTCTGGAAAGGTATGAGCAAAGGCGATGTCCAGGCATATTCAAAAGGGTTTGTTCCTGCTTTTATGAAAACACTTTTAGAATTTGTTAAACACTCGCGGTTTTTAAAGTGCGGACCGAATGCAGAACGGAGGGTTGTTCATATACTCGTTTTTTATGGATTCGCGGGTCTGTTTATAACCACAACATGGGTTACCATTTATTATTATTTCTTTGAAAAACATACACCGATTTTATTGTCCGACCCGTTAAAATGGGTTGCAAATATAAGTGCAGCATCCCTCCTGATAGGTGCTGTTCTGCTTATTGTCAATAGATTAAAGGATAAAGGATTTGAATCAAAGAGCTCATCCTTTGACTGGACCTTTGCTATTATAATACTCCTCCTCTGCATTACAGGTATCCTTACTGCGCTTATCAGACTTGTTGGTATTGCATACCTTGCATATCCGATGTATTTTATCCATCTGCTTTTGGTGTTTTATACTATTGTATATTTCCCCTATTCAAAGCTTGCACATATTGGATACAGGATGACAGCTATAACTTACTCAAAAATGATAAACAGGGATATTGAAATTTAATAGGTTCTTTAGATGTATATATATTTACCTGTAGCAATGACAAGTATTAATATATTCCTACCGATAGGACTTGGTCTGGTTGTAGGTTTGCTGTCAGGGGTGTTCGGAATTGGCGGCGGATTCTTACTAACCCCCTTACTAATGATGGTTGGAATACCTTCTACAGTAGCTGTTGCAACAGGCATGAGTCAGATGGTAGCAACATCAACCTCAGGCGCTTATGCCCACTATAAGATTGGCAATATAGATTTTAAAATGGGGGTTTATCTCATCATCGGGGGTTTATTAGGCGGAATTATCGGAGTCCATGCAATAAAGATATTAACAGGGATCGGGACTGCAGATTTCACAATAA
>JACRGY010000049.1 GCA_016212165.1 Nitrospirota bacterium
CAAAAGAAGGAACCCCCATGTACCACTATCGTCAGAGCATCCATGGAAGAAGTTCAATATAAGAGGGTTTATGGGGCACAATAACCACCGAGAAAACCCAATCGAGGCGGCGGCATAAAAACCGGACATTTCTATTTTGGCACTATAAAATGTATTGCACAATTCGAGCTAAAACCTATATAATGCCGCTATAAAATATGTTGTCTTTAGAATTTGAAGGAAGCGGTTGGGGGAATATGAAATGTGGCTGAAAGATAAATGCATAAAAGAAAGAATGACCCCATTGCAGTTTAAGAATAAGTACAACATAACAATATTTCATTGGGAGTTTTAGGTGCCTGAGCTTATCCCTTCGCTTTCAGAGGTCGATGATTTTCTCTCAAAAAAGAAAGAGATAGACAGCAGGATGAAGTGGAAGAACAAAGGAAAGGCTTTTCTGGAATGGTCGTCTATATTGATTGATGAAGACGGTATAAGCATACCAACTGCCAGAATAATTTTAACCGCAAACCAAGATGAGGCTCTTTACCGGTTTAGCTTTGTCTTGTATTATCGGGGCATTAATATAAGACGCCTTGATATTGATGACTATCACAGACGAACTAACCCTGTGTCATGCCCGGAGTATCCAGGCCAGAGAATAATAGGAAATCACTTACATAAATGGAATCCTGAAAATGGCGCAGAATGTGTAATACCTGTCGATATGCCAGCCAAGAGTAAAACATATGAGGAATGGTTTTATTATTATCTTGGCCTTGTCAATTTGGTATATAATGATGTATATAATACACCACCGTTAATAAAGACAGCACCGAGGTTATTTTGATGTTGAACTGTGAGATTATAAAAGAAAATATTAGCTCTGCGTTCGGAGAAAAGTTTGAGTGCATTCCTCTGTCGCACTATCTACTTGTCAACACTCCATTCACTTATCCTAATCTCGACTCAATACAGGTTTTTATTGAGACACTGCCTAAAGGTGAAATTGTACTTTCAGATAAGGGTGAGACTCTGAGATATTTGGCATCTTACCTGATAGACCCTGAGGAATCGACACACAAAGCGAATCTATTGAAATCTGTCACTTCGTCATTTGGTACCGATCTTAAGGAAGGAATTCTTTATAAGTATAGTGACGAAAAACATTTCAGTGACGATATCCTGAATATGATAAATACAATATTGAGGGTAAGCGACTTGCAACTCGCGCAGAAAGTTAAAAAGCCAAGAAGTGATTTCTATACACAGGTTGAAGAGTTAATTAAAGAAATTGTGCCTGTAAAGGAAGACATAGGAAGGCGAAATATCCTTGAAGGTAAGTCAGGGAAAAAATACCATCCCACTTATTTTATTAAAAAGG
The DNA here is from genome assembly GCA_016212165.1 of Nitrospirota bacterium. Taxonomy (GTDB): domain Bacteria; phylum Nitrospirota; class Thermodesulfovibrionia; order Thermodesulfovibrionales; family UBA1546; genus SCSY01. Next base: position 1,364 of record JACRGY010000049.1, read on the forward strand.
CGAATGCAGTTATAGAACCCCTTGCGCATCCAATTCAGGCTGTGGATTGGACAAAGATAGCAACGGTGTTTCAGGAATTCTATGATCTACGTAACAAAGCCGAGCAGGGTTATGACTTTTACGCAATTCTGGATGATGAGGATAATGACTGGCCTGATGAGCCAAAGGTATTGCTATCGGATGTATCAAAAATTCTTCTGTGGAGCAGGAGAAGGCAGTGGAAGGATAAGATTTTGAAGGAAGCGGCATAGAATTAAAAACTGTGTTGAGCAGGGGAATGAGCAAAATTAAAGACCTGACCCTCAGCGGTACTCCCATGTCTTATGAGTATGCTGTCGACGATGATTTCGCAAAGCACTTCCGCTCGCTTCACCAAGTGTTTATGTACATCACGGACAGATGTAATCTTGGTTGCGAACAATGCATATATAAGCCAAGCATTAGTCATTTCATAAATGAAGAGATTGTCTTAGATGATGCTCTCGCACTTCTTCGCACATTCCACCGGCTTGGTGCTAGGAAAGTAACGTTTTTAGGCGGCGAACCGACTCTCTATGGGCACTGTCAACACGGCAAACCGTTGCTCGATCTGATAGATGGCACTGCACGAATCGGCTATGAATACATTCGTTTGGACACAAACGGGCAAAAGACATCCTTTTTCTTGCGGAAGCCGCAATTCTCTAAGCTAAACGAGTTGGCTTTTAGCTTAGACGGCTTTTCACCTGGAACAAATGATCCGTTACGAGGACGAGGTACTTTCGACCGAGTTGTAGACAACATTCGACTTGCTATTGAACTGGGCTATCGCGTTACCATAACCTGCTGTGCACAAAAAGTACTCTTAACAAGGGATGAGGATAGAGTTCTATTGATAGAACGAATGATTCGATTTGCCGAGGAGATTGGGGCTCACCAGATCAACTTTCATGATCTTTTTAAAGTCGGAACACCAATGGACACATGGACAGGCAGCTTTGCACCAGAAGCGTCAGAGTGGTTACCTGTCTATGATGAGTTGTCCAATAAAATTGCACAAAAAGAATTCTCTATTTCCGTCAGACTACCACAATGCTTTATTAGGAAAAGTGAGTTTGATCTGAACCCTGAGTATTATGGGTACTGTCCTGTTAAACTCGGTGAACGTGTCATGGTGCATCCGAATGGCGTCATTCGGATTTGCTCTAACCTCATATGTACAGGATTCGGCGTTGCCCGTTACCATCATGGTAGGATTATATGGGATTACTCCAATAACAACGAGACTGCTGGACATGATCTTGAGCGCAACACACCTTGCACCAATCGTAGCCGACATCGCAAGTACGGAGATCTAGTTCCATTGTGTTTCTCATTCAAGCCTGGACAGGAGGAGTTTGTATGGTATGAGAAACTGCATTGGGAAACGAAACGAGATTACCTTACAGTGGATGCTTGCATAGTATGATCGACAAGATAGAAAAAGGAGCCCTTTTTAAAACACTTGAACTTGCCGGTGTCAAGAATCCTGTCCCGAAGAAGCTTAAAGTGCTTGAATTCAGCAAAGCCAAAAAGGATGAAAATAGAAAGGTTCGCGAAGCAGCAAATTTTTTGATTCATGACCTATTGGAGACTAACGATCTAGGAACATGCATTCATGTGACAGGGGAAATGCGTGCTCTAACCGACCCGTTCCATCGGCAAATCTGCGAGGAGATGAAACGCAGAGATAAAGGAAGTTTTCATGTTCTCTTCAACATTCCCCCGGAACGCCGACAAAACGCAGCAGCACTAGTTGCATGGAACCTATCCAAATGGGCAGAATTTCGATCACGGCAATGGAAAGAGGAGCTTCGCACTATCGATGTTATTGCTAATAGATCGGTAAATCTTCTTGCCTACGAGACCTTGCAAGACATTCAATTCTCGGTCTTTGGTCATAAGTACATTCTGTTGCAGGAAAAACATAACGACGAAGTGGCAAGCAAGCGAATTTGGCTTCTGGAGTCAGAAGCGATAAACGGACTTCTCGTGGAGCGCGGAAGACAGTTTATATCAGGTGCTGTGAATATTGACGAGGGCTTGTTCCGAGAATTTGCCATAAACCTTAGCGGGCTGGTTGCACGTTGGTACTTATCGAAATTGGAAAAGAAATCTATTGAAAAAGATAACCTGCTTAGCGACTCCTTTATTCGCGATTTCGCTCAGAACCCGCAGGGTTCGCTCGATGCGCTTAAGATAATGGGATTCATCGTTGAAAGCAAGTACGGCCTGCTTAATATTACATCAACAGGTCGAGAATTTTTGAGCGCATACTGATTGATGGAGAAAATTGTCATGCAAGAGCTGTTGATCAACGATGCAAAGGCTGTCCTGTCTAATTTAAAGCTAACATGTGACGGGACAGGAAAGTTTTTTGCTGGACTCAAAATCTGGATTGGTGCTTCATCTCATAAGCAAGAAATCATTAGCCTCGCGCAGAACTTTCGAGAGGCTTTCCAGAAATTGGGCGCAATTATACTGTCTATAGATAAGAATCTTGGTCCTCTTGCTTGGAGTCAGATTGAAGATGCCGACCTAATCCTTATGTTCGCAGCGACTCCTGGCGTATCAGCCAGAGCACTCGAGATTCTCTTCAAGAGTCGAGCCGAAAGAACAACTGCTGCAGATAAATTATATATTTACACGCCTGGCGAGTACGCTAGTGGGTTTATATGTGGAAGGTTCAATGCTTATGGGGCAAAAGTTAGGCATCTAAACGAGTCTTGCTTTTTTGAGGCAAGTAGCGACTTATTTCTTAAGTGCCTCTACGATATGTGCGAGGAAACAAGCAACCAGCGGAGGCAAAAGATGCTGAGGGATTCAGAGTTTGAACCCGAAATTGGTATCGTTACGGCGCTTCCTGTTGAGCTTAGCTCGGTTAAGAATATCCTGAGTGATTTTCGTATTGATCCAAAGCGTGAAAGAAACAGTCTGTATCAGGAGTACTTTCATGGGACAATTGAGTCCAAGCACGGTGGCAAGCACAGGATTGTAGTAGCTTGCTGTGGAAAAGGCAATAATAAGGCAGCTGTTCTTACAACTGCGCTAATAAATCAGTATCCGACTGTCGAAGAAATATTCATGGTCGGGGTAGCGGCTGGAGTACCATATGTAAAAGATGCAAAGCAACATGTTCGGCTAGGTGATATTGTCGTTTGTGATGAAATCGGTGTTATCCAATACGACATGGTAAAAAAATATACCGGCAAGACCGAGTATGTCCCACCTCCTCGACCACCTAGCCAGGCTTGGCTGGCACGGGTTGAAAACTATGTTGCTATGCAAGATAAAAAACCTTCTTATTTGTCGCATTTGGATGTAATTCTAAAAATTCAAGGCGGAGTTCGTCCGCGCACTGCTCCATTAAAGGATACCCTCTGGGTTGCAGGTAATCGAGCAGTCCGGCAACCAATTTGCCCAGGCCACGATCCAAAACGGCCTCGGATTCATAGAGGTCCAATTGCCAGTTCAAATACGGTTTTGAAATCAGCGAAATTTCGCGAACGCCTCAGAGAGAAGTTTAAGATCAAAGCAGTCGAGATGGAGGCTTCGGGCATCGCCGAAGCCGCTTGGCAACATGGGAAGGGATATGTTGTCATTCGTGGGATTTGCGACTTTGCTAACGACGACAAGAATAAGGTATGGCAACCTTATGCTGCCGCTGCCGCCGCCGCATTCACGCAAGCACTCATTGAGACTATGCCTGTAACGACTGAATCAAAAAAGAAAGTTGGCGAGTGAAAACCACATGAGCTTTAGTAACTCTGCAGATACCTCTGAACAAGCATTGTTAAACTCGAAGCTTTCTATAGACATAAGCAAATAATGAGGATATCAACTTGGAACGTCAATGGTCTTCGCTCAACTTTAAAACAAGGATTTGATGCATGGTTATCCACTGTTAAGAATGATATTGTCTGCCTGCAAGAGGTGAAAATGCAGGAGAATCTTCTGACCAGTTCTTTGTTTTATCCATACAAAACCTATTGGAATGTAGCAACAAAGCTAGGATACAGCGGTGTTGCAACCCTACTTAGCCCTCACCTAAAGCTAATTTCTGTAGAGCGCGGGATGGGTGATAAAGCCACAGATTCTGAAGGGAGGGTGCTCGTGACAGAGTTTCAGTCATTTATGTTGGTCAATGTATATGCGCCACATAGCCATCGCAAGCTGTCCAGACTTAAAGTAAAACTCCACTTTTGTGAGAGGTTTTTATCCTATTTGCAAGATCTGAGACTTCGCGGGAAGCCATTAGTGATCGTTGGCGACTTAAACGTGGCCCATGAGGAAATCGATCTTAGCAATCCCACTGGAAACAAAAAGAATGCGGGGTTTTTACCGGAAGAACGCAAATGGATGACAACCTTGCTTAAAAATGGACTGGTTGATGCATTCCGAATGTTTTACAACGATTCCGGGCACTATACTTGGTGGAGTGTCCGCAGGGGAGTTCGCGAACGAAATGTCGGGTGGAGAATAGATTATATTCTCGTGGACAAACTGCTTGCACAGCGGGTCAAAGACTGTTTTCATTCACCCCAGCAACTTGGATCAGATCACTGTCCTGTAACAATTGATTTCGATGTCTAATCAAATCACCCGAGGCTCCTGGGTCAGGTCTTTGATCTTGATGTCTCAAAGCGCAAAAGTTCATTAATAAGTATGTACATACCTTCCTTATCAGCTTGAAATCCTCTTCATTTTTGAGTCTTCTGTTCCACTGTTCATTTTCTTAACACCCCAATAATCCTCCCTTATATCACCTAAAAAACATTTTAAAACAATAAGTTATAGCTTCATATCTTACCTGCGCCTGCTGTTCAGATTATAAACACTCCTTAAGCCGCCCCGTTAAAAATCATTTTAAAACAATAAGTTGCAGCCAGGTATCCTTTATGCTCTATATCCCATATAAAGACTGAGTATATGGAGGTTAAAAATGAGAAAAAATCTTTTGTTTGTTACCTATCATGATGAGGATTCCGAAGCAGGGCTTGGCTATGCAATAGACCTCGCAACCATGATGAAAAAAGGCCTGTCAGTACTTTTGCTTAATAAAAAAGGGCTATGGCAGAAGTTTGATAACCTCATGACTGCAATTACCTTTGCAGAGGCCGGTGAGCATGAGACAGCAAGGGAAATACTTTCCGAAGATGGCACGGAGAAAAAAGGGTTCAGGGAGAGGATTGCTTCTTTTACAGAAAGATGCAGCAAATCAAACGTAGATGTGAGCATCCATACCGCTGAAACAGATGTGGTGTCGGCAGTAAAGGATTTGCTGACACAGAAGGTGGGCATTGACATGGTTCTGTTGAGCCCAAGCGTAACCAATAACGGGCATGTCTCGTCAAAAGAATTAAACAGGCTTGTGAAAACAGCTTCAAGGCCTGTTGTTACGATGGCAAGGAATGTCTATGCGACTTAAAGGAACCAATTTACAAAAAAGTTATTGATTAAAAAAATTACTGAGATAGAAGGAGGATTTTCGGATGTATCTTTATTTACCTGTAGCATTAACAAGCATTAACATCTTAATACCCGTCGGCCTCGGGCTTGCTGTCGGCCTGCTCTCGGGACTGTTCGGGGTTGGAGGCGGGTTTTTAATGACGCCGTTATTGATAATGTTAGGAATACCGGCGACAGTTGCAGCTGCAACTGATTCAAACCAGATTGTGGCAGCATCTACTTCCGGCACATATGCCCACTGGAAGGTTGGGAATGTTGATTTCAAGATGGGCTTATATCTTCTTGCCGGTGGTTTTATCGGAGGCCTTATAGGAGTCCAGGGCATAAAAATACTCAATGCAATGGGGAATGCGGATTTTGTTATAAAGATTACCTATGTCCTGATGCTGGGTATAGTAGGCACATACATGTTTATTGAAAGCCTTTTGAGCATGAAGAAGAAAAAGGTGGAAGAGGTTAAAGCAGAGAAAGAATCCGGCATGACCAGATTTCTCAAGTCCTTGCCCCTCCAGACTCATTTCGAAAAATCAGGTATTACTCACTCAGCCATTCTCCCTGTTGTCTTTGGCGGATTTGTAGGAATTCTTGCGGCAATAATGGGTGTTGGCGGCGGGTTCTTGATGGTTCCGGTGATGGTATACATTTTAAGAATGCCGATGCATGTTGTTGTAGGCACAAGCCTCTTTCAAATACTCTTTAATTGCATAGAGGTTACATTTCTTCAGGCATATACCAACCATACCGTAGATTTTATGCTTGCGGTACTGCTCCTTCTCGGTTCAACAGTCGGGGCACAGATCGGGACGGTATTCGGGAGAAAGCTCAAGGGCGAACAGCTCAAGATAATCCTTGCAGTTATAGTGCTTGTCGTGACTGTAAAGATAGTCTTTGAGCTGACATTGAGCCCAACATTGCTTTTAGCACAGGGAGGAGGACACTGAAATGAATTTCAAATTTCAAATTTCAAATTTCAAATTCGCGTGGTTACTTATTTTTGAATTTTTAATCTTGAATTTTATATCCGCTGGGACAGCGTCAGCGGAGCTGACAGCAAAGGCAAACCATGACCACATCACAATAGATTTCTTTTATCACGGGAGCACGGTGAGCGTTAAAGGCATAGCAGAGCCGGGGACTGACCTTATCGTAAAAATAACCTCGCCGGAGAGACATGAGGCATTACGGAAAAAAGGAAAGGTCGCAGGGTTTTTATGGATGAATGTCGGCAAATTGACATTCGAGCGTGCGCCATTTCTTTATTTTCTTCACAGCACAAAAAAGGTTGAGGATATTCTGAGCCGGGAAGAGATGGATAAATATGTCCTTGGTTATCCTGCGCTTAGCAGGCATATGGAGGTAACTCCGGTTGCAAACGACAAAGAAAAAAATATCTGGTTCAATGAATTCCTGAAATACAAGGAATCATCAAGCCTGTATTCCACATCTTCAGGGAAGATATCTACAGTCACAAAGAATGGAAAGCAGGAGTATTTCATAGTGCTGCCATGGCCTTATCAGGCCTCCCCTGATAATTACATGGTAACTGTATATGCTGTTAAGGATGGCAAGGTGGTTGAAACAGCAGAGGCAAAGGTTCTTGTTGAGCAGGTTGGCATGGTAAAGGGGCTTGCAGACATGGCAAAGGACAAGGCAGTATTTTACGGAATAATTTCCGTAATCGCTGCGCTGGGTGCAGGGTTTGGCGTAGGCCTGGTATTCAGAAAGGGCGGGGGTGCACATTAATATGTATGAAAAAATATTAGTAGGATTTGATGATTCATATTCCAGTAAGGCAGCGCTGTCCGAGGCCTCTAACTGGGTAAAAAAACATAGCGGCAGGATTATTCTTGTTCATGCTGTTTATTTTGACCCCGAGGAATTTGGAATCGCGCCTGAACAGTTGGAAAAGCGCCTGAAGGCAGGGGAGAAGGTATGTGTTCAGGCAAAAGAGATGTTAACCTCAGAATTGGGGGTTGAAGTGCAGTCTTTGCTCTGCGAGGGGGATCCGCCCACTGTTATCGTTGATATGGCGCGTGAGAAAAAAGCAGACCTAATTGTGCTGGGCACGTATGGCAGAAAAGGGTTAAACAGATTGCTGATGGGAAGCGTGACATCACAAGTTATTATCAATTCCCATGTTGATGTCCTTGTAGTTAAAAAGGAATGCAGTAAATGCACAGGAGTTTACAAATCAATCCTTGTCCCTTTTGATGGTTCAGAATTCAGCAAAAAAGCGATTGTCAGGGCATGTGAGTTGTCAAAGATTGATAATGCAGGGGTAACGGTCCTGTATGTCATCCCCCGCTATGAAGAGATGATAGGCTTTTTCAAAACAAATTCAATAAGGAAGAGCCTTATGAGAGAAGCGCAGAGGATAGTGGACGAGGCAAAGGATATAGCGTCAAAACAGGGCGTGGCTGCAAATACTGAGATAACAGAAGGGCCTTCAGGAGAAGAGATATTAACAACTGCCTCTAAGCTTAACAATGATTTGATAGTAATGGGAAGTCACGGCTGGAGGGGCGTCAGCAAGGCAATTATGGGAAGCACTGCCGAAAGGGTGATAACCAATGCTTCCTGCCCGATACTTGTGGTGAGGTGATAAAAATGAAGGGTTACAGGAAAGTTCTTATAGCAGTGAATGGTTCAAAAGAAGTACTCAGGCAGGGTTTAAAACTTGCAGGGGATGAGGAATGCTGGGTCACCGTTGTCAAGGTTATCCCTCCTTATGACGGAGACCTTAACCTTGTAGGGATTAAAAATATTGAGGATGTGCTCGGCAGCGAAGGGGAGAGGGAAGTATCAGAAATAAAAAAGATAGCAGATACAGAAGGCGCTTTGATAAAGACGAGGCTGGAAGAAGGCAAGGTCCATGAAAAGATTGTAGACGTTGCTAAAGAAGAACAATGCGACATTATTATCATGGGAGCGCACAAGCAAGGCTGGATAAAAAAACTTTTCAGCGGGAACACAATTGAAAAGGTTATTAGCCATGCCCCCTGCCCTGTTCTTGTAGTAGAAGCGTAAAAATAAAATAGGGATGAAACAGAAAAGCCCCTGAATTTTGCGGGGGTTGTTATGGCCGAATTGCTGTAATTCCTGCCTCCTGAAAATAACCCCGTTAGAAAACTGTCTTTTCGGCAGGGGTGCTATAATATTAGAAAATGTGTGCTCATTTTAAAATCACTGCCCTTTCTAACGGCGTAAACGATGCTTAAGAAACTTTCACATGTCCCTCCAAAGCCAGGGGTCTATTTATTTAAAAGCTCAAAGGGGAACGTGCTGTATGTGGGCAAGGCAAAAAATTTAAAGAACCGGCTAAGAAGCTATTTTCAAAAGTCAGCAGCGCTTGATGAAAGAAAGTCCTCGATGGTCAGGAAGATAAGGGATTTTTCCTATGTCATTACAGGCAATGAGCTTGAGGCGCTTGTGCTTGAAGCAAATCTGATAAAGCAATACAAGCCGCATTTCAACATAATCCTCAGAGATGACAAAAACTATCCTTACCTGAAACTTACAACAAATGAGGAATGGCCAAGGCTTGAGGTTGTGAGAAAAATTAAAAAGGACGGCTCTCTTTATTTCGGGCCTTATATTCCTGCCGGCGGCATGTGGGAGGCGCTTTCTTTTATAAGGAAAAACTTTCGTTTGCGGCCGTGCAGGTATAGCCTTGATAAACCTATAAGGCCATGCGTTCAGTATCAGATGGGAAGATGCCCTGCTCCCTGCGCCGGATTAATAGGCAGGGATGAGTATTTAAAGACAGTTGAAGATGTAAGGCTCTTCCTGGCGGGGAAAAAGAAGAACCTGCTTGTTGGCCTTGAAGAAAGAATGGAGAGATTCTCCGAAGAACTCAGATTCGAGGATGCTGCCAGGATAAGAGACAGTATAAACAATCTTAAAAATATATGGGAATCCCAGAAGGTTGTTGCCCCTGAACTCAATGACATAGATGTTATCGGCTTTTACATGGAAGGAAGAGACGCTGCATTTCAGGTGTTCTTCATAAGAAACGGGCTAATGATCGGCATAAAAGATTTTTTTCTGAAAGAGACAGGGGATATTACGGTTAAAGAATTACTCCATAACTTTATTGAGCAGTTTTACACAAAAGAGATTATCCCGCCGGATGAGATTGTCCTCAGCAGCAGCCCTGAAGGGGCGGCAATGCTGGCTGCATGGCTTAAGGCGAAGAAGGGCAAAAAGGTAAAGATAGTTATCCCGAAAAAAGGCAAAAGGCTTGAGCTTCTTAAAATGTCTGAGGAGAACGCAAAAATATTTGCTGGGAATAAAAAGCAGTCTGTTTCCGGTGATGTTCTTGAAACACTGAAACAAAGGCTTGCGCTTTCAGATATTCCTTACAGCATAGGAGCTCTCGATGTCTCAACTATTTCAGGCAGTGAATCCACAGGTGCATTTGTTTGCTGGTCCGAAGGCGAATTTAAAAAAGAGCTGTACAGGCATTTTAAGATTAAGACTGTAAAGGGCATGGATGATTGTTCAATGATGAGAGAGATAGCAGGAAGGATTATTAACAATCTTGGTGACAAGCTCCCGTCCCTTATGATAATTGACGGCGGCAAAGGGCAGCTTGAAGCTGCCAGGAAAGCTTTTGATGAATACAACATAAAAGACACAGAGATTATTTCCATCGCAAAAAAACCTGACAGGGCCTTTACCTCAACTCTCAGTATGCCTGTGGACCTTGAGGACAGAAGCCCGTCTTCTCTTCTCCTTAAAAAGATAAGGGATGAGGCACACAGATTTGCAATAAGTTTTCACAGGAAGCTGAGAGATAAGAGGCTGCTGCGGTCTCCCCTTGAAGAAATTCCCGGCATAGGCAAGAAAAGAAGATTTGCTCTTTTGAGGCATTTTGGTAGTATAGAAGATATAAGAAAAGCAGGCATTGATGATATTGCAGGCATAAAGGGGTTTAACAGAAAGATTGCAGAAAAGCTGCTGCAGGAGCTCAGGAGAAAATAAATGAAAAATTCTAAGTTTCTCGCCTCATGCGAGTCGCCGAGGAGACAAGTTTCAAGTTTCAAACTAAAGATTATTTTCTGTCTTGCATCTTGCATCCTGTATCTTGCATTATCGGTAACCGCCGATGCTGCTTACAGGATTTATCTGAAAAACGGCTCAACAATAAAAGGTGTAACCCGCTATGAGAAATCAGAGGGGGAGATAAAGTTTTATTTTGAAGGAGGGATGGTAGGGATACCTGAGGCAGATATCCTTAAAATAGAGAGCAGCAAGGAGCCGGTTAAGGACATTAAGCCGGCTGAAATTAAGCCAGCCGAAGAATTAAAAGAGGGAAAAACAAAACCATCTGAGCCTGAAACCCGAGGAGATGCGCCAGGAACTGACAGAGCACAAGAGTCGTCTGATATAAGGACTCAGCCTGATGAAATAAAAACTCAGCCTGCAGAACCAGACAAAAAAGCTCAGGAAATAGCCAGCAAAGAATCCGAACTTAGGAAAGTAGAAGGAGAGCTGCTGACTACAAGGGCGAGAATTCAGAATCTTTTTATTAACGCCAGCAGCGATGCCGAGCGGTCCATGCTGCAGCAAAATATGATGAGGAAGAGAAAATTGGAAGCTGAAAAAAAGAAACTTGAAGAGGAACTCAAAGCGCTGCGCCAAAATTAGCAGCAAACAATAAAGAGGAAAGGATTATACAGGAAACGCTTATGAATATTTATGTCTCAGGTTCAATGGCATACGACAGGATTATGGATTTCCCGGGTAAATTCTCAGACCATATCCTGCCGGGCAAGATACATATCCTGAATGTATGTTTTACAGTTAATGGTATGGTTGAAAAATTCGGCGGCACTGCCGGAAATATTGCTTATTCGCTCAGCCTTCTTAAAGAGAAACCCGTAATACTAGCCACTATCGGCAAGGACTATGAAAGTTATTTCAGGTGGTTAAAAAAGAAAAAAATTTCCATAAAGGGGCTGAAGATAATTCAGGGAGAGTTTACCGCAGGCGCCTATATAACAACCGACAAGTCAGACAACCAGATAACGGGTTTCAATCCCGGCGCCATGAAACATCAATCCAACTATAAATTCAGCAGTGTTGACCCGGAAGATTCAATTGTCCTGATTGCACCCGGGAACCTTCAGGATATGATTGAATATGCAGGGGCATGCAAAAAGAAAGGCATTAATTATATCTGTGACCCCGGGCAATCTCTTACCGCATGGGGAAAGAAAGCCCTTATAGAATGGATTAAAGGGTCAATGATGCTGATATCCAATGATTATGAACTTGAGATGATTATGAATAGGACCGGGATTGGCAAGAAGGGATTGCTGAAACTGACAAAAATAATTATCACAACACTTGGAGAAAAAGGTTCATTGATAAGCACCTCCAAATCTGACATTAGTGTCCGGGCAGCAAAAGTTTTTGGTGTGGTTGACCCTACAGGCGCAGGAGATGCATACAGGGCAGGGTTGCTGAAGGGGCTGGCTATTGGCAAAGACATCCGGTCTGCTGCAAAGATAGGCGCTGTAGCAGCTACATACGCAATAGAGAAATACGGGACACAGGAGCATCAGTATACGTATCAGGATTTTGTTAAAAGGTACAGGAGTAATTTTGGAGAAATGTAAGTGGTAATGGGAGGCATAATGCCTGCTCTCGTTCTCGACAGGCATGACTGGTTTTCTCTTGCTACGATGTTTTTCGATCCCGAAAGCATTCGGGATTACCGAATCTGCCTCAGGCGGACTGATGCCGCTCAATCCAGTCCTGCCTATCCCATATGGATAACCCATGCTTAACGAAAAAGCCATAAAGATTTACCTCAGAAAAAAATTCAGGAATGTTTCTCAGATAAAAATCAAAAAATTAGGCGCGGGTGTTCACGGGGCCGGCTTCCTCATAGAGATTAAAACCCCCAAAGGCTTAAAGTCTTATGTGGTGAAGACTCTTATGCCTGAGGGCTTTGGACATGAATATCCTTCTGACAGGGCAGGCATATTCCTTCTTGATATGGATGAGTTCAAAAATCTTCCGAAACACGTAAATGCCGTTGATGTGCTTGCCGAGATGAAAAACGGCTCAATAAAATCAATCGGCGGAGGCAGGGAATATTATCTTCTGATGGAAAAAGGCGAGGGCCAGCATTATTTCCATGACCTGTCCGGGTTTGCTCATAAAAAAAGGCTTGAAGGCCCAGACATGGAAAAGATAAAAGCAATGGCGTCATATCTTGCAAAGATTCATTCAATAAAAAAAGATTCAAAAACACTCTACTGGAGAAAATTAAGGGACACTGTTGGCCATGGTGAATGTCTTATGGGTGTCTTTGACATATATCCCGACAAAGCTCTCCCCTATAAAGAGATGACGGATATAATAAAAAAGTCGGTTGACTGGATTTATAAACTGAAACCAAAATACAAAAGGCTTTCACAGATACACGGAGATTTCCACCCCGGGAATATATGGTTCAAGGAATCGGTCAATCGGTCAATCGGTCAATCGGTGAATAGGAAAAACAAAAAAGTCTCATCTTTGATTCACCCATTCACCCATTCACCCATTCACCAAGACGTTGACTTTATCCTCCTTGACCGGAGCAGAGGGCCGTGGGGGGAACCGGCTGATGATGTAACAGCGCTTACGATAAACTATATCTTTTTCTCGATAAAAACTTATGGAAAAATTACAGGGATATACCTTGAAGCATTGAAATTATTTTTTGATGAGTATGTGAGATTATCAGGGGACGCTGAAATTTATAAGATGCTGGCGCCATTTTTTGCATTCAGGGGCGCTGTTGTTGCAAATCCCGTGTTCTATCCTGAGGTGACTCCCGGGCAAAGGGAATTAATTTTCAGGTTTGTGAATAATGTTTTGGATTCTGAAAGGTTTGCCCCTGAGAAAATCGCGGATTTAATTCAAGGGAAACACAAAAATTTATAATCTTATCAAAGTGTTTTATTTGACAGCATACTTTAGATTCCTATAAACTATATAACAGTTAAATCATCATGAAACTTTTCCCCAAAGAAATAGATTTTTTTGAGATTTTCGACAGGGCTGCGCAGAACGTAACCAAGGCAGCTACCCTCCTTGTTGCCCTTATGGAAAAATTCGACAATATCGAGGCGCGGTCAAAAGAGATATACGAGGTTGAGCAGGACGGCGACATGCTGACCCATGACATTATGAAAAAGCTCAACAAGACCTTCATTACTCCAATAGACAGAGAAGACCTGCATGCGCTTGCGGCAAGCCTGGATGATGTTCTGGATCTGATATGGGCCTCTGTTGACAGGCTCGCAGTATTTAAGATAAAGGAACCGACCAAAGAGGCAATTGTAATGTCAAAAGACCTTCTTACGACTGCTGAGGTAATACATAAGGCGATAAAAGAACTGAAGGGAAAGAATTATTCTCATGTGCAGGAATACTGCATTGAAGTAAACAGGCTTGAAAACAGAATAGACAGGGGATTCAGGGACGCGCTCGGAAAACTATTTGATGATTTTACCGACCCAATTCTTATTATAAAATGGAAAGAGATATATGAACACCTCGAAGACGCATCAGATAAATGCGAGGATGTTGCAAATGTCCTGGAATCCATAGTCCTTAAATATGCATGATACTTTTTCCCTGCTCATCTGTGTAATCATTCTTGCAACCATTTTTGATTTCATA
>JACRGY010000050.1 GCA_016212165.1 Nitrospirota bacterium
CAATACCACGAATTCATTAGATGGAATGTTTGCCCATTTGAAAGAACTCCTGCGAATCCATCGCGGTCTGAAACCTGATCTCAAGTACAGAATTGCACGTGCAATCCTTCAAAACAGACCCACTAATTTGTAATTATGCCTCAATTTAGGACATTTCTATTTTGGCCATTTAGGACATTATCATTTTGGTGTTACAAAATAACCTGGGCTGTCTGCACACAAAATACTGACACTCTGAAAGCAGGGCAAGTGCGAGTTGTAAATATAGTTCAGTCCCCGAAAGATATGCCTATTTCCCTGGCTGTTTTTATTGAATCGCTTTCTATGGGGACATGTTTTATGTTTCCAATAACATCCTCAAGAGGAACAGCCTTCATTTCAGGAGGCTCAAGAGAGACCATTGTGCCAAAATTTTTTGCTTCCACCATGCGTACGGCAGCAGCGCCAAAACGAAGGGATATCAGCCTGTCAAATGTTGTCGGAGACCCTCCCCTCTGGAGATGGCCCAGGACCAGTGACCTTGTGTCCTTACCTGTTTTTTCAGCTATTTTTTTGGCCACAAATTCTCCAACCCCGCCAAGAACAACTTCCTGGCGGCCTATCTCTCCCATGCCTTTATCAATAAAGGTTCCGCCGGCAGGAACAGCTCCCTCTGCCACAACTACAATAGCGTAACGCTGCCCGCGCAGTTCTCCGGCCATGATATGCTCACAGACCCTGTTAATATCAAAAGGAATCTCAGGAATAAGAATAACATCCGCTGCTCCGGACAGACCGCTGTTAAGGGCAATCCAGCCGGCACTCCTTCCCATGACCTCAACCACCATCACCCGGTCATGCGACTTGGCAGTGGAATGAAGCCTGTCTATGGCTTCAGTGGCAATGCTCACCGCAGTGTCAAACCCAAAGGTGATTACAGTTGCACCAAGGTCATTATCAATGGTTTTAGGCACACAGATAACAGGGATTCCTTTTTTATAAAAATCATAGGCTATCTTGATGCTCCCGTCGCCTCCGACTGCGATGAGGCAGTCAAAACAAAGCCTCTTGAAATTTTCCACAACCTTATCTGAGACATCACGGAGCCCGGTTTCCCCTGCCATGTTTGTAACCGGCATCTTAAACGGGTTACCCTTATTCGTAGTCCCTATGATCGTCCCTCCGAGATTTGATATATGCCTGACCTTGTCCGGTGTTAAATGAATGATTTCGTCAGTATCAAGAAGGCCGGCATACCCGTTTTTGATTCCATACACCTCCCAGTGCCTGTTATATGCCGCCATGACCACCGCCTCAATAACTGCATTCAGGCCCGGGGCGTCTCCGCCGCCGGTATTTATGGCAATCTTAATTCCTTTGTCCATGGTTACCTCCTTGCTGACAACATCCTGTTGCGGACATATAAAAGTATATCTATAGATACCATTACAGCATTCATTACGTATAACCATATCACAAAATCAAGGCTGTTGAAAACCTTGTGAAGGATACCGGCAATATATCCGATTAAAACTATGATTAAAAAAATTACACTCTTCCCGGCAGTGGTTCCGGAGGTATAAGACTTATAGATAGACACCGGCCAGGCAGCGCCGAAACAGAGCAGCATTACAATCTCAAAAACGCCGTTTGAGTTAATTTACAGCCTCTTCCCGCATTTTTTTTACCCCGTTAGAAAGCCCCCTCATTTAAAACGGCCATGGGCTTTACCCGGCAAAAATCACATCATTTCAACTCTGTTCCTGCCATTTTGTTTTGCAAGGTACAATGCCGTATCCGCCCTGTTAATCAAATCTTCTTTTGTCTGCATCTCTTTATTATAAGATGCAACACCCAGGCTCACTGTAACGCCTGTTTTTGCTTCAACGCCCTTTCTTATCCTTTCAGCTGCCTCGTATGCCTTTGCCGCCTCTGCCTCGGAAAACAGGATAAGAAATTCCTCTCCGCCGTATCTGATAACAAAATCCGCTTCTGACGACTCTCCCGATATTATTCCCGCGATATCAGCAAGCAATTTATCGCCGGCGCTATATCCGTATGTGTCGTTATATTTTTTAAAATGGTCTATATCAATCATGATAACAGAAAGCCTGCTCCCATATTTCTTTGCCCTTGCAAAGCTCCTTCCCGTCATAATATCCATTAAGCGCCTGTTTGCAAGACCTGTGAGAGGGTCCTGGAGTGAAAGTGATTTTGTCTCTTCATATAATCTTGCATTGTCAATGACCATCCCTATCTGGTTACCTAAAGAAACAAGCATCTTTACCTTGCGTTCATCTATTTTAAAATCAGGGGCAAGATAAAGATATAATACGCCTGCAACTTTATTTATTGCCTTAAGCGGCACAATAATATGCCCATGGGGGACTGCGTCGGGATATACGATTGTATGCCTGATGTCTTTGGCAGAGTCTTCTGATATAAGAACTTCCCCTGTCTCTGCGACAATGCCGCATAAACAGTCGCCTATCTTCATGTCCTTATGAAGCTCAAGAAAGGCCTTTGAGTGCCCAAGATGAGAAACAAGCTTCATCCTGTCTCCTTCAATGATGAATATTCCGCCTTTGCGTTCAACGTTAAGCACTCCGAGCCCTGTAACAGTATTTAAAATTATCGAGAGCAGTTCGTCCATATTTATCGTGCAGCTGATTGCTGAAGAGACTTCATAGAATGCCAATAATTCATCGTTTGTCTCTTTTAGCTCAGCGCTCTGTTTTATGAGCTGTTCCTTTGCCCTGTCGCGCTCAGCAACGGTTTTACCTGCCTTTAATGAACTTATAACCACTGCTGCAAGCAGTCCGGCAGCAATAATAAATATAATATTATGTGAATGTGATATCAGGTCATCAATCTTCTTCTTTCTTTCTGTGATATCAAAATAAATCTCAAAGGCCCCTATAAATTTGCTGCCACTCATTATCGGGACATATGTCTCCACAACATCTGCCGACAATTTCAGGCCCTCAAGGGTCTGGGTTTGTTTTTTTACAACCTTTGTGTAATTATTTCCCTTTGCCACGATTCCATGAAAATATCTCTCCTTATTAACATGTCCTATCTCCCTCGGGTCAGTTGAATATATAATCTCACCGACAGGAGAAAATACTTTTACCTTTACCAGATCAAAGTCCTGCTGGAGTGTTTTTATGTCGGATTGGAAATCGGCAGGTATGGCTTCTTTTTTCAGCCCCTCTGCTTCTGCACGCAGCAGTGTAGCTGCCGAATGCCTTGCCACACGGACCGCTTCATTTTCAGCATTTTCGATCAGGAGGTTTGTAACTGCAGGATTCATAAAAAAGAATATATAAACAGGCAGTATTATTACTGCCAGGACAGATACAATCAGGATGCCTCTTAACAGAGTAAATCTAAACATATCCTTTTAGCATTATACCAAAAAGCACTCCGCCTCAAAAAAAAGCAGGATATGGCAATCTGCCATATCCTGCTTTTTCATTTCAAGATTGACGGTTTTGTTCTCAAGAAAGCCCTGCCCTCTCCATAATCATGGGCACCTTGTCTTCCATGCCGATTGCCATTATATGAACACCGTCGCATATCTTTTCGTCTTTTAACTGTTTAATATGCCTTGCAGTGATGTTCATCCCTGTATCAAGCGCCTTTTCCTTGCCGGCAGCCTTGAGTTCATCAATCAAGGCCTGGGGGACTCTTATGCCCGGCACATTGTTATTAAGGAAGTTGGCCATACCGGCAGATTTCAAAACAACAAACCCGGCAAGTATTTTCACGGGAAATTTCCTTGCATGCTTCATAAATTCCCTGAATTTTTCGATATCATATATTGCCTGCGTCTGAAAAAAGTTTGCGCCTGCCCTCACTTTTTTATCAAACTTCATCAGCTGCGGTTCCAGGGGGTTTGCCTCAGGCGTCACAACAGCGCCCTGAAAAAAATCAGTGGAACCCTTAAGGTCATTGCCTGATATATCCTTGCCTTTATTAAGGCCGTCAACAGCCTTAAGAAGCTGGACTGACTCTATGTCATAAACAGGCTTTGCGCCTTTATGGTCGCCTGCAGAGACATGGTCTCCTGTCATGCATAAAACATTTTTAATTCCCAGAATACTTGCGCCAAGCAGGTCTGACTGAAGGCCTATCCTGTTCCTGTCACGGCATGTCATCTGGAGTATCGGCTCAAGCCCGTGCTCCATTGCAACCTTGCACACAGCCAGGGAACATATACGCATCACAGCAGACTGGTTGTCTGTTATATTCACGGCATCCAGCTTGCCTTTAAGAAGTTCCATGTGGTGAATCATTTCTTTGATATCAGTTCCTTTAGGCGGCCCGACCTCAGCAGTTACAGCAAATTTGCCTGAATTCAATATATCCTTAAAGCTCATTTCTTCTTTTCCTCCCTTGCCACAAGTGTTCTCGGCTTCTGCGAAGCTGACCAGTCTTTGGCCTCCAGTGTCACCTCGCAGAGTTCCTGAAGCCTGTCGAGTTTTTTCATCCTCTCATATATCCTTACCCATGCGCATTTAATATCCGGGCTTATCTCGCAGTGCCCGTCCTTGCATCCTCCGCAGGGCCCGTTCAAAAGGCCTTTGGGACATGCTGTTATGGGGCATATGCCTCCGGTCTTATCGAGAATACACTTCCCGCACAGGGAACATCTTTCATCAAAGAACTGGAGCCTTGTCATATTCCCGAGGAACATGCTGTCATTTGAGGCATAAACCGGCTTGTCCTCATATATCTCTACCGCAGACTGAGTTCCTGCGCCGCAGGACATTACAATTATGCACTCTGCCTTGTCCAGCGCCTCTTTAAAAGGTTTCAGTTCTACCTTTGTCCCGAGCACCTGACAGCCTGTCTTTGCAACAAAAGTACCTGTAACAGTCTTTCCTTCTGCCTCCAGAGTTTCTTTCATTGCCTTGAGTTCCGGCTCTCCGCCTGTGCCGCATAAGGTTGCACATTCAGAGCATCCCAGCAAGAAGAAGCTCTTATAGGTTTTTATGTTTTCCATCAATTCCTTAAAGTCCCGCTTTTTAGTTATTATCATAGTTTCTCCTCTTCATTAAACTGTTATAAGAAACAGGTTTATTATTATAACGGGATTTAAAGACAAAAATAAACCTTCTTTTTCATATTGTTAAACAATTAGTCATATCGGGATTTTTGAACCTGTATACAGAGCTTCCCATGCAAAAAAAGCTGCTGGTTTTCACTGCATATCTCCGTAAACTACGCCATATTACGCACAAAGCCCATTTATGCATATATCAGATTGCTAAAAAATGATAAAAAAATTTATATGATAAATTTTGCAAGCTTTTTAAAAAAATGTATAAATTTCAGGTAGTTTTCTTGCAATTTTTATTTTCCGACGTTATAATTAATGCTTCAAATTGATGTAGAGGAGAGCAAATAGTGTGTAATCCCGCAGCAAGAAGACTTTCTATTTCAATGGCTGTTTTTCTTCTTTTATCCGCATCAATATTGCCTTTTATTTCAACTGCCCTTGATAACCCTCACAACATAAACAATACAGTCAACTGCGGGAACTGCCATACTGCAAACCCTCCGGCAGGCTGGTGGACAGACCAGGATGATGGGACAAACGGCGTATGCGGACAGTGCCACAATTCAGCAGGGCCGGGTTCAGATGCAAAGACCCATTCAAGTACAAACACCTCAACGCAGTACGGAACATGGGACAAAAAGTGCACAGAGTGCCACAACCCGCATACACAGCAGCAGAACAGAATATACAAGGCCGAGAGTTATTTATATACAGGCATATCAACAGCTGTGACATCATCGACCGTGACAAAGACAGGTGCAGGCTGGACAACTGACCAGTGGGCCGGGATGATACTTGTTCCCAATGTCTCATATCAGAGCTTTAACTACAGGATACTCAGCAATACTGCAGAGACAATTACGATAGACACGGGCGGCGGAGACGCAATTAAACTTACATATATAAAACCGGGACAAACCTTTGGGATAGTGTATGGGAAACTTATAAAGGACGCGATTAACGGGATGCGTGTAAGGTTTTTCAGGCAGACCGGCAGCAAGTCCTTTGCAGATGGAGATGGAACCATAGACGGGGTATGCGAGGTATGCCATACAAAGACAACGCATTTCAGAAATGATGGAAATGCCCCTGACCAGCTACATAGCAATGTAGGCGGAGCAGGGGAAGCAAATTGTATTACATGCCACAGCCATGTGAGTGGACTTGGACACGGAGGAGGAAGTTGTGGCACATCAGAATGTCATGCAACAGAGGGGTCGCATCCTACACATGTAAGCGGGTCGCAGCTTTCACTACAATGCTCAGAATGTCACGACACCAGTAATTTCCCGCAGTTTAAGGATGGAGCAAACAGCAAGGACACAACAACAGTATGCAACAATTGTCATTCATCAAATGGGATAACATTAGCAAAGCAATACTGGGATTATCCCGGTTCATCGTCTCAAACACCGGGCAGTTGGACAGCGGTAGAAGGAGAGAAGAGCTTCTGCGGCAGTTGCCATGACTCGACACCGGGCAACACAAAGAGTGATGGGACAGGAGACAATGCATATAACATATTGGGAAATGATTCGAGTTATGGATATTATGTGACAGGACACGGAAAAACTTCAGGCAATTATCCAAGACTTTCCTGGCAGGACACATCAGCAGCAGGAAATCCTGGTGCAAACAGACAATGCAGCGCATGCCATAATCTTACAACACAGCATTTTAATACCGCTGTAAAGAGATTGAAATCAAGTTATGAGAACGATAATAACGACAGCAACTGCAAGCAGTGTCATAATCCTGGAACCGTAGCAGTAGCAGACCCGCAGTGGTATACGACATATACAGCGTATCAGAATTCTGCTCACAGCAGCAAGAAGTGTTCCGACTGTCATGATATGCACGGCATTTCAGGGCCCTATGCAGGGATGACAAAAGCAAACAAGGAAAATCTCTGCAATAACTGCCATGCAGGCCATGCAGGTCATGCCCTCGGCGCGTCATTTGGTCAAGGCGGGAAGAGTTATTCTCTTCAGTGCGTCTCCTGTCATAATGTACATATCGTAACAGGTATGTTCTCGGCATCCGCATCGGACGAAAGCCCGATTACCAAACTCTCAGATAACCTCAACGTGTGGGGCGCTCAGTCCCCTCAAAAGATGAACGATTATGCAGGAAGCGGCACATACAAGACACCAAATGGAGATGTCCTGTCAGGGTCGCAGTTGCCGGATTATCCGTCTTTCTGTCTCGACTGTCACGGCGGGGACATGAGTCCCAGCAGTTACGGAAGTATCTCATGGGACGGCGACCAGCACGGCAGGTCATCGGCAAATCAACCGGATGGCTATGGCGTTTGCCCGAACTGGTTTGCATGCGGTAATGCCTTCGGCTGGGACAATGATGACTGCGTCGGCACACAGGCAGAATGTTGGCCGGTCAAACCAAGAGGCGACAGTGATGAACTCTATTCTAGGGCACCGTATACACATACAGAGAGAATAGCAGGAGCCAATTTGGTTTTAAGTTGTTCTGACTGTCATGTGACTCATGAAAGCGGCATCGGGTCAAAGCTTCGGGCAACAGTCAATAACAGCCCCGGCAGCACGGTCTGGAACACCGAGTGCAATGCCTGCCATTACTATTATAGCGACTGGCATGCTGGGATGGCCTGCGGCAATGCAAGTTGTCATGAGACTAATTCTATACACCGTGCTAAAAAAATGTCAGGCTCCGGAGGCACCAGAACTCATACTCAGGGTCTGGTGTTATATTATGCCTTTGAAAATAATCTCAAGGATTCAGGTGGATGGGAAATGGATGGCAAGTGGTATTCCACTTCAGGGTCATTTGCAGCCGGAAAGAGCGGTCAGGCGGTAGTGCTCGGCGAAGATATTGGTGTGCAGGTTGGGACAGAGAACAGCTATTGGTCAACCGACGAGGGAAATCATGGCACGTGGAAATATACTGAGATGAAGTTCAACACCTCTTTTGAGGCATGGGTATATCCGACAGACAATGCAAAAAGCGAGTATACGATTTTCAACAAACATGTGGGTGTCAGCAATAATGGAGGTTATTCTTTGACCCTTAGGAAAATCGGCGGCACGCTGCGTGCAACCTTCACCATGGCAGCGGATAATAATGGAGTCACCCAGGACGGCAGAGCAGGAGTGCGCGGTGCATATAGTTCTGTAGCAGTGCCGCTAAACAAATGGACGCATGTTGCAGCGACATTCGACACAGGTGGCCCTGATAGAAATCTGTCTGAGCCTTCTATAGGAAGAATAAGGATATATGTCAACGGCGAGGATGTAACAACAAGCGATACATCAGGGAATAATGTGCAGCCTGGGGCAAACGAGACCTCAATATATGCTTATTCCGAGAACAGTCCCTGGAACGAGAGTATATGTTACAACGGTACATGGTGCGCTTCAGAATTCTCAATCGGAGGATTCGATTGGGAGGCAACCAACTTTATAGGCAGAATAGATGAGGCAAAGGTCTGGAATATTACGAAAAATGCGGCATACTTCTCGTCATATGATTCGCAAACTGCGCCTTACATAAGTTCGGTAGAAGGTTTAATAGGCAATAATCAGCTCACTATCACTTTCTCAGAAGGTGTTTATACTAATACCGGGGCAGACGGCGCACTTGTGCCTGCCGACTTGACCCTAACTGACACGGGCGGCAATAACCCGAGGACCATAACAGGGGTGACCCATACTGCCGGGGCATCAACAGCAGTTATCACAATGAGCCAGCCATTAACGGCAAATGATGTTAACTCCGATACCCTTGCTGCTGTTGCCGACTCCATTTTTGACAACTACAACAACTCTATGAGGACTGAGGCAGTGACGATGGGGCTATCAGCACAATGTCCAACATCACCTGTGAGCATACAGTTGAACGAAGTGTCCGGCAGTACATATATCATGGATACTCAAAATATTCTCTATGGCGCGGTTTATGGTGGCTCAGCTACATTAACGGGTAGCGAATATTCAGGCGGCGGAGATGGTAGCGGCAGATATATAATGTTTGACTATAATACTTCATGCCTGCAGGCATCGACAGCCATGACCATTGAGGCGCGCATTAAACCGACAGGGCTGTCAACCGTGACCGGAGACACCCAATACATCAGACGCATTCTGGCGAGAGATGGCAGTGGCAATTTTCAGATTTCGGTCTGGCGCAACAACACATGGAACAATCCTACGACGGACACGTATAATGCTCCTGATTATGAAGCTTCTATTGCCTTGTGGATATATGCCGATGATGCTCACAGCGGCAATTCATGGAAACCCGTATTGACTAATTATACAGGCGCAAAGAATGATGCGGAGAACGACTGTCCTATCGTCAACGACCACTGGTATCAGATAAAGGCAGTCTGGGATACAAATAAACCGGGCGGAACTCCGGGACAGTTCTTCCAGCCTGCGGATATTTTCATCGAAGATCAGGGCACTGACGGATTGGGAGCGGACAAAAAATGGTCGGGTTCTATCAACTGTACGGATACAGACCAATCGCTGAAGTTCGATGCTGTGAAATTCTATGCGGGCGACAAGATCAAGACATATAGTGGTGATAACTTTGCCATCGGCGCTAATAGAACTAATCCTGCAAACAATCTCTTCAACGGCCTGATTGACTGGATAATGTGGAAGGCAGGCATTGATTAAAAAACTATTAATGATTTAAGCAGAAACTGCGGGTTTTCACTGCATCTCTACGTTAAACTACGTCATATTACGCACAAAGCTTATTATATATGGAGGGATTCAATCCGATTGCTGAAAAAAAAATGATAAACAATTTATATGATAAACCTTGTAACTTTTTTTAAAAAAATGTATAAATCTCAGGTATTTTTCTTGCAAATCCCAAAGGTGTCAAGTTATAATTTGAGCGTTAAATTGCAGTAGGAGCACAGCGGTGGAGGGATAATGTCTTTAAGCCCTGCAGTTAAGAAGCTCTTACCAGTAGCAGTTGCTTTGTTTGTCTTTATCTTAATTGGCATATTGCCTTCTTCCATCCTCGCCCTCGACAATCCTCACAACATAAACAATTCAGTAAACTGCGAAAATTGCCATACAACAACCCTGCCCGGTTCGACGCTTCATGAATGTAAGTGATTTAAATGTCATTCAGCAGTATCCTATAAGCTGTGCATCCGGATGTCATTCCTTTGGCGGGCCGTCAGATGCCTGGTTTGAGCCGCCGGGGGAATAAATAAAAGAGATACATTAGAAAACTTTTCTGGCAGACGGATTATGACCTGTAAACTCTTTACATTATTCCCTATATCTTTTTTTAGTTTGATTGCGATCAATTGAATGATATAATCTAATCAAAAAATAGAGTTAAGAGCTAAGAGCTAAGAGCTAAGAGCTAAGAGCTAAGAGCTAAGAGCTAAGAGCTAAGAGCTAAGAGCTAAGAGCTTTAAAACTTCTCACTTTTAACTTTAAACTTCCAACTTTTTAAAAAGGAGGGCAAGATGATAGTAATAGCAGAGAACCTTCATACAAGGAACAAGAAATACATGGAGGCTGTAAAGAAAAAGGACTCTAAGTCCATAGCCCGGCTTTCCAAAGAGCTTGCTGATGCAGGCGCAGAGGTTATTAATATACAGTGCTCTCTTGACGGAAGCGGGGATGCAGAAGCGCTGCCCATGGTTGTAGAGGCTGTAGTGAAGGCAACAGGGCTTACGATATCGCTTGATTCAAGAAATATCGAGGCCTTAAAAAAGGCTGTCCCCCTGTGCAATAAACCGCCCCTGATAAATTATATTTCTGCCACCGAGCCTTCTGACCGCAAAAAATTGCTGTCTTTAGCCGCAGATAAAAAAACAAACCTTATTATCAGGGCTTCAAGGAATGTGGTACCTTCATCCCTTGAGGCAAAGCTGCAGATAATCGAGGAATTGATGGAAGAAGCCAATGCCGCTGATATCCCGAATGAAAGGCTGTTCGCTGACCCTTCTATTGTTCATATAGGGAAAGGCATGGGGCAAGACCATCTGATAAACTCTCATGATTGCATTCGCGCCCTGACAGAAATGGTTGAACCGCCGATAAATACAATTGCATGGATATCTAATGTCTCAGCAGGCATGCCCAGGAAATTACAGCCGGGGATGAATTCTGTCTTCCTGAGTTATCTTGCAGGAGCAGGCCTTGATGCCGCCATGGTTGATGTGCTGGATCCTGAGATAAGAAAAACCATTTATATGATAAAATCATTCAGGGATGAGGTTGTATTCTCGCCCGCTGATATATCGTAAAGTAAAAGCTTCTTATAGCTCCCCTCCTATTTTAGGAGGGGTGTCCGCCGTGCCAGCCGGCAGGCAGGAAGGACAGGGTGTTAAGTGGGAAAAGGAAATTCATTATAATCAAACAACCCCTACCCCTCCTTAACTAAGGAGGGGAGTTAGGATACCCACTTGAAATGAAAAAGAAACACAAAAAGGGGAATAACTAATGAAAGGGAATCCCAACTTGAAAACAGCATATTTTGACTGCTCTTCAGGAATAAGCGGAGACATGTGCCTCGGCGCGCTCGTTGACGCAGGCGTTTCCTTAAAGGCATTGGAGAAGGAACTCAGGAAGGTTCCGATAAAGGGCTATAAGCTCGCGTCTAAAAAGGCCAAACGCGCAGGGTTCAGGGCAACGAAAGTGGATGTTTTACAGCTCTCAGCTCTCAGCCCTCAGCCCTCAGCTAAAAAATGGAGAGACATTGAAAAAATTATCAAAACATCCAAACTCTCCGACAATATCAAACAAAAAGGCTTAAAAATCTTTAAAAGGCTTTTTGAGGCAGAGGCAAAGGTGCATGGCGAGCGCTTTGATAATGTCCATCTGCATGAACTGGGCGCTGTTGACTGCATCGTGGATATCTTCGGAACCTTAATCGCTATGGAAATTCTCGGGATAGAGAAAGTCTATTCATCTCCCGTGAACCTTGGCGGAGGCTTTGTTAAAACAACTCATGGCATACTTCCTGTTCCTGCGCCTGCAACATTGGAGATTTTAAGCTCTCAGCGCTCAGCTCTCAGCTGTCAGCTCTATTCTGATGGGACAAATTTTGAGTTAACAACACCAACCGGCACTGTGATAATAAAGGAATTGGCTTCAGGTTTCGGAAACATCCCTGAAATGTCTATCGGAAAAATCGGGATCGGAGCAGGGTCAAAAGACTTCAAGCACAAGGCAAATGTGCTCAGAATTTTTGTCGGGGAGAGCATGGAGCAGGGCTCAGAGAGCAGAGAGCAAGAAATCACAGTCATAGAAACAAACATTGACGACATGAACCCCCAGGTCTATGAATACGTGATGGAGAGGTTATTCAAGGCAGGCGCGCTTGATGTGTATCTCGCGCAGATAATAATGAAAAAAGGAAGGCCCGGAATAAAACTTTCAGTGCTCTGCAATGATTCAGACAAAGAGAACCTGATGAAAATCATGTTTGAGGAAACAACAACAATAGGGCTCAGGTTTTATTCTGTTGGAAGGAAGACATTAACTAGAGAGATAAAAAAACTCAATACAAAATTCGGAAAAATAAACCTCAAGCTCTCAAAGGTAGATGATAAAGTTGTCCGAATAACGCCTGAGTATGAAGACTGTAAAAGACTTGCCAAAAAACTTAATCTGCCGCTGCTGGAAGTGATAAAAAGCGTATCATCTGCGAAGGGTAAAAAATAACATTAGCACTAAAAAATGATGCCAGAAAAAAGGGTATGTGTCCCCCATTATTCCCCGATCTTCCTTATCATAATGGATATAACAAAGAGGGTCAGGTCTTGTGGATATAACAAAGGATATAACAAAGAGGGTCAGGTCTTGCAATAACACTTTCCATCCCCTTTTCCTGGGGGGAAAAACCAGTTCCACTTCCCGCATATTTCTACACCCACTTCTCAATCAATAAAACTTCAGATAACTGCATCTATAACGCAAACCAGGGCATCGCGAAAATATTTTGCGAAAGCTGCCTTATTTCCATCCCTGAATATACAACCAAGCCGCAGGCAAAGTTTCTTGAGGCGTCTTTCAGGAAAAGCAGATTTTCAATATCTCCAACAGACACTGTCTTTGCCAGTTTCACTTCAACAGCCATTATACTTTTCCCCTTTTCAAGCACAAAATCAACTTCCCTTTCCCGTCCGCCCTGAGTCCTGAAATACATCACGTCTGCATCCATAAGTGATGCCCGTGCCGTAAGGTTCAGGAATATATATGATTCAAGCAATGCACCAAGGAACTGCTCTGATATGGCGGCTGACGATGCAGCACCGGCAAGCGAGGCTGCAAGTCCGGGGTCCGTTACAACCACCTTCGGAGCTTTTATCAGCCTCTTTGATATGTTCCTTGAATATGGCCTGACTCTGGCAATAAGGCTCGTCTCCTCCAGTATATTAATGTACCTTCCTGCTGTTGCCTGTGAAAGACCAGCATCTCTGGCAAAATCGCTCTGCTTAAGGATATTCGCCGTTCTTAGTGCAAGCAGTTCCATCAATTTTCTGAAATCGGGCAGGTATGCTATTTCAGATATGTCTCTAAGGTCCCGCTCAAGGTATGTCTTGATATAGCCCTTCCACCATGCTGCAATGTGCTCCTCTTTTCTCAGAAGTGCAACCGGAGGCAGAAACCCCCTGAAAAGGTTCTGTTTAAGATTCCACGCTGCTTCTTTGTCAGGCATGTAATCTTTAATATTCAATGACGGGAGGTTGCCGGTCTCCATGAATTTCTCTATCCAACTGTCATGCCTTATCCCATTCATCTCGCCGAAGCTGAACGGCATGAGGTCATAATAAACCGCTCTGCCTGCAAGGCTCTCTGAGACCTTTTTCATGAGGAGGAGCCGGGCAGAGCCTGACAGAACAATCCTCCGCGACTTATCCTTATCAACAACCTTTTTGACAGCATGCATGAACCCTGGCGCCTTCTGCACTTCATCAATAACCATATGCCGTGAGATGTTCAGTATCTCATCAGGCCGTTTCCTGGCAAGCGCAAGGCTGTCAAGGTCATCGAAGGTAATGTAGTGCCAGTCTTTGAATGGCTGTTCGTTTCTGAGAAGAGTGCTCTTCCCTGTCTGGCGGGCGCCCGAAAGGACAATCACCGGCGAAAACTCGGCTGCCGTGCGCAGCTTGTCAGCTAACCAGCGTGGTTTGTACGTATCTTCCATTTGATATATTTTATATCACAGCGTGATAGAAAATACAACGGGCCAACACCTCTTTCCCCTATGCCCTCGATTTTCTCCCTAAAATTGTTGGCTTCTACACCTATTTCTCAAATAATTAGCAAGCCAGATAGCGAGCGAGTAAACAAGCGCACAAGTTCGAAAGTGCGGAAGAGCGGAAGTCAAAAACACAAAAAAACAGGGGCCGAGGGTTCAAGGGGTCAAGGGAAAAAACATGACAAAAAAACTTATAGGCTATGAAACCAGCATCTCCAGCAATGCCTTTTGCGCATGGAGCCTGTTTTCTGCCTGGTCGAATACAGCGCTCTGAGGCCCGTCCATAACCTCGTCTGTTATCTCCTCGCCCCTGTGCGCCGGCAGGCAGTGAAGCACAACTACATCCTTTTTAGCGCATGAAAGTATTTTGCTGTTTATCTGATAATCCTTAAATCTCTTCTTTCTCTTTTTTGATTCCTTTTCCTGTCCCATGCTGACCCAGACATCAGTATAAACCACATCTGCCCGGCCCACAGCCTCTTTCGGCTCTCTCAAGATGAGTATCTCACTGTTTGCAACAGCCCTTACCCTTTCAAGAACATCAGCATCAGGCTCATGGCCTTCAGGGCATGCAATGGTAAGGTTCATCCCGGTCACTGATGCTGCCTCAATAAGTGAGTTTGCAACATTATTGCCGTCTCCGACATACGCAACGCGGATATCCTTCAGGCGGCCTTTTTTCTCAAGGATAGTCATCAAGTCACCAAGCGCCTGACAGGGGTGATGCAGATCACTGAGCCCGTTTATGACAGGCACCGAAGAATGCGCTGAAAATTCAGCAAGCAACCCGTGCCCGAAGGTCCTTATCACAATGGCATCCAGGTATCTGGAGAGCGCCCTTGCAGTATCTGGTATGGTTTCTCCTCTGCCGAGTTGTATCTCATTAGGGTTTAAATATATCGGATGCGCGCCAAGCTGATAAATCCCCACCTCGAATGAGACCCTTGTCCTTGTAGAGGCCTTTTCAAAAAGAAGCCCTATGCTCTTTCCTATCAACGGGCATTTATTGGCGTCTATGCCTGACTTCATATCAATCGCCCTTTTTAAAAGCGCGGATATTTCTTCAGCTGACAGGTCCAGTAATGTTAAGAAGTCTCTCTTCATTTCAAAACGTTCCTCTCACTTGCCTTGTCCTATGATAAACTGCTGAGCACATTGCCCAGTATATCAAGCATATGGTCAATATCTTTCTCCTGCACTATCAGCGCCGGAGTGAAACGCAGCACATTCCCTGCTGTACAGTTCACCAGAAGCCCCTTCTCCATGCATGCCTTTACAATAGTTGAACAGTCCCTTGTAAGTTCCATCCCTACGAGAAGCCCCTTGCCTCTTACGTCAATTATCACACTCGGAAATTCTTTTTGAAGATTCTTCAGCTCCTTCCTGAGATATTCGCCCATCCTTTTACACTGGTCCAGCAAAAATCCATCCTCAAGGAGCGTCTCTATCGTTGCTATTGCTGCCGTGCACACCAGCGGGTTGCCTCCGAATGTCGAGGCATGAGAGCCGGGCACAAACGCTGATGCAACCTTATCAGAAGCAAGCATGGCGCCTATCGGCACACCGCTGCCAAGCCCTTTTGCAAGGGCCATTATATCAGGAGTAATGTTATAATGCTCATAAGCAAAAAGCTTTCCTGTCCGCCCCATTCCTGTCTGAACCTCATCCAGTATAAGCAGCAGGTTGTTTTTATTGCAGAGTTCCCGCACATTCTTAAAGTAATCAGGGTCAGGGATTTTTATTCCTCCTTCACCCTGTATCGGCTCAAGCATAACAGCGCATGTGTTCTGCGTTATCAGGGATTTAAGAGCGCTGATATCATTGAAAGGCACATATTTGAACCCCGGCATTAAAGGTTCAAACCCTTTCTGAAACTTCTCCTGCCCTGTTGCTGTAAGAGTTGCAAGGGTCCTTCCATGAAAAGAATTCAGGGCAGTTATTATCTCAAACTTATCCTTGCCCTGATGTTCCTTTGCATATTTCCGCGCAAGCTTTATGGCGGCCTCGTTTGCCTCTGCGCCTGAATTGCAGAAAAAAACCTTGTCTGCAAAAGAATGTTCCACAAGCAGCCG
>JACRGY010000053.1 GCA_016212165.1 Nitrospirota bacterium
ATGAAGGCAAGAGAGGAAGAGGGAAAGACAGCCCTCCTGATTGCTCATGATAGTGAGGTATGCGGTGTAATCGCAGTCGCAGATGTTGTAAGGGGAGAGAGCAAAGATGCTATAGCAGAGATCAGGCGGGCAGGGATAAAGGACATAGTTATGCTCACAGGTGATAACTGGCGCACAGCAAAAACGATAGGGGAGCAGGTTGGCATTGACAATATAGAGGCGGAACTTATGCCAGAGGACAAGGTCAGGAAAATTCAGGAGCTTATTGCGAACGGCAAGAAGGTTGCCATGGTTGGCGATGGAATTAATGATGCCCCTGCCCTTGCAGCAGCAGATGTGGGGATTGCCATGGGCGTTGCAGGAACAGATGTTGCAATTGAGGCTGCAGATGTAGCTCTTATGCGGGATGACTGGAGGCAGATACCTGAGGCCATAAAAATAGGGAGGAAGACCTTTGGCGTGATAAGGCAGAACCTCGCTATAGGAATTCTCTTTAATATTATCGGGGTGACACTTGCCGCAACAGGCATAATAACGCCAATGATGGCAGCAGTTGCGCATGTCCTGCCTGATGTGGTGGTCTTTGCAAATTCAGCAAGATTGATTAGATGAGGGAGGTAAGATGCCGGTACTTGTAAAAACAAATAAGACAAAGACCGACCTGCCTACCGGCCAGGCAGGTACATGTGAGATTACCTTTGTAAACAAGAGAAGCGTTGCACAGGTAAAAAAGAGGCTTAAGCCGGATAGCACTATCAATCAATTATCCGAGACATTTAAGGTCCTCGGTGATACAACGAGGTTAAAAATAATCTATGCCCTCTCGCAGGCTGAGTTGTGCGTCTGCGACATAGCAGCCCTCTTTGGGCTTACTGAATCTGCTGTGTCGCATCAGTTGAGGATTCTAAGAAACATGAGGCTTGTAAAGTACAGAAGGGATGGGAAGAAAGCGTATTATACCCTTGATGATGAACATATTGACAGCCTCTTTAAAGAGGGGCTTAAGCATGTTGAGGAGAAATAGCATGTCAGGTTTCCCAAAAAAACAACGCGAACAAAGAACATCAGAAGTGGACGTATAAGGGAATCAGAAATTATTAAGTGGACGAAGGTGATTTTTTGAAAAATGGGGGAACGTGCAGCGGGTATACAGGCTATTGTCGCAAAGAGTTTTGCAAGGATATTTTACAGGAATGCATTTAACATCGGGCTTCCGATTTTTGAGTCTGAGGATGCATCTGAGAAAATTAGAGAAGGTGATGAGATTCAAATAGATGCCGATAAGGGCATAAGCAAAAATATTGCAAAAAAAGAAGAATATACTGCAAAACCCATCCCTCAATTTATGCAGGAATTAATTTCTGCAGGCGGTCTCATTGAATGGACAAAGAAAAAACTTCAGTCTTTAAAGCAGCCTACCTGAAACTCTCAAAGGATATCCTTAAAAAAAAGATAAAGGCAGCAGAAGAGATATTAAAAGACTGCACACTCTGCCCTCGCAACTGCAAAGTTGACAGGACAGCAGGCAAGCCTGGATTTTGCAAGGCAGGCGATAAGCCGTTTGTCTCAAGCTATAATTCGCATTTTGGAGAAGAAAGACCGCTTGTTGGAAGATATGGCTCAGGCACAATCTTTTTTACACACTGTAATCTCGGCTGTCTGTTCTGCCAGAACTGGACAATAAGCCATCTCGGTGAGGGGGATACAGTCTCTTTTGATACCCTTGCAGATATAATGCTAACATTACAAAAATACGGCTGTCACAATATAAATCTCGTAACTCCAACCCATCAGGTGCCCATGATTTTAAGGTCTCTTGAGATCGCAATAGAAAAGGGATTGAAAGTTCCTATTGTTTATAATTGTGGAGGATATGAGTCTATTGAGACATTAAAAATACTTGATGGAATTATTGACATCTACATGCCTGATTTTAAATATTCCAGTCCTGAAGCTGCTATGAAATATTCAAAGGCGAAAGACTATCCCTCTGTTGCAAAAGCTGCAATAAAAGAGATGCACAGGCAGGTTGGAGATTTAATTATTGACCAGAGAAGAGTCGCTTTGAGAGGGTTGCTTGTAAGGCATCTCGTGCTTCCAGAGGGTCTGGCAGGCACTGAAGAGCTGGTGAGATTCCTTGTTGAAGAAATTTCGCCAAACACATATATAAACATTATGGCTCAATACTATCCATGCTATAAAGCATTTGAACACCCGCCTCTTGATAGAAGAGTTACAAATGAGGAATACAGAAAGGCTGTGAAAGCCGCTCATGATGCAGGGCTGAGAAGACTTGATGCTCTCTCTTGACTTTTGGTGAGTTAATAAGTTATAACCTTTTATATTTTATATATTTTGTTCAGGCGCCCGTGAGGGCTTAAAGGGGAATCCAGTTAGAAACTGGAGCGGACCCGCCGCTGTAATCCTGATTCCGATTAGCTCGGAATAAAAACCTCTACCGGTTAAGAGCCACTTTCCCGATGTTTCAGGAAGGGAAGGCAGGTAGAGGTCGGGAGAGCCAGAAGACCTGCCTGAACAAAGCCTCACGATAAAGCCTTCGTGGAAAGAGGTTGTGAGGGTAAAGGTTTCGGCTTTTATCCCCAGCTTTCATTACGGAGGCTGGGGTTTTTATTTTGAATCAAGTCCGGCTTGACGGACATAGTCGGTAAAGAAGGGGGTGATTTTTTAAAAGTGATAAGTAAGAAGTAAGATGTGAAAAGTTGAAATAGTCAAAATTGGCTGGATGTCAGGGAAGAGAGGTAAAAAGCCTCCGCTGCCCCGCAGCCGTGATGGGAACGAAAACCCAAAAAGACAGTGAATAGTGATTAGTGAACAGTGATTAGTAAAAACTGACACTGACACTAATCACTGACACCGTCTTTAAAGAAGACACTGTCATGGGTAATATCATGATGGGAAGGCGGGTAAGTAGGCTGCCCTGAGCCGGAAGACCTATCCAGACCATACAGAGTTTAGAGTTCGGAGTTAAGAGTTAAAAGACACGACCTCTAACAAAATCCAAATCAAAAATTTCCCGAGGGAGGAAGAAATGAAAAGACTCTTATCTTTATTCAATCGCATCACGCATTACACATCACATATCACTGTTTTGCTTGCCTTTGGTCTTTCGCCTTTAGCCATCAGCCTATTTGTCACTTCTGCATTTGCCGAAGAAAAAACTGCTTCAATGGAAGAAATCGTAGTAACTGCCACGAGAACGGAAAAGGAATTGGCGTCTGCGCCCGGCAGTGTCTCGGTCGTAACCAAAGAAGACATTGAGAAAAGGAATATCAAGACGGTTGACGATGCCTTGAATACAACAGCCGGCATTTATCAAAAGAGAGGCAAGGGCATTATGGATAGGATGACATCATTATCTCTGCGAGGCATTCCGGATGACAAGAGAACCCTTTTTCTTCTTGACGGGATTGCACTTAATGATGCGTATAGCGGCGGAGTTAGCTATGACCTGCTTTCAGTGGAAGATGTGGAGAAAATAGAAGTTGTCAAAGGGCCATTTTCAAGCCTTTATGGCGGATATGCCATGGGTGGTGTTGTGAGTATTATCACAAAGATGCCCGAAAAGAGGGAATTTACCTTTAAAACAGGTTATGGCTCAAGCTGGGACAGGGGCGAGGCGATGGATGATTTGAGAAAGTTCTATCTCTCTTATGGCGATAAATTTAAAGACAAACTGAGCCTCTTTGTAAGTTATGGCTATAAGGCAACAAACGGCTATCCTACGGACTTTAATGTCCAGAGCAGCAAGCCGACAGCAGGCATTACCGGATGGACACAAACAACGGATAATCAGGGCAATACCCGTTATCTAATCGGAGACAAGGGCGACAACAGATGGTGGGATGACCAGATTACCCTGAAGGCAGGATACGACTTCACGAAAGAGACCAAAATGAATCTTTCCTACATGCGGAACAGCTATGAATACAATTATGACGAGCCGCACACCTACTTGAAAAATGCGGCGGGAAACGAGGTCTGGTCATACGGAAGCGTGAAGGAGTCCTCTTTCCTTTCAGGTAGCGGCGGCAGTCTTCGGAATACTTACAACATAGGCTTTGAGACGGCGTTTTCTTCCATCAAGATGAAACTTTCTCTTGGTCTAATGGACAGGGGAAAAGCATGGTCTGTGACAAGAGGCACAACCGTTGCCACAACCAGAGCCGGAGGCCCCGGCACACTCAGCGAGACTCCGTCGCAAAGCTACAATGCGGATATTCAATTCACCATACCGGTATTTGAGAGGCATATCCTGACCTTTGGCGGCACCTTCAGGCATGGATGGGCAGACTCTGAGGAGCACAATCTCACAAACTGGAAGGACGAGGATTCAAAGACAACCCTTTCCTATCAATCAAAAGGCAAAGACAGGACTTATGCCTTGTTCGTTCAGGATGAAATAATGATTCTTAAAAATCTCACGGCATACATAGGCCTCAGGCAGGACTGGTGGGAGACTTATGACGGCTATGTGAATCAGGTCGGCACAGCAGGTTATCCAAGTAATTACGATTCAAGAGATGCATCGTCTTTCAGTCCCAAGGCAGCCATTGTCTATAAGCCATTTGAAAAGACGACGCTGAGAACTTCCATTGGAAAGGCGTTCAGACCGCCCACGGTTTACGAACTCTACAGGACATGGGCGTCTTCAAGCGGTGTTACCTATGCAGGAAATCCTGATCTGAAGCCTGAGACCACCATATCATGGGATGCCGGTATTGAGCAGGGACTCTGGAGAGGAGCCAAAGTCAAGGCAACCTATTTTAAGAATTATCTGAAAGACCTTATTTACAGTAAGACCGTTTCGTCCACGCTTCAAGAAAGGATCAATGCAGGGAAAGCTGAGAGTAAAGGAGTAGAGCTTGAGGCGGAGCAGAGGTTTGACAAGTGGCTTAGGCTCTTTGCGAACTATACTTATACCGATGCGAAGATAAAGAAAAATGAGGCAAAACCTGCGGCTGAAGGGAAAAAGATGATACAGCTTCCGGAGAATATGTTCAATGCGGGAGCTGAGCTTGAGAAAGGGCCGTTTTCAGCATCTCTTACAGGCAGATATGTAGGCAAGCAATATGCAAATGATGAAAACACAGATACTGTCAGCGGAGTCTATACCTCATACGACCCTTACTTTACGGCTGATGCCAAGGTCTCTTATAAACTTACAAAGTTTGCCGCTGTCTCTTTTTCGGTAGATAACATCTTTGACAGGGATTATTGGGGATATTCCAAGGCGCCCGGCAGGTCATGGTTTGGAGAAGTAACATTAAGGTTTTAGAGATGAAGGCAAAGACATTGCCACTGGTAATTTCCATGTCATTGCATGTGGTTGTTTTGCTTGTCTTTGCCATTGCAAATTATGAAAGGGAGAGAATTTTTACTGTGGAATTGATGATGCAGGAATCAATGTCTGGAAATGCAAAGACCTCTGAGAGAAGTATTCGGGCTAAGAAAACTGGATTTTCAAAAAACAGTGTCAAAAAGGAAAGTCCGGCCAAATCAGCTTTTAACGCGCCGGAGACAAAGAATGCGGACATTCAAAAATCAGAGCCGTTGCCGGCGGCAAAGAATCCATCCTTTTTTAAACCTGAAAATGTTCAATCAAGTCACTGGAGTGCAGACAGAAATGAAGGAGTAACTCTGCCATCGGGAGCATCGGGCATCTCAACATCCGGGTTCCATGATAAGGAAAGCATCGGTTCCTATGTTGCTAAAGGGAATAATTCAGGGAGAGCTATTGTAGAGGGCGAATTCGGCTCAATAAATGGACCGTCTTTTTTGAGAATGATAAAACCCGACTATCCGAGATTGGCAAGAAGATTCGGCAAAGAGGGGAAGGTGGTATTAAGGCTTTTTATTGATGAACACGGGAGACTTGTTAGTGTTGAACTGATTGAAAAGGCAGGTTACGGTTTTGACGAGGCAGCAATTGAGGCGGTGAAGGCATCAGCTTTTCGACCAGCAAAATTAAATGGTATATCAGTGGCGTGTAAGGCATTACTGCCTGTGAGGTTTAAACTTGAGTAAGTCTATTGTCGTCATTCCTGCGAAAGCAGGAATCCAGTAATAAAAATTTAGTTGCAAGTTTCTGGATTCCGCATCAACAGACTGTGTCGCAATTAATTATTTACAAATAATTCTTGTTAAGAATGGAATAGTGTAATATTATAACGTTGCAAGGATATATTTAAAAGGGAAAACGGAGGGAAGAGGAATGGCATACAGATATGGGGATAGGAATCAA
>JACRGY010000052.1 GCA_016212165.1 Nitrospirota bacterium
CAATTTGAAAGAGCGATGAAAGAACTTGGGGTTGAAGTAAGCCATGCACATTCACCTCAGGCCAAAGGCAGAATAGAGAGGCTATTCAGGACCTTTCAGGACAGAGTCGTAAAGGAGATGCGGTTAAAGGGGATAAAGACCATAGAGGAGGCAAATAAGTTTTTAGCTGAATACCTCCCGGGGCACAACAGGAAATTTGCAGCGAACCCGAAAGAGAAAACCGAATTTCACCGCAAGATTCCGAAGGGATTAAATCTTGACAATATCCTATGCATTAAGGAAGAAAGAGCGCTAAGGAATGATTTCACCATCTCATACAAAGGGAAACTTTATCAGATCACAGAAAGCATAAAGGCCCAGAAGGTGACGGTAGAAGAAAGGATAAACGGCAAGATGCTGATTACTTATAACGGAGCCTCTGTAAAGTTTAAGAAGATAACCGAAAGACCCGAAAAGCAAAAGAAGCCGCGCATAGTAAAAAAGAAAACAACTATTTGCCTGCCGGCAGAACACCCGTGGAGGAAATTCAACATCAACGGATGGAAGAAAAAGAAGTGGGCGTGGGCTGCATAAATATGGGATACCGGGATATGGGTTGGCATGAGAAAATTGAAAATAGAGGCATTCATGGAAACCGATTTCATAAAAAGTATGCCTCAAAATCAAAAAAGGGAGATGATCAGGTAAAATACAAAAGCGGACATTTCTAAATTGGTAATAATAGGACATTTCTAAATTGGCATAACAAATTAATCCCAGTCCTTGTTTTTTAACAGCCAAATATCTTATACTGCTTTCCATGAGAAGCAAGAGCATTCGTTCTTCACGCTTCCTTCCCTCTAACATCTAACTCAAAACCCTGATATAATCTCTTTATAATTACGAAATATTACCAGGAGGACAATAAGATGAAGAAATCATTTGGACCGAGGACGCTGATTTACCCGACCCCTGTCTGGGTTATAGGAACTTATGACAAGGCTGGGAAGCCCAATGTCATGACTATTGCATGGGGAGGGATCTGCTGTTCCAAGCCCCCATGCGTTGCGATTTCCATAAGGAAAGCAACCTATACTTACGGAAATATTATTGAGCGCAAAGCATTTACGGTAAATGTCCCTTCCGAGTTAAACGCCAAAGAGGCTGATTATTTCGGAATGGTCTCAGGAAAAGACACGGACAAGTTTTCAATTACAGGGCTTACTCCTTTAAAGAGCGACATGGTTGACGCCCCTTATGTAAAGGAATTCCCTTTGATTCTGGAGTGCAAGGTAGTCCACACATTGGAAATCGGGCTGCATACACAGTTTGTCGGAGAAATTATTGATGTTAAGGTTGATGAATCTGCGCTTAATGAAAAAGGGCTTCCAGATATAGAAAAAGTAAAGCCTATTCTTTTTACACCTGAGACACGCGCTTACCACAAAGTCGGCGGCTATCTTGGCGAGGCATTTTCTATTGGGAGAGGGACTACAATTTAAAAACAGGCCCCTCAGTTTGAATGAGCAAACTAAAAGTAAATAAACAGGGTCAGCGCCTGTTTTAGAATCTTCAGCGCTATCTTCAGTCCCTTCCGACCCTTCGCAGCTGACCACATCGCCGCATTATATATGCTAAAATAAAGAATGCAGTTCCACGATATACACGAGGAATGCGGAGTCTTCGGGGTTTACGGACATTCCGAGGCATCCAACCTTGCATATCTCGGCTTATACGCGCTCCAGCACAGGGGGCAGGAAGGCGCAGGCATCTGTTCATCTGACGGCAGGCATCTTCATCTTGATAAATCAATGGGGCTTGTCGCTGACATTTTCAGCGAAAAACGCCTGAAAAAACTTCCCGGTCATATCGCAATAGGCCATAACCGTTATTCAACAGCAGGCAGCAGTGTTCTTAAAAACGTCCAGCCGATACTGGCAAATTTTGCATTGGGGCCATTGGCCATAGCTCACAACGGCAATCTTGTGAATGCCGGAGAGATAAGAGAAGAACTTGAAAAAGAAGGCGCAATATTCCAGTCAACATCCGACAGCGAAGTTATAGTGCACCTCATAGCGCATTCAAAGACCGGAGACTTTTACGAAAGGGTAATTGAGGCGTTAAGGCAGGTCAGCGGCGCATTCAGCCTTCTGATACTGAGGGAAAAAGAACTCATTGCTGTGAGAGACCCGTATGGTGTAAGGCCTTTGAGCCTCGGACAGGTTGACGGCGCATATGTCGTAGCATCAGAGACATGCGCTCTTGACCTTATCGGCGCAACATATATCCGCGATGTCGAGCCCGGAGAACTCCTCATCATCAATGAGAACGGTTTAAAGTCAATGAAGCCATTGATTGCTCCGAGACAGGCATCATGCATATTTGAGTTCATATACTTTTCGCGTCCTGACAGCTATATCTTCGGCGAGAAAAATGTCAATGAGATGAGAAAGAAATTCGGAGCACAGCTTGCAAAGGAATCAGGCGTTGAGGCTGACCTCGTGATTGCAGTGCCTGATTCAGGCGTGCCTGCCGCAATAGGATTCGCAGAAGAAAGCAAACTTCCATTTGATTTCGGCCTCATAAGAAACCATTACATCGGCAGGACCTTCATAGAGCCGAAACAGAACATAAGGCATTTCGGCGTAAAGATAAAACTTAATCCCGTAAGAAAACTTCTTGAAGGCAAAAGGGTGCTGGTAATAGATGACTCTATTGTCAGAGGCACAACAAGCAAAAAGATCGTAAAGATGCTTAGAGAGGGCGGCGGCGCAAAAGAGGTTCATATGCGAATAAGCTCTCCGCCGACAATAGGGCCGTGTTTTTATGGCATTGACACGCCTACAAGGCAGGAGCTCATTGCATCTTCACATAGCGTTGAAGAGATAAGAAGATTCATAACTGCTGACACACTTGCCTATCTGAGCCTTGAAGGACTGAAGAACATAGTCCCGGAATCATATAACTTCTGCACGGCATGCTTTGATGACAACTATCCAATAAGCTTTCCGGGCGAGCGCCTGGCGCAGATGGAGCTTTTTCTTAAATAAACCCACGCACTTAAGCTGCATATTAAGACTGTCATTACAAACACTATCCATCTTGAAAGTTCAATGTAAATCATCTTTTCCAGATAGTGAATGATGAACGAGCCTGTGTAGGATAGCGCTGGATTATGCCTTTCTCTCAGCCAGACCTCAAGATGGGTAAGTGGGCAGTGCCAGTCGAATATCTGAATCACAACGGCAAAGACAAGTCCTGAGATGTGAAATATTTTTATTGCCCTGTATCTCACTCCCAAGAATGCGCCGAATATCAGAAAAAATATCCAGAGGAAATGGGTGATAACAACTATGTCAGCAAGGATTTTATAAAGCATTTAGCTCTTGCTTTATTTCATCAATTTTTTCTATATGAGCCAATATCCACTGTCCCCAATTTCCCTATAACTCCCTTGCTATATCAATTGCCTTTTTAAGTATATCCGGATGCATTCTGAAATCCTCTGCCGTCATTTTTCCCAAAAGAGTGATTGCTTCAGATTTCTTAATTACGTCATTCTTGACCGCCTTAAGAATAATGCCTATAGTGCCGACAACAATAAACCCTTCCTCTTTTGCGGCCTTTCTTACCTTCCTCTCATTAGATAAAAATAAAGTTGCCTTTAATTTTTCTCCCAATGCTTTAACATGAGCTTCTCCGGAGTGGATGCCGTGGTTCTTCGCAATTTCCCCTGCCTTCTCTTCGGATGTTTGGTATGTCTTAAGAAATGAGTTCAATGCCTTTTGCAATTCTTTGTGTTCTTTCTCAAAAAGCTCTCTTTTTACATATTCAGGGATTGCGACTTCATTATAGAGCGACTTCAGAAGAGAGAGTTGTTCAAGTTTTGAAAGGTGTATTAAGACATCGGCATCGCTAACTACGCGCATAGGAGATATCTTCTTCAAGTTCTTCCACACCGTAGTTTATATACGTTTTCCTCTTTATAAGGATATCCAGCATTACGTTTAGATCAACGCCCAGCATCCCAGAAGCTTGCCTGAGAGTAAATAGCCCTTCCCTGTACAACTCAACAACAAGAG
>JACRGY010000056.1 GCA_016212165.1 Nitrospirota bacterium
TTCTTTTTGGTTTTTGAGGAAGCACATACAGGACATTTTTTTGCTCATTTTACACTCCATTGTAAATTAGTGAACTTAACTCCCTGATAGTATTGCATTATTAGAGACTTTTAGACCCACTAATTTGTAATTATCCCAAAATACACACTTATTCGGGAGCCATACAAAAGGCAGTGGTCATCCTGTAAAACGGCATGGCAGAGGCTGAAACAGCCGACCTCAGGGTTGTCCAAGGAAGCAGACCTTAGTATGGCTCCTTTTATTTTAAATTTCCGGCTTCAACTGTGGGAAGAGTATCACATCCCTGATTGACTGGGAATTAGTAAGAAGCATAACCAGCCTGTCAATCCCTATGCCCTCTCCTGCTGCAGGAGGCATCCCGTGTTCAAGCGCCCTTACAAAATCCTCATCCATCCACATGGTCTCCTCATCGCCCTTTTCTTTTGCCTCGACCTGCTTCTGAAATCTCTCCCTCTGGTCCATGGGGTCATTCAGTTCAGAAAATGCATTTGCAATCTCCCTGCCTGCGACAAACAGTTCGAACCTTTCGACAAGTTCAGGATTATCTTTCTTTCTTTTTGCCAGAGGTGAAAGCTCAACAGGATAGTCTGTTATGAATGTCGGCTGTATCAATTCAGGCTCTACCTTTTCCTTGAAAATCTCGTCGAGAATCTTGCCCAGGGATGCGCCTTTTTCAATATCTATTTTATTTTCTCTTGCCCATGCCATAGCCTTATCAGCATCCTTAAATATCTCTGTTGGGACTCCTTTTTTAGCAAGCGAATCGAGCAACGGGATTTTAGGCCACGGAGGAGTGAAATCTATTTCAGTATCTCCAAAAGAGACTTTTAAAGTACCAATTGCCTTTTGTGCAACAAAAGGGATTATCTCCTCTGTCAAAGACATAAGATAGTTGTAGTCCTTATATGCGATATAAAATTCAAGCATGGAAAATTCAGGATTATGTTTTGTTGATATGCCCTCATTCCTGAAGTTCTTGTTAAGTTCATAAACTCTTTCATATCCTCCAACCAGAAGCCTCTTGAGGTAAAGCTCAGGTGCAATCCTGAGATAGAGGTCAATATCGAGCGCGTTATGATGCGTCTTGAAAGGCCGTGCAGCTGCGCCTCCGGGTATCTGATGCATCATCGGGGTCTCGACCTCAATAAAACCTTTCCCCTCAAGAAAATCCCTTACTGCCTTGATAATAGCGCTCCTTTTTTTAAACGCCTCTTTGACCTCGGGGTTGACTATCAAATCAACATACCTCTGCCTGTATCTCATCTCAATATCTTTAAGCCCGTGCCATTTTTCAGGCAAGGGCCTCAGGGATTTTGTAAGAAACTGAAAATCCTCAACCTCTACTGTAAGCTCATTCGTCCTGGTCCTGAAGAGTTTTCCGCTGACTCCGATAATATCGCCGATATCGAATTTTTTGACCACGCTATATTTCTCATTAAGAACATCTTTTCTGAGATAGACCTGAATCCTGCCTGTTGAATCCTGAATATGCGCAAACGCAGCCTTCCCGAAATCGCGCATTGCAACAATCCTGCCCGCAATCACGCATAAAGCAGGAGAAGCCTCAAGCGCCTCTTTAGTATGGGCTTCATATTTATTCAATAATTCTGCTGCGTGGTCTTTTGCATCAAAGACACCGCCGAACGGCTCGACACCCATTGCCTTGAGTTCTTCGAGCTTTTTAATACGCTGCTCTATCTGGTCATTTATCTCTTCCATTTCTCTCCTTAAATTTTTTGCGTAATTTAAAAGTATAATGATTAGCTCTGAGGCAAGTCAACTGTCTCTATTGCCGCCCCTTACTAATTATTCGCTAGCGTCTATTTCTTCAAATGAAAAGGCACGCTTGTGGATACCACTCCTTTTTTGAACAGCAAAAGCCCTTTTATAAACAGCGCTGTCTGGTTATGCAAAAGGTGATGCCACCATTTTGAGGGCACGAATTCCGGCAGCACAACGGTGATGACGCCGTCTTTATATTTTTCACGGACTGTGTCTATATAGTCCATGAGCGGCTCTGTCACAGACCTGTAAGGGGAGTGCATGATTTCGAGCCTTACACCCATGCAATGCTGGTCCCACTTAGCCAGAAGCTCCTGCCTCTCCGTAAGGTCTATGCTTACGTACAGCGCCACAACGTCATCTGAGATGGCCTTACCGTATTTTATCGCGTTGATGACAGCCTGCTGCAGCCCTGAAATCGGGATGATGACAGTGTGGTGGCTGTATTCTTTCTCCCCTGTGATGCATTTTTTGAGTGAAAGCTGATCGGCAACTAAAAGATAATGCTGGTGCACCTTATGTGTCAGGAAGACCAGCAAGGGTATAGCTATGAGAACTATCCATGCGCCGTGGGTAAATTTTTCTACTGCGATTACCACAAGGACTATGCCGGTTGTGATGCCCCCGATACCGTTTATAACAGCGCTTTTGCGCCAACCCTTTCCCCTATCCTTGAACCAGTGCCTCACCATTCCTGCCTGTGACAAGGTAAAGGCTGTGAAAACACCGACAGCATAAAGAGGAATAAGCGAATGTGTATCTCCCCTGAAGAGGACTACCAACAGGGCTGAAAGAAAGCCGAGTATCAGGATGCCGTTTGAAAATACGAGCTTGTCTCCCCGATTGCCTAACTGTCTCGGCAGGTAGCGGTCATTTGCCATGATGGAAGAAAGCCTCGGAAAATCTGCAAACGAAGTGTTCGCTGCAAGGATGAGCACCAGCATTGTGGCGAACTGGATTGTGTAATAGACAGCGCCTTTGGAAAATATAGTTCGCGCAAGCTGAGATACAACGGTCTCGTTTGAGTTTGGAAGTATCCCGTAATAATTGGCAAAATAAGCTATTCCGATAGTGAGAACAGCAAGGATGAACGCCATCCACACAAGGGTGATCCCTGCGTTTTTCGCCTCAGGCTCCTTGAACGCGCGGACCCCGTTTGAGATGGCCTCGATACCGGTAAGAGTGGCGCACCCGGAGGCAAATGCCTTTAATATTATGAACACAGGGAAAATGCTTGCCGCAGTCCCTGCAACCTCATGATACCCGATGCGCGGAAGCGAGAAGGATTTCGTAAGGCTTACCGCTATGAGCAGAAGCAGGCTCCCTATAAAGATATATACCGGTGATGAAAACACCTTTCCTGACTCTCTCACACCTCTAAGGTTTATTATGGTAATAAACAGTATGGATACAATGCACATTGTAACGGTGTATTCCCTGGTCACCGGAAATGCCGAAGTAATGGCGGCTATGCCAGCTGCCACACTGACCGTTACCGTAAGGACGTAATCTATAAGCAGGGCCGCTCCTGCAACAAGCCCTGGAAGCACGCCGAGATTATCCTTGGCAACTATATATGCCCCACCTCCGGAGGAATATGCATGGACGGTCTGGAAATAGGATATTGCCACTATAGCGACAAGGATTACAATAGCAACGGCTATAGGCACTGTAAAACTGAGAAGTGCAGCGCCTCCGGCCATAAGGGCAAACATTATCTCTTCTGTTCCGTAAGCTACTGATGAAAGCGGGTCTGACGAGAATACTGCAAGCCCCACCTTTTTAGACAGGCGCTCGTGCTTCTCCTTAATTGTTTCGATAGGCTGTCCGATGAGAAAACTTTTCAGTGACATCTATTGCTCCTTTGATTTCAGTTTCTGGAATTTACAATCGAGCTTGAACTCGGAGACATTCCATTCTTTAAACTTGTTATTTATGTACATGGCCATTTTTTCCATTACATCTTTTTTTGCTATCCCTTCATCAAAGCTATGGGTTGCAGATGCCTCATGCTGGGACATGCCTTTTTCGATATCAGCAGTGTAAACAATATGTGTAGTGCAAACCGTAGTTGCCGGTCCCGGCTTTACTTCTTCAGGCTGAGGCGAGGTTGCAGCTGCCTTTCCAGAAAACCAGAATAAAATAATTATTGATATAAAAATTGATACCTTTTTCATTTTTTTCTCCTTTTTTGTCCCGCATTAAATTGCAGGTGTTTTAAACAAAACAGGCCTGTACAAATCATATCGCACAATTCAATGGATATAAACAGGAATTTCTTTGAGAATCATATCTCCTCCTCCTGAGGGCAGGGAGGAAATAAA
Source organism: Nitrospirota bacterium (assembly GCA_016212165.1). Taxonomy (GTDB): domain Bacteria; phylum Nitrospirota; class Thermodesulfovibrionia; order Thermodesulfovibrionales; family UBA1546; genus SCSY01. The sequence continues at coordinate 4,128 of JACRGY010000056.1, forward strand.
AAAACCGCCAGGGCGGCGGTCTTTATTTCGGCCTTTGCCCTTCCAAATGCCTGCGAGGTTAGCTGACGGGCTCGGGACTGGAAGTTCCCTATCCCCGGCATTCGCCGGGAAATACGCCCCATATTCTGGGTCCCCCGTGTCCATTCTTTGAATGGACTTCGGCTGCTATTTGATTTTAATTTACTCCTTCGGTTTAGAATTGTCAATAAGCAGAGTATATGTATAAGGTCAGTTTTTTGTCATTCCGGCTTGTCCGGAATCTTTCCGATGTCTTTTCAGAAGGATTCCCGACTCCCGAAAGCTTTCGGGATTGCGGGAATGACAGCTTTAGGCAGTTTATACACAAATACTAATTATTTACTCTAACCCGGTATCGCGCCATAAACTTTCTCAGTTCCTCTGCAAAAAAGACCATAAACATAAATGGAATCAGCAGCAGCCAGACGCTTAAGGAGATAGGCGCTGTGGAGAATATCTTATTGCCCCATGGGTGATAGATGATGAAGGCGCTCAGAAGTATTTCAGCGAGAATCCCCCAGAGTATTAACCTGTTCCCGAAAATCCCGATTTTAAAGACTGATTCTGTCTGCGTTCTGCATGCAAAGACATTCCCAATCTGCATCATCACTATCCCAAGAAAAGTTGCTGTTGACGCCTGATGAACCAGAGCTGCATCAATCGGCAATTCAACGCCCCATCTCCATCCGCCTTTATTGAGGACAAAGAAATATGCAAAAAGGACTCCTATCGTGCCGATAAGCCCTAAGAATAGATACCCCTTGAACAATACCTTTCTGTCTATGAGCCCCTTCCCCCTGGGCCTTGGAGGCTGCTTCATAATGGTGGCCTCAGGAGGTTCGACTCCGAGCCCCAGCGCCGGTATGGTTTCTGTTCCCAGGTCTATTGCAAGTATCTGCATAACGGTTAAGGGCAGCGGAATTCTTGCCAGTATAAAAAGTATGTAGGGCACAGCCTCTGCCGTAAGATGGGCAAAAATGTATATTATGAATTTTTTGATATTTTCAAATATCGCCCTGCCCTCTTCAATTGCATTAACTATCGTTGCAAAGTTGTCATCGAGAAGTATCATGTCAGCAGCCTCTTTAGCAACATCAGTCCCGGTGCCCATTGAAATGCCTATGTCCGCCCTTTTTAAGGCCGGTGCATCATTAACACCGTCTCCTGTTACAGCAACCCTTTCACCCTGCTCCTTGAGGATATTAACGACCCTGAGTTTATGCTTCGGAGCCATCCTTGAAAAAATAACCTCTTCATTCGATAAGACACTGTGAAGTTCTGCATCTGACATCTTCAGAAATTCAGGGCCTTCTACTATCGTTGCCTTTCCCTTAATAAGCCCTATCTCCTTTGCAATTGCCGCTGCCGTCCTTGAGCCGTCCCCGGTAATCATGATTATCCTGATGCCTGCTTCCCTGCATTTCTGTATTGCCCCTGCAACTTCAGGCCTCGGAGGGTCTTCAAGCCCTATGAATCCCATAAATATTAAATCTCTCTCAGCCTCTTCCTTATTTGCAATAACCTCACCACTCTTTACTTCCCTGTATGCGAATGCAAGGACTCTTAATCCCTGGTCCATTAATGAATGATAAAGTTCAACTGATTTTTCTTCCATCGCCTTATTAAATGGCACAACATCCTTACCCATGAAACAGTAGTTGCTTACCGGCAATATGCTTTCAGGCGCTCCCTTTGCCAGCACATAAGCAGCACCCCGCATCGAATTTATTATGCTCATCCTCTTCCTGTCAGAGTCAAAAGGGAACTCCTTAATCCTTTTATTTTCAACATGGCCGATGCTGTCTGCTGCTGCTTTATAAAGCGCGACCTCTGTCGGCTCCCCTTTTAGATTTCCCTCAACCTCTTTTGTGTTGTTGCAGAACAATGCGATATGGAACAAAGAAATTCTCTGAACTTTTTCAGGTGCATTGTCACATAGCTCTGCAACCTTTTTCACTTCCATTTTATTCTGGGTCAGGGTGCCTGTCTTATCAGTGCAGATAACCGAGACCGAGCCAAGGGTCTCAACTGATGTCAGGTTTTTTATCAACGCATTCCTTTTTGCCATTCTCTGGCTTCCCATGGCAAGGGAAAGTGTAACAGTCGGGAGCAATCCCTCAGGAACATTGGCAAGGATTATTCCTATTGCAAAAAGAAAGTTTTCCCAGAAAGTCCTTCCGATAAGATATCCTATTGAAAAAAAGAGCAGGCCGGTAGTTACTGCAATTGCCGTTACAACCCTTGTTATCCTGGTTATCTCTTTCTGCAAGGGGCTGATGCCCGGGGTTACCGTACCTGTAAGGTGAGCAATTCTTCCGAACTCTGTTCTCATGCCTGTTGAAAAAATAACTCCTTTTGCAGAACCGCTGACAACCATAGTCCCTGCAAAAGCAATATTCTGACTGTTTATCAATTCACCTGGAAAAGGCTCTTTTGTTCTTCCGACAGGCTCTGATTCGCCTGTCAAAGGAGCATTGTTCACCTTTATCTCATTAGTTTCTATGATCCTGATATCAGCAGGGACTTTATCGCCTTCCATAAGAGTTACCACATCACCGGGGACAACCTCCCTTGCGGATATCTCTGCCTCTTTCCCGTTTCTTAAAACCCTCACATAGAACGGCAGAAGTTTTTTCATTGCCGCAAGGGCCTTTTCCACCCTGTATTCCTGAATAAAGGCAAAGATGGCATTAATGAATATTACCCCGACTATCGCAAGGCCGAGGGTGAGCATTCCTTCGCCGGGATGAAGGTATTCAGACAGGAAAGAAAACAGCGCTGCCACCCAGAGCAGGATAGCAAGAAAATGTGTAAGCTGGCTAAAGAACCTGAAGATAAGGGGTTTTTTCTTTATCTCTTCAATTTCGTTATAGCCGAATTCTGCGAGCCTTCTTTTCGCCTCTTCCTCTGATAACCCTTCTGCTGAGGTAACAAGGCTCCGCAGGACTTCATCTGTTGAAAGGCTATTTATCTTCATGCCTTGGCTTGAGGATTATTAAATCACATGGCGTTTCTCTTAAAACCACTTCCACGGGGTTACCTTTGAATATTGAACTCAGCAGGCTCCTTTCGCTCGCCCCCATGATAACAAGGTCAAATCTTTTGGCAGCAGCCTCGATTGTTATGCTCCTCCCGGCCCTTCCGGGAATCAGTCTTTTTTCATGGATGATTTTATATTTATTGAGCTGTTCCATGAAATGCGATATGTCCTTTGACATTTTCTCTTCCCATTCAACCGGTGTGAGATGCACTTCACCGTGGAAAAAACTTGTCATTGGTTTGGTTGCATGAAGAAGGTATATATTGGAGCCGAAGGCGTTTGCCATTGCGGCTGAGAAATATGACCTTTCAGCAAGATGGTCAATCCTTGCCTTGAGGGGAACAAGGATTTTTTTGGGGTGTATCTTTCCCATATGTACAACCCTCACCAGCGCAACAGAACATGGAAGCGCCAATGAAAGGTCTCTGGCAACTGTCCCGGCATAAAATCTTTTTTCAACATCCTCCCTCCGCGTTGCTGCAAAGGCAATGTCTATCTCTTCATGCCTGACGATTTCACTTATCTTTTTCACAGGGTCGCCTGTCTCTGTTATTGCCTCGATGTCTATAGCCATCTTTTTAGCATCGATGAATATTCTCTTCATGGCTTCTTCTGCCCTGTTAAAAATGGAAACTTGCTGGCCCTTTTCAGCGACAAAACAAAAATAGAGCCTGGCGCCAACGGTCTTTGCAAGGTGCATTGCATAACGGGCAGCAACTTCAGAGTTCAGGTGTTCATTGACTGCAGCGAGGATCTTCTTATACATAAGCAAATTATACAGCTATACGGTTTGATTTCCAAACAGTTAAAGAAGGCATAAAAAAAAGAAGGCATGTTAAGATGCCTTCTTTTTTTATTTTGATCTGTTTTTTAGCTTAGGACTTCTGAATAAAAATCTCCCACTGATCCTGTCCTTCCAGCTTTACTGACTCCAGCTTGTGCCCCTGTTTCTCAGCCCACTTTGGAAGTGAGTCCTCTGCTGATGCAGGCGCATCACAGAGCACCTTCAAAACCTGTCCGCTTGACAACTTTTCCACGGCCTTCTTCGTAAGAACCAGTGGATAGGGACATACCCTTCCAAGAACATCGAGTGTCTGATCCGGTGTCTTGCTGCTTAGTTCACCCATTTGTATTAACCTCCTTTTTTATTTGAGTGTCAGTGTCAGGGGTTAGTGTCAGTTTTTCTTTTGCTACCACTGTCACTATTCACTGCCACTATATTTTAACTAAAAGAACATCACATGCTTTGCTTCTTCCATAGCCTTCTGTATTTGTGCAAAAGGTACAATCTGTAATTTTTTATCAGCTCCCATATCCTCTGCATCAGGCAGCGAATCTTCGGGAATTCCGTACTTTGCCAGGTCTTCCTTGCATATGAAAACATCGAGGTCAACAAGAAGGGCGTTTTTAATATGGGCCTCTGAACTTGTTATACCATACATATCCATAGCCTTCTGGCCTTTCTGAAGACCCAGGACTCCTTCACCGATAAAGCATAATGTCGGCGTTACCAGCTCGCCGTCTTCAAGAAGTATTTCTACGGTCTGATATGAAATGGCATGAGTTATTGCCAGCCTTGAGGTTTCACCTTTATACTGCGGTTTCTGCACTATGAAAGCAAGCTTTACATTGTCACCCATCTTATTCACCTCCTATCAAAAGAACCCTGTCCGACTTATGTATCTTTGCAAGATACCAGTGCATTGCATTCCACTGCACCTTCTCTATGCCTTCTGTCTTTTGAATGCCCCTTGCCACTGTACAGGCTTCGCATGTGCATATCTCCACACCCTTTGCCATTAGCGCAGTCAGATATTTTTCTCCTGTTGAATAGTCCTTCAGGTGTTTCTGGTGAGATTTGACAGAGCCTGTTGCATTCCCCGAAAACCATATATTCACCTTGTGTCCTTTAGTCGCTGCTGCATCAGCAAGTTTTAAGGCAAAGTCATAAGTCATATTTCCTACAAGTCCCGGAAAACATCCTATTGTTAAAGTTCCCATTATATCCCTCCTATAACCAGGCTAACTTTTCATATTCGTTCATCATAAGATCAACCAATTCGCCATAATTAACAACCTTCACGCGCTTGTCAACATCGCTGTCCTTAATCCCTCTTGTCTGCAGGTCCTCTGATAAGGCGTAAAGATTCGATGTTTTATCCAGCACAGATGAGGATTTTCCATTCTCCTTAAGCGTTGCATGGTAAACGCCATTCAGCACAAGTATGATACCTAGTTTGTCGGCTTTTAACCTGTCCAGAGTATCAACCGTCAACTTATAATCACTTACCAATACTCCTAACTTCATACGTTACCTCCCATCATTAGATTTTTTGTAAAAAAGAAGTCTTACAAGGTTAGATTTTATACCAAGTTAGGAGTTACTTTGTCAATAATAAAAACCATATAAAGTCAAAATATAATTTTAGGTTCGAAATATACCCACTATTCAGGTTAAAATTATTAATGGACAGATTCAGGCTTTCCACATCCTTTACCCCAAAGGGCGACCAGCCTAAGGCTATTGAAGAGCTTACCATCGGGATAGAAAAAAAACTCATGCATCAGGTGCTGCTCGGGGTTACAGGCTCCGGCAAGACATTTACAATCGCAAATGTAATTGCAAATGTGAACAAACCTGCACTCATTATTGCACATAACAAGACACTCGCGGCGCAGCTATACGGCGAGTTCAGGGAGCTGTTCCCTGAAAACGCTGTGGAATTTTTTGTCAGTTATTATGACTACTACCAGCCCGAGGCGTATATACCGACCACTGACACATATATTGAAAAAGACGCCTCTATAAATGACGACATTGACAGGCTGAGGCATTCAGCAACAAGGGCTGTGCTTGAAAGAAGAGATACTATTGTCATTGCATCTGTATCATGCATATACGGCATCGGTTCTCCAAAAGATTATATGGATATGCACCTGAAGCTGGAGGAAGGCATGCATACAGAGAGAGATGAAATATTAAGAAGGCTTGTCGAGATGCAGTACAACCGCTCTGATATTGATTTCAGAAGAGGCTCATTCAGGGTGCGGGGAGACATCGTTGAGATTTATCCTTCGGTCTCTCTGGATAAAGGCTTGCGGGTTGAGTTTTTCGGAAACGATATAGATGCAATCGCCGAATTTGATCCCCTGACAGGAGAAAAAATCAGGAAACTTGAGAGGGTTGCATTATTTCCAAACAGCCACTGGATAACACCAAGGGAAAGGCTCGAGCCTGCATTAAAAAAAATAGAAGATGAGATGAAAGAAAGGGTTGAATTCTTTCTGAAGCAGGGCAAGGCAATCGAGGCTCAGAGAATCGAACAAAAAACACGGTTTGACCTTGAAATGCTGAAGGAATTTGGTTATTGTCACGGCATTGAAAACTATTCAAGGCACCTGAGCGGCAGGGCAGCAGGCGAACCTTCATACACACTGCTTGATTATTTCCCTGAGGACCTTCTGATTGTGATAGACGAATCCCATGCGACTGTGCCGCAGATAGGCGGCATGTATGAAGGCGACCGCTCAAGAAAACAGACGCTTATTGATTACGGCTTCAGGATTCCGTCAGCTCTCGACAACAGGCCCTTGAGATTCAGTGAGTTTGAACACAGGGTAAAACAGGCAATATATATATCTGCCACACCCGGGCCTTATGAGCTTGAAAAATCAGGGGGGAGGGTCGTGGAGCAGATTATCAGGCCGACAGGCCTGATTGACCCGAAAATAACAGTAAAGCCTGTATCATCACAGGTAGACGACCTGCTCTCGGAAATCAGGAAACGGGCGGAAAAAGGCGAACGCATACTTGTTACAACCCTTACAAAGAAGATGGCAGAGGACCTGACCGATTACTATGCCAACCTCGGAATAAGGGTAAGGTATCTTCATTCCGGAATACACACGCTTGAAAGAGTGGAGATAATAAGAGACCTGAGGCTAGGAAAATTTGATGTCCTGATAGGGGTAAACCTTCTGAGAGAGGGGCTTGATCTTCCGGAGGTATCCCTGGTTGCCATATTCGATGCTGACAAAGAAGGCTTTCTTCGTTCAGAGCGCTCCCTGATACAGACAGCCGGACGCGCTGCACGCAATATAAACGGAGAGGTCATCCTGTATGCAGACAATATAACAGGTTCGATACAGAAGGCCTTGTCTGAGACTGAGAGGAGAAGAAAGATACAGGAAAAATATAATAAGGATATGAATATCACCCCTGAAACTGTCAGGAGCAACATCAAAGACATCCTGAGTTCAATCTACGAATCAGATTACTGGACAGTTCCTGCCGCTGCAGAGGAAACATCTGAATATGGATATAATGATGCCGGCCTTAAAAAACTTGAAGAAGAGATGAAAGATGCGGCAAAAAAACTCGAATTTGAACGCGCGGCAAAGATAAGGGACAGGATTAAGGAGATAAAAAATAAAATGCTTGTCATGGGGATAAAAGGAGAAAAAGATTGAACCACAGGATTCTAAATTCCGGAACAAACACTGCTGTAGAATTTAACACCTTTCTGGAGACTCTAAAAACCAAAGATATTATTTATATCGGAGAATTGCATCAAATTCCGCAGGTCTTATCATTTCAGGCGGATGTGCTCTCAGGGCTCCTGGATAAGGGTTTTAAACCGGAAATAGGCCTTGAGATGTTCAATGTCCTCCAGCAGGAAATGCTCGATTATTATATGGCAGGGGTTATACCTTCCGGGCAATTTTCAAACCTTTATGAGCTGGGGCCGGAAGGCTTTGATCTCAGCCACTATATAAAAATTATTGAGATTGCGAGAGAAAACAGGCTCAGGGCAATCGGCCTGAACATACCAAGAAGCATTGCAGCGGCTGTTGCAAAACATGGATTGGACAAAAGAGAACTCGAATGTTTTCATCTGAGAGAAGACGAAATAAAAAATTGCAGCAAACAATACAAAAAATCATTGAGCAGCATCTACAGAAAACATCCGCATGCCGAGATAACAGAGGAGAATTTTATCCTTGCGCAATCAATCAAGGATGAGATGATGGCAGAGACTATAGCGCACCGAATCACAGCTGATAAGGCGCAGATGCCGTTTATCGTCATAGCCGGCAGGGGGCATATGGAATACAGGCTCGGGATACCTGAGAGGGTAAAACAGAAATTGAGCACAGCAGGGAACACTGTATCGGATATCATGATAATCACTGCCTATGACGATGAAACAATTAAAAAGGGAATGGCCGATTATATGCTTTTGATTTAAAACCCTTTCTGATAAAATAACTCCAGCCATTGGGAGCGCATAGGGCTCTGGTGTCCCTCCCGGACTTCAAATCCGGTGTTTCCGGCCACAAACCGGAAGGGTGGGTTCGATTCCCACACGCTCCCGCCAAGCTTTTCTTTACTATCAATAAGTTAAGGCTAAAATAACAGGCAAAAAATAGGTAGTGAATAGGTAGTAAATTTGATAGTGCGTCAATTTCATTTTTAAAAATGCGTGCTCTCGCCGGAAGCGGCAAGGCAATAACGATTGCAAAACGACTATAATAAAATATGGCCAAAAATAAAAAACACTCTGGCTCCAAAAAACAACCACAAAATACTAATATACGAGACTCGGAAAGCAACAGCCTGTATATTGAGCTCAGTAATACGCAGACTAAGGAATTAATAGAATATGGCGTAGAAAAAAATAACGAAACCTCCAGGGCAAGACAAAATAATGATAATACATTTACCCACTCTCTTACAGGTTCCAGTCCCCAGGGAGAAGCTAATGCCTTACCAACGTGCGTAATCCTTGTGCAAGCACTTAATGAAGCTGGAGAGAACTGGAGCCATCCGATAGATAATACTGAAAAAAATGATAACGTAGACTGTATAGCATACGACAAAGATAACAACAAAAAAGAGCTACGGATTCAGGTAGTTCGCGCAATGACCGATGAAAATTTCTGGCAGCAGCTCTCACAGAAAGGACAGATAGCGCGGGAGGCATCTATAAATGAACTACTTGCAATATTAAAGTTATCAATTGAGAAAAAAATTAAAATTCCACCTCCTCAGCGTCCACATCTTGTGCTCGCTCTTGACGCGACAAAGCTTCCCGTTTTTATCTTCGATGGTGTCTTGAAGGCGTATATTTTACGATACGGCTCTTGGACACATTCTCTAGGATTTCAAAGCGTATGGCTCGTAGGGCCATTATCAACTAATACAAAGCGCCTTGATTAAATCTTCCCCTTAGATTCCAGGTATCTGAGTATGCAGTCTTCTATGAAGTCGTTCCGCCAGGAGTATTGCTTATCCTTCTTGATTGCCTCAGCAAGGCGCGCCAATAACTCAGGGAAGGGAAATGGGGCAGCGCCCATTTTAAAGAACTTTTCCCCTGCCTTCAATAAAAGAAGTCTTCCACAAGCTTAACACTCAAAATTCATAACAGGACGCAAAAGAACTAAATCATAATTTCCGCTTGCCTGTCCTGTAAATGTCTTGCCTGTTAATTTTACCTGCTAGATTTGGATTAACAAATTTAAGCTGGCAAGTCTTTTACAGGGCTTACGATAATGAATCATTTATGTTTTAGTTCTGCGACTGGCGGGCATTTTATTTTCTTCATTTGAATAAGTTGTTTTTTATATTATAATTAGCATTATGAGAAAAGAGACTGAAAACTGGATAGCTGGTTCTGAGTATGACATTAATACTGCTGAGCATATGTTCACCACCGGTAGGTATCTCTATGTTGTCTTTATGTGCCATCTATCTATTGAGAAATCAATAAAGGCAATTATCCATGAGGTAACAGTGAAGCTCCCTCCTAAATCACACGATCTGATCTATCTCTCAAATCTTGCTGGAATTCAATTTCCGGAAAGTCTTCTCGATTTCATCGGTAAGGTAAACAGCGCTAGCATTGTAACAAGATACCCTGAGGATATAGCAAAGGCAGTCTCCGCATATCCCAAAGATATAGCCAGAGAGTATTTTGATAAAACAAAGGAGGTGCTTGAGTGGTTAAAACAGGACAAGAGATTGAAGGGATAATAAAACAATATACAGCAAAACTTATAGAACTTGGCATCAGGGTTGAGCGCGTGATATTATTCGGCTCTTATGCAAATGGTCATCCAAGGGAAGACAGCGACATAGACCTCATAGTGGTATCAAAAGATTTTGAGAGAATGAATATCAGAGAAAAACTTGAAATACTCGGCATTGCATCTGCAAGGATAATGCAGCCTATTCAGGCAAAAGGATATACACCCCGGGAGATGGGATCAAAACAAAAAGATCCATTCCTTATTGAAGTCCTTGAACATTCAAAAATTGCAGCTTGAAATCTTTACGTTTTGTGACTAATTCGATAAAAAATCTCGCTGCGCAAAACATTAAAGAAAACATCAATCTTGGAATTCTCTTTTTTAAAAACCGTGAACAGGGCGTTTTTAGCAGTAAAAATATCTTTAAGTGCCAGTAAGTTATGGACTCGTTCGTATGGTTCGCTTCCCACACGCTCCCGCCAGAAAACCTTAATGCAAAATGGGTTTGAGTCCTGTTATAATACGGCAGTAATTCCACTGCGGCAACCTTTAAAGGCTAAAGATGAAAGATAGAACAAAAGAGCAGCTCCTTAATGAACTAAAAGAACTGCGCCGTAAAATTGCCCGCTTAGAAACCTCAGAAGCAGAACTCAAACAAGCGGCAAAAACGTCTTTATTGGATGATAAGTCCCACACAGAAGCAATCCTCGCAGCTATAGGAGACGGCATCAGCATTCAGGCTGCTAATTTTAGAATTCTGTATCAAAATCAGACACATAAAGACCTGTTTGGGGACCATGTGGGGGAGTTCTGCTATACGGCATACAGGGAAAGAAAGGACGTCTGCGAAGAGTGTCCGATTGCCATGTCTTTCAAGGACGGCAGGATTCATAAAGTTGAAAGAAATTTGATTTCTGATAAGGGGATATTGCATATTGCAGTTACAGCATCACCGTTAAGAAATTCAAAAGGTGAAATCATAGCAGGCATTGAGGTTATCAGGGATATTACCAAGCGCAAGACAGCAGAGGCGTCGCTGAAAGAATCAGAGAGAAAATATCGCGCCCTTGTGGATAACGCCCTCGTAGGAGTTTACAAAACGAATCTCAAGGGCGATATCCTTTTTGTAAATGAAGCGTTGTCGAGAATCCTTGAATTTGCTTCTCCTGAAGAAATGATGAAGGAAAAAACAATTGCGCTATACAAAAATCCGGAACGCAGAAAAAAA
>JACRGY010000001.1 GCA_016212165.1 Nitrospirota bacterium
TCAACCTTTGTGCCTTTAAGGCTTTTCACAGTAACAACATTGTCAGGGCTGTGAGGCTGAGCAATCATCGCCTCTATTGCGCTTAAGTCAATATTTATTATCTCGGAATACTCTGCGTCATCGTCTGCCTTAAGCTCTACCCAGTCAGTTTCTCTGCCGACTGCTTTAAGATAGAATTTTGTCCTTCCATCACTCGGGAATATTGATGTTGTTGCTCCAAGCTCTGCGCCCATATTTGTAATTGCAGCCCTCTCAGGAACATTCAGGTCTTTAACTCCCGTCCCTCCGTATTCAAATATTTTTCCGACACCGCCTTTTACAGTAAGCCTCCTCAGAATCTCAAAAATTACATCCATTGCAGTAACCCACGGGCGATTTAGTTGCCCTGTGAGATTTATCTTTACGACCTTTGGCATTGTCAGCTCAAACGGCGCTCCGGCCATCACTGTTGCAGCATCAAGCCCGCCTACACCTATCGCTATCATCCCCATCCCGCCGCCTGTGGGCGTATGGCTGTCAGTGCCGAGCGCGACTTTTCCGGGCGCGGCAAACTGCTCAAGATGAACCTGATGGCAGATTCCATTGCCGGGCCTTGAAAAATACGCGCCGTATTTTGCGGCTGCGGTCTGAAGGAATTTATGGTCATCAGGATTCATGTAATCTGTCTGGAGCATGTTATGGTCAATGTATGAGACCGCAAGAGGAACCTTAACACTCTCAACACCAATCGCCTCAAACTGAAGCCATGTCATAGTGCCGGTTGCATCCTGAGTATATACCTGGCCAACCCTAAGCCCGACAGGACTGCCGGTTTTCAGCTCGCCATATGCTTTATGCGCCTCAAAAATCTTCTCTACGATATTCTTGCCCACGCAGCACCTCGCATTTTCAGAATCAATTTATTTATTCTACATATCTGAAGTCAGCAGAATCAACTTTTAAATTGTCCTGCGAGGAACTCACGGCGAAAAATGACGAGATTGCTTCGGAATAAAGACTCCTCGCAATGACAGTTCACAAAAGATTATTTTGTCATTGCGAACAAAGTGAAGCAATCTCAAGCCTTTGCGATTTCACCGTGAATTGCTGTTATCATGCCTTTTGTATCACCCCATCAAGAACTTGCCATAGCTGTTTGAATATTTCATTGACATCTTGAATGCCTGTAATATCTGTCCAGTATATATCCTCTTCTTTCCTGAACCATGTAAACTGCCTCTTTGCATAACGTTTCGTATTCCGCTTAACCAGCCTTACTGCCTCTTCAAACGGTATTTCCGCGTTTAGATACATTGAAATCTCTTTGTATCCTATTGCCTGCAAAGCGGTGAACCCCGTTAGAGATTTATCTCTAACGGGGTGAATGGGCTTGCCCGCCAAACGAACGGCGGACGAGCCCGCCAAATCTGTTCGGGCGGGTGAATCGGATTTATCTAATTTTTCTACGATTCTTTTTACCTCATCAACAAATCCGGATTCAATCATCTTATCAACACGTTCCTCAATCATCTTATAAAGCTCTTTTCTGTCCCTTGTAAGCCCGACTTTTATAAATTCGTATGGCAGAGGCTGCGTTAATTTCTGCTGAAGTTCAGACATGCCCTGTTTTGTCTTCAGGCAGACTTCAATCGCCCTTATAATGCGCCTTGTGTCAGCAGGCATTATCTTTGACGCAGCTTCGGGATCAAGTTCTTTCAAATAGTTATAGAGGGAGCCGCTTTGCCCTTCTTCCATAACATTCAGTTCTTCTCTCAGTTTCCAGTCCGCAGAGGGCCCGCTGAACATTCCCCTTGTCATTGCCTTTATATAAAGCCCTGTGCCCCCGACAATAATTGGTATTTTATTTTTTTTATGCAGGTTCTCTATTATCGGTTTAATGTCTTCTATATATCTGCCTGTGCTGTAAGATTCTGACGGCTCAACAATGTCAATCATGTGATGCCTTACTTCTTCTCTCTGCTTTTTAGAAGGCTTTGCAGTTCCGATGTCCATCCCCCTGTAAATCTGCATTGAGTCTGCGCTGATTATCTCGGTGTCCAAAGCCTTTGCAATAAGTATGGAGACTTCTGTCTTTCCAACGCCTGTCGGCCCTAATAAAATAATTACTTTATTCATTGGTTGCAAGGTGGCGATTGTCATTGCGAGCGCAGCGTGGCCATCTCGCTGTTTGAGATTGCTTCGTCACTTTGTTCCTCGCAATGACGTTAAGTTTTGTTCGTCTTTAATCTGGATTCTGTGTTCTGTGCTCTGAATTCTATTTTCTGTTCCATATCCTGCCTTTAATTGTCCGCAAGCGGCAAGAATATCCTGCCCCTTGCTCTTCCTTATAAAAGTATAAATTCCCCCTCTTATAAGAATCTCCTGAAAAGCAAGAACCCTCTCATCAGAGGGCCTTTTAAACTTACTTCCTGCAAAGGGGTTGAAAGGAATAAGATTCACCTTTGAAGGAATCCCTTTGAGAAGCGTCACAAGCCTCTTTGCGTCA
>JACRGY010000002.1 GCA_016212165.1 Nitrospirota bacterium
AGGGATGAACTGGCTTATGAGCATTGTAATCCTCTGCATAACAGCCTTGGAAGATGTAATGAAAAAGCTGAGAGAAAAAAACAGCAAGAGCAGCAGCGGGATCAAAGCGAAAAGCGAGTAATAAGCAAGCGAGGCAGCCGCAGAAGAATTATCATTTTTAATAAAAGATTTAGCTGAGTGCCACAGAACAGTAAAAGCCGTGCCGGTTCTATCCTTAATCACGGAAAACATTTTTATCCATCCCGGATTTTCTCTCATCAGATATTATCTTACACAATCGTGATTACAAAAAACATACTTATGAAAATGAAATATCTTTAATGCACTATAAATATGATAAAATAGGCGCAATGCTTAGTAATAAAGACAAAACATACATCCCCGAAGGTTTTCTGCTTTCTGCCGGAGAAGCCGCAATCAAAAAGCCGGGCAGAAAGGATATTGCGTTAATCTATTCCGCAACAGAGGCAAACATCGCAGGCGCCTTTACAACAAACAGGGTAAAGGCAGCTCCGGTAAAGCTTGATATTGAAAAGACTAAATCAGGAAAAGGGCAGGCGATAATTGTAAACAGCGGAAATGCAAATGCGTGCACAGGCAGGAAAGGGATGCAGGATGCCGCTGAGACAGCGTCGCTCACGGCAAAAAATCTTAAAATTAAACCTTCCCTTGTCTATGTCTGCTCAACAGGAGTCATCGGAATGCCGATGCCTATGGAAAAGATAAAGGCTGCGATTCCCGTTCTCACAGCTAATCTTGGCAGGGCAAGCCTTCGTGATATTGCATCTGCAATAATGACAACAGACACATTTCCGAAGGCCATCGCAAAAAAGATAAAAATCAAAAACAGGACCGGAACCATGACAGGCATATGCAAGGGCGCCGGCATGATAGCTCCGAATATGGCAACAATGCTGTGTTTTATCCTGACTGATATCGCCATAGAAAAAAGAGCGCTAAGCAAGGCTCTGAAGGATTCCGTGAGAAAAACATTTAACAGGATAACCATAGACGGCGATATGTCTACAAATGACACGGCGCTGATAATGGCTAACGGAATGCTGGGCAATTCTGAAATAAAAGAGAACTCCGCATCCTATAAAATCTTTAAAAATGCCCTTGATGAGATTACGTACGAACTTTCAAGGCTTATAGTTAAAGACGGAGAAGGAGCCACAAAATTAATCACAATAGAGGTTGAAGGCGCGGCTGACGAGAAAGAAGCGGAAAAGGATGCCTTCTCTGTTGCAAATTCCAATCTCGTAAAAACAGCAGTTTACGGAAATGATGCAAACTGGGGACGTATTATGGCTGCGCTCGGATATTCAGGGATAAAATTCAATGAGGAAAAGGTATCCATTCATTTAGGAAATATCAAAGTCGTAAATAAAGGCATCGGCACAGGAAAAGACGCAGAGGCGAATAATTATCTTAAAAACAACAGCGAGGTAAGCATACTGATAAACCTGAACAAAGGCTCTGCATCAGCAAAAGTTTTAACCTGCGACCTGACAGAAGAATATATAAGGGTCAACGCGGACTACAGGACGTAAGATATAGCCTCTTGTGAGCCATGATTTGTGCTGCTTAGATACTATTTTCAGCTGAAATTATGCAAAAACAGATAAAGGTCTTTTATATCCCGTTCAGCAGGAGAGGTTTTACCCCGTTTAGAGATTTATCTTTAACGGGTCTAACGGGGCTGAAAACAGCCATCTCAAAAACAAAGGGCGATGACTATTCCAAAATCCTCTGCCTCTCCCCTACCCCGTGGAAAATAAGAGAAAGCCAGAGGATTTTCCATAAACTGACAAAAAACACCTATATCCCGCCGGAGATGATGACAATAAAACAGCTTTCAAAGAAACTCTACTCTCTTCATGGAAATAAAACCCCGATATCCGGATCAATTATACCCATCATCATCTCACGGCTGTCAGGCAAAGGCATCGGCTTCTCTTCAATCATAAGCAGCTTTATTGACGAGATAAAGCAGTATTTCCCTTGCAAAGACATTGAGTCCATCCACAAAGAGCTCAAAGGCGTGTTTGAAGAACTCAACGTCCCTGAAGAAGGCTCAAAAAGGGCCATGGATGCAATTGAAATCTTCAGGAAATATCAGGAAGCGCTAACTGCGCAGAATCTCATTGATGAAAACGATGTTATGGCAGAGTGCCCTGCGATTATTATAAGGGAACATAATTACAGCCCTGCCATCCTTATTCTTGACGGATTTTACGAGGTGACCCCCTCAGAAGAGCGTATCCTCAAGAGCCTGATTGAGCAGGCTGAGACAACCCTTATCTCAATTCCGTATCATAGTGATTTTGCTTCAATAACAAATAGTTTTGATGATTTTATAAAGAATAACTTTAGCATTGAAACAGGCTCTGTTGCCACTGAGACAGCCCTTCCCCTACCGTCATCAGAAAAAGGGCTGTCCTATGTCTCGTATCCTGGGATAGATGAAGAGGTTGAGGGCATTGCCCGGCATATCAAAAACCTGTTCATATCAGGCAGGTGTAGGTCTTTAGCCAAGATAATAGTCGCTTTCCCAAAACTGCACACTTACCATGACATTGTGCAGAGGGTATTCAAAAGATATGGTATCCCATGCACATTTTCCACCTCAAAACCCTTGGGAAAGACAGAGCCTTACCTTGCCCTCACTGCCTTGCTTGAA
>JACRGY010000055.1 GCA_016212165.1 Nitrospirota bacterium
ATTTTTACTATGGCATGATAATTTACCCAGAGGAGCAACAAAATAGATAATACTAACAACATCATCTCTGGTTGGTGCCCTATGGGGCTTTCCTCTTGAAAATTTAACATCCACCAAACAGATGTGCCCGCAAACACAATATATAATACGGAAACAAGGAACATGGCTATTGTTAGGATTAGGTCTAATATTCTTAATTATCCTCCTTCGTAGTCGTTATAAAAAATACAGCAAGCCCCATACTCTGAGCAATGAAGAATTGGATACATTTCTTCGATACATGAATGAAAGCAAATAGAGACCTCACAGTATCTTCCTCCTGCCTTCGATAAAAAATCTTCAAATGGCTGATAATCAAAATTCATGACCTTACGCAAAGAACTAAACCATAGTTCCCGATAACCCACTCTTGAATAATCCTGCAATATGTGGTATTGTAAAACTACTATATGGCTGAACTCCTTATACATGACAAAATTGAAGACAAACGATGAAAGTTAAAAATGTAACCATAGGGATTAAGAGCATTGAGGAAGTGCTTGGTGATGCAAAAAGCGTTATGAAAAAGCTTGAGAGCGGAGAAAAGGTCAAGAAAAGAAAACCCGGGATATATTTTGACAGCCTGGAAACAATGAGAAAGGCAATAACACCGGAGAGGGTTAAAATCCTTCAGGTTATCAGGGGAAGGCATCCAAAATCCATTTATGAGCTTGCGAAACTGATTAGCAGAAACCTCAAGAATGTTTCAGACGATGTGCATTACCTTGCAGAATTAGGACTGCTTGAGCTTGAAAAAGCTAAAACCAATGGCAGGGAGAAAACAACGCCTATGGTAAAGTACGATAAGATTCTGCTTGAAATAGCGGTATAACAGGCTGTTGAAAAATTCTTTTTACGCCCCTGGTCATTCCCGCGCAGGCGGGAATCCATTTTTCCAAAAACATCATGGATGCCCGTT
Organism: Nitrospirota bacterium; assembly: GCA_016212165.1. GTDB lineage: Bacteria > Nitrospirota > Thermodesulfovibrionia > Thermodesulfovibrionales > UBA1546 > SCSY01. The sequence goes on from JACRGY010000055.1 coordinate 959, forward strand.
TTCACGGGCATGACAACTTTTTATGAAATGCGGTGCTTCTTCAATAGTCTCTAATTCAGTCTTCCCTCTTGCTTTAACTTATTCACTATCTCCTGAATCTTAGGCAGCATTTCAATTGCAGCTTTCTCACCTTCTAAAACAGCCTCGTGCCTCTTTGAAAAATCAGAACTCCCTATATAACCGACCTTTGGCTTTATCACTATATCAGCCCTTGCAAGCTGAATAGCTGCAAGTTTTGAATACATTATATTTATTGATTGAAGAATGGTTTCCATCGTTCCCTGCGGCTGGTATGAGTCAACGTCTCCTGCTATGTCAACGGCAATAACTATATCTGCGCCGTATTTTTTTGCAGCATCAACTGCAACAGGGCTGACAACTCCGCCGTCAACATACATTCTTCCTGAGATATTTGCAGGCCTGAATATGCCCGGTATGGAGCAGCTTGCCCTTACGGCAGTGCCTGCATTGCCTGTCCCGAACACAACTTCCCTGCCCGCCTGGATATCCGTTGCAACAGCATAAAAAGGTATTTTCAATTTTTCCAGTGGTGTATTTCTCAATGTCCGGTTTACATATTCCTCAAGTTTTTCCCCTTTTATGAAGCCATTGTCAGGAATTGCCAGGTCAATAACATCGCCTTTCTCAATAGAAAATGAAAGCTTCTGAAGGTCAAATGCATTAAATCCGTAGGCATACAGCGAACCCACAAAACTCCCTGCGCTTGTACCGACAATCATATGCACCGGTATTTTGTTAGCCTCAAGCACCTTCAGAACCCCTATGTGCGCAAATCCCTTTGATGCGCCGGCGCCAAGGACTACTGCAATCTTTGCGGGAGGCAAAGGAGGTTTAACTTCTTCTTTTGGAGCGCAGGAGAAGAAAAAAACAATTACAAACAAAAACAATAAGAATCGTGAAAACCTATTCATAGCTATTACCCCTTGACCTGAAAATATTTTTAAAGCTGTCATTCCGGCAGGTCGTAAGCCGGAATCTAATTTTATTTGCATAGCTCCCCATTTTCGCTTGAACAGCGTCTGGATTCCCGCTCAAAAAACTGCGGGAATGACGAGAAAAGAGGTCTCTTAGATACAAGCTTATCATCTCAGCATATCCTCGGCAATTGCTCACCTGAAAGCATATCAATAAGGCGCGTACCGCCAATTCTTGTCTTTAATAAAACCTTTTCTACTGGTGATTCTACCACTTCTCCAATAATATTTGAACCCCTGCCCAATGGATTTTTTTTCAGGGCATCAATCATTTTTTCAGCAGCGTCGTTCTTTACAAAGGCAACAAAGATACCTTCATTTGCAATATACAATGGATCCAGCCCCAGCAGTTCAGACGCACCTATGACACCTTTGGCAACCAGTATCGCCTCCTCCTTTATCTCAAAGCAGAGGCCTGACTCCAGCGCCATCTCCTTGAGTGTTGTAGCAAGCCCTCCCCTTGTCGGGTCTCTTATTGCATGCACTCCTCCATAGCCGAGCATTTCCTGCACCAGATGATTTAACGGCGCGGTATCACTCAGAACAGGAGGGTTGAAACTCAAACCATTTCTTTCCGCCATAACAGCAACTCCATGATTGCCTATTGTCCCGCTTATGATAATCTTATCCCCAATTTTTATATTTTTAGGAGATATATCAATCCCGTCTTCAATAACGCCTATTCCCGCAGTGTTAATAAACATGCCGTCAGCCTTCCCTTTGTTAACAACCTTTGTATCGCCTGCAATAATCTTTACCCCTGCTTTTTTAGCAGCCTCTGCCATTGATGCAAGAATTTTCTTCATATCATTTATCAAAAATCCTTCTTCGAATATGAACCCTGCACTGAGATACAAAGGTCGGGCGCCAACCATTGCAAGGTCATTCACAGTGCCGTAAACAGCGAGGTCGCCAATATTTCCTCCCGGGAAAAAAAGTGGAGAGACAACGTAAGAATCAGTTGTAAAAGCAAGCTGCTTTGAATTAAGCCCTTCAATGACAGCTGAATCTCCAAAGCTTTCCATCTCGAATTCAGGCGCAAAAAATTCCCTGATGAGTTTATGCATTTTTTTGCCGCCGCTTCCGTGTTCAAGGAGGATTCTATCCATTAAAATCTCCGTACTTATAATACGCAGCGCAGCTTCCCTCTGTGCTGACCATACATGCGCCGACAGGGCTCTCAGGCGTGCATGCACATCCAAAAAGCGGACATTGGTCGGGTGTTTTCAATCCTCTTAAAATCTCTCCGCAGGAGCAGCCCTGCGGTTCCTGCGGGCCGGAAGCAAATGAAATATCAATCTTTATTATTGAACTTATATCCCTGTGCCTGAATTTCTCTCTAAGCCTCAGGCCGCTTAATGGTATTGTCCCAATCCCCCGCCAGTAAACATCACACAGCTCAAAATATTCATTCATAAGCTCAACAGCCTTTGGATTTCCTTCTTCCCTTACAACCTTTTTATATTGTATTTCAACCTCTGCTTTATTCGATACAATCTGCTCAAGCAGCATATTTATCCCCTGCAATATATCCTCTGCGTCAAAGCCTGTTATAACAGATGGTTTCCTGTATTTTTCAGCTATAAACTCATACGGCCTGCTTCCTATGATAGTGCTGACATGCCCAGGAAGTATAAAGCCGTCAACATTAACCTCACCTGAACCCAGGAGGGCATCCAGCGCCGGGGGGACAAGCTTGTGAGCAGAGTATATGTAGAAATTATCAACCTTCAGTTTGTCAGCCTCAAATAAAGTTCCTGCCACAGACGGAGATGTTGTCTCAAAACCTGTTGCAAAAAATACAACCTTCTTATCCTTATTATCTAATGCAATCCTAAGGGCATCCATCGGAGAGTAAACAACTCTTATATCAGCGCCCTCTGCCCTTACTTCTGAAAGGTTCTTCTCAATGCCGGGCACACGCATCATGTCGCCAAAGGTTGTGAAGATGATATCCTCTTTTCTTGCTATCGCCATAGCTATTTCAACATCTTCAACAGAAGTAACACATACAGGACAGCCCGGCCCGCTTATAAGAAGAATCTTTTCCGGAAGCAGCTTTCTGATGCCATGCCTGAATATCGCAACAGTATGGGTGCCGCAGACCTCCATCAGCCTTACGGGTCTTTTTATGGAGTCCAGCAATTTCTTTATATTTTCGATTATTACGCCTTCCACTTTTCTGATTTTAGTCTCTCCCTTATTATATACGCCTGGCCCAGTGATATGCCTGCATCATTAGACGGCACCTTCTCGTTAATGTAGACATTAATCCCTGAGGAACTGAGCCTGTTCATTGTATTCTTAAGAAGATACATATTCTGGAAAACTCCTCCGCTTAAAA
>JACRGY010000054.1 GCA_016212165.1 Nitrospirota bacterium
AAGCTCCCGCTGCCTGACCATGATAATGTCCTTTCCTGCCATTCTGCCTCCTTATAAAAAAGAAGCAGTTTAGCATTATCAATTTAGGACATTTCTATTTTGGCCATTTAGGACATTATCATTTTGGTGTTACAGAATAATGTCAGTGAAAAGAGCAACACCGGAAGGGAACCTCTTCAACAGCAGTATTTGCTAATGTTTTTTCCGCTCCGGCTTATACAGGCCTGCCTTATTTGCCCCGAATAATCCGGCCCGGTATGAGCGCTCATCTGCAAGAGACAGCCCTGCTATCATGCGCCTTGTGAGGAGGGACACTCTCCGGGCCCTGTCCAGCCTGTGAGAAATCAGTTCAAGTGCCTCAGGCCTTGTCAGCCAGTGATGCTTATCAAAGGACTTCAGGTTGACAGGCAATGTGTAGCCGCGGAGTGTTTTTTCGGCTTCGACATTGAAGTATAGTTCAAAGTATGACATGACCAGTTCCCGAAGGCTGCGGTAAACAGGCTCGCGGAATCTCAGGCCTGCAAAATTAGACATTGCTATTGCACCCCAGTCGCCATCTATGCGAAACAATGCGAGCACGTGGTCGTCATCCCTGTTATCAGGCAGCAGATTTAAAATCAAGGCAGGCTGTCCGAGGCGGCGCAGCATTGCTGCTGCAAACAGGGCTCCGTCAAAGCACTGGCAGGTTCTTTCGCGAAGTACATGAAGGGGAGAGCGATAGCTGTCCTCAGTGCTGTATGCGAGCTTATCAAGAAAAGTCTGGATTCTAGCCGGAGTGTCCAGACGTGCAATGACCCGGTGCTCCTGTTTTGTGAGTTCCGTGTCAAAGGATTTAACTGCGGATATAAGAGATATCCCCATCAGCCTTACCCTCTTGACAGATGCCTGTATTTGATGCGGTGGGGCTGGTCTGCGGCAGAGCCTAAACGTGCCTTTCTGTCAGCCTCATATTCAGAGTAGTTTCCGTCGAACCATACAGCCTTGCTCTCACCCTCGAATGCAAGTATATGAGTGGCGATGCGGTCAAGAAACCATCTGTCATGGCTGATTACAACTGCACATCCCGCAAAATTCTCCAAGGCCTCTTCCAGAGCGCGCATGGTGTTTACATCAAGGTCATTTGTTGGTTCATCAAGCAAAAGCACATTGGCCTCTTCTTTGAGCATACGCGCCAGATGCACGCGGTTTCTTTCCCCTCCTGAAAGCATCGGAACCTTTTTCTGCTGGTCGCTGCCTGAGAAATTGAAGCGTGCTACATAGGAGCGTGAGTTCACCTGTTTCTTCCCAAGCTGGATCATATCCTCTCCGCCGGTAATTACCTCCCATATGGATTTATTTGGATCAAGGTCATCACGGCTCTGGTCAATGTATGCCAGCTTTACTGTATCTCCTGTTTTGAAAAAGCCTGAATCAGGTTTTTCCTGGCCAATTATCATGCGGAAGAGGGTAGTCTTCCCTGCTCCGTTCGGCCCGATAATCCCGACAATTCCGCCGGGAGGAAGAGAGAAGGTCATGCCTTCCATCAATATATTATCACCGTATGCCTTGGACACGTTATCAGCTTCGATGACGACGTTGCCCAGGCGCGGGCCTGGAGGAATATATATCTCGAGTTCCTTTGACCTTTTTTCAATATCCTGACTTAAAAGCGCCTCGTAGGAATTGATGCGCGCCTTTGCCTTGGCATGTCTGCCTTTGGGTGACATCCTTATCCACTCAAGTTCGCGCTGGAGTGTCTTCTGCCTTTCGCTCTCTGTTTTTTCTTCCTGCTCCAGCCGGTTTTTTTTCTGTTCGAGCCACGAGGAATAATTTCCTTTCCACGGAATTCCCTCACCGCGGTCAAGCTCAAGAATCCAGCCTGCTACATTATCAAGGAAATAACGGTCATGAGTCACTGCAATGATGGTGCCGGGATAGTTTTGCAGATGGTGCTCAAGCCATGCCACTGTCTCGGCATCGAGATGATTAGTCGGCTCGTCAAGAAGCAGAATATCAGGCTTCTGAAGCAGGAGCCTGCAAAGCGCCACACGCCGCCTTTCACCTCCTGAAAGGATGTTAACAGGTGTATCGCCGGGAGGGCAGCGCAAAGCATCCATTGCCATTTCAAGGCGTGAATCCAGTTCCCATGCATCCAGTGCATCGAGTTTTTCCTGCACCTTTCCCTGACGTTCGATAAGCTTGTTCATCTCATCGTCTGACATGGGTTCAGCAAATTTTTCATTTATAGCGTTATATTCTTTGAGGGCATCTGCTGTTTCCTGCACACCTTCTTCTACAACCTGACGTACTGTTTTTTTGTCATCCAGCTCCGGCTCCTGTTCAAGTATGCCTACGGTGTGGCCGGGTGCAAGCACTGTTTCTCCGTTGAACTCTTTGTCTCTGCCTGCAAGGATGCGGAGGAGGGAGCTTTTTCCTGACCCGTTCAGGCCGAGGACGCCGATCTTTGCTCCGTAGAAATACGAGAGATAGATATTTTTAAGTACAGGTTTCTTATCGTAAAACTTGCTTACCCCTATCATGGAGTAGATAACTTTGTTGGGTTCATTGCTCATCTTGATTCAAGTCCTTTCTTTTTCCTGTTAGTAGACCGTAATTTAATCTCTGTCATACCCGAGGACTTTTCTCCTCGGCGAATCGCCTGGGGCGATAATCGGGTATCCAGTATCTTTCTGGATTCCCGCTTTCGCGGGAATGACGACTTTTAAAATGAAAGTTGTCTGCTGGTTTAACGAATAACTATTAAGGCTTAAATACCCTGGGAATTATGACAGAACCAGCTCCACAACATCCTCAATTTTATCTTCAAAAATAATTTTCAGGTCCTTTTGGATATCCTCAGGAATATTTTCAAGTTCCCCCCTGTTTTTTGAGGGCAGGATAACGGTTTTAAGCCCGGCCCTTCTGGCAGCCAGAATTTTTTCTTTAATTCCTCCTACAGGCAGAAGCCGTCCGCTTAATGTGAGTTCAGCGCTTATTGCGACGTCCCTTTTAGCAGGCCGTCCTGTAAGCAGGGAAAGAAGCGCCATTGCAATTGTAGCTCCGGCAGAGGGCCCATCTTTTGGTATTGCGCCGGCAGGCACATGAATATGCACATCATGGCCTTCAAAGAAATTTTCCTGGATACCGAATATTCCGGCGTTGCTTCTTACATAACTCAGCGCTGCCTGTGCTGATTCTCTCATTACATCTCCGAGTGAACCTGTGAGTATGAGCTTCTGTTTCCCCTGCATCTTTACTGCCTCAACAGAGATAATATCCCCGCCTATCTCTGTCCATACCAGGCCTGTTGTGATGCCTATCATGTCTTTTTCTTCTGCTACCTCAAAGTAGTATTTCCTTGAGCCAAGAAATTTTTCTGTCAAATCAGGAGTAACCCTGATGCTGCCGCTATGCTTATCATTCTGGACCAGGTCTTTTGCAATCTTGCGGCATACAGAGGCAATCTCTCTTTCAAGGTTTCTTATGCCTGCCTCGCGCGTGTATTCCTGTATTATCCTGTATATTGTTTCTTCAGCGAACTCCGGAGGATAATCCGAGAGCCCGGTTTCTTTTATCTGCCTTGGTATCAGGAATTGGGAGGCAATCTTTACCTTTTCCTCCTCTGTATAGCCTGAAAACTGGATGACCTCCATCCGGTCCCTGAGGACATCAATGATGTTATCAGCAATGTTTGCCGTGATGATGAACATAACCCCCGAGAGGTCAAAGGATACGTCAAGGTAGTGGTCTATGAAATCAGAGTTCTGCTCCGGGTCCAGCACCTCAAGCAGGGCCGAGGCAGGGTCACCCTTAACGTCATACCCTATCTTATCCACTTCGTCCAGAATAATAACGGGATTAACCGACTCTGTCCGCCTTATCTCCTCAATTATTCTTCCGGGCATTGCGCCTGCATATGTTTTCCTGTGCCCTCTTATCTCAGCCTCGTCTTTTATCCCTCCCAATGAAATCCGCGCAAATTTTCTTCCAAGAGCGCGAGCAATAGACCTGCCCAGAGATGTCTTTCCTGTTCCGGGAGGCCCGGCAAAGCACAGGACCGAACCTTTGGATTCTTTCCTGAGGCTTTTTTTATCCAGGGCCTGTGCAACTATTTCTCTCACTTCATCCAGCTTGAAAGGTTTGGCTATATAATGGAAGGCGCCTTTTTTCATGGCCTCTACCGCGGTATCTATCGTGGCATAGCCTGTTATCATGATGACTTCAGTCTCAGGGAACTTTGTCTTTGTCCTTTCGAGGATTTCCATCCCGTCAATTTTTTCCATTTTAAAGTCTGTCAGTATCACATCGAACTCAGACTGGGCCATCTTTTTGAGGGCCTCCATGCCGTTGGCTGCTGTCGAGACCGTGTAGTTTTCCTTGCTCAAAACATGCGCCAGATTTTTTCTTGCCACTTCTTCATCGTCAACTACCAGTATCCTCGGCTTTCTGGCCAGCTTCAGTTTCCTGACAGCCAGGTGTTCCAGAATTCTTTCCTTTATCTTATGCAGGCCGTAATGGTCTTCATCGAGGATTTTTTCTACCCTGTCAATATCCAGGTTGTCTTCGGTCTTTTTGCCCCACGGCATTGAAACGAGGTATTCAATATATGTAAGGCCTATTGTATACTCGGACGTGGCAGGGCCTATCCTGTTTAATATCTCCAGCTCTTTGTCTGCTATTTTTCTGGCATCCGCAGGCATCTGCGCAGTTTCAATTTTCTTGCGCAGCTCTTCCAGTATCGAGTCAGGCTGGCTTTCTTCTGATTTCTTAAAAAATCCCATGTAGTTATTTTAAAGGATTATGCCTACTTAATAAATAAAATAATAAGGCTTGAAGAAAAAAGGGGGGGGTGAAGATGTATTTTGAAGGTTTGAAGCCTAATTGCTTTCGCATAAGTGTTGTATGCTGTCTTTCTATTTTGTTTTCCAGTTAGTTCCATTGACGGAAAAGAGCCAGAATATTATGACTTCAGTCTTTTCTATCTCAGTCGTCGTTCTTAGAGCTTATTGTTTTCGGAAAGCCAAGCAAACCATACGGCACAGCCCAAATAATTTCTTTTTTTGCGGTATCAAGTTCAATATGAACCCCGTGCTCCCCGAAGGTATATCCATTTCTCTGATCAAAGACGAGTATATGATCATCTTTCCATGCGAGTTCCGATTGCCAATCTTTTGTTTGATTTAGTATTTCGTAGACAATTCCAGTTTTACTATCTTCAAAATACAGAAAGAAACCTTGACCAACCCCTACCCAAGCCTTAAATCTTCCATCTGGAGAAATCACAGGGTCGCCGCCTCCGCCCCTGACTACTTTTTCAGGATTAGCTTTGATGATAATCCTTTCATACGGTGCTTTAAGGTTATAATATTTATAAATATTATCCTTGTGCAAATGAGGATCTTTAATATCATGTGGTTTTGATTTTCTAAAGAACCTATCATCGGTCATTTTGTCCTTATAAAAAGAAATAACGCGATCTTGCATTTCCTGACGTGAATAATCTTGTAATCCGTATTTTGTACCAGGAGAAACTGGCTTATGCCTTTTCCTTAATATTTCAAATATGGAATCTGTTTCCTTTATATTTCCAAAGATTTTAGGCCACAGGCTTTTCGGAAATATTTCTATATAATCTCTTGTTTTTAACCTTTCTTCATCCCCAATGACCTTTAATTCTTCTTTCGTATTCTTAAGCAAGACAATAATAGGCCCACTACTTCCGCTACCGTCGATGACTTGGTTGTCAATAAACTTGAACCCTAAAATATAATTCCATCCATATACCTTAATTAAATCCTCTTTCTTTGATATCCCATAAAAGTCAAAAGCAACAAAATAATTTTCTGTGCCCGCAGTATATCTTTTTTCTCGTTGTTCAAGATAATGAATGACTTTTTGTTTAATATCTGGCTGGATATCTCTTGCAATAATAGGAGCTGTAAAGCTTTGTATAATCCATGCTCTGAGTAACCGATGTCTTTGCCGCATGGGAAGCCGAAGAAAAACAAGAGAGATACAGACAGGAAAAGTACTGACACAATCAAAAAATATTTTTTGCATTTAGCCATTTGTCAATTATTTTGAGAAATTAGAATGATATTATGAATCAATACATTTTCCTCAAATATGATTTTATTCTTTGTCCAACATTGTTTTCTATGCTGCTACTGCATTTTCACAAAGAATCATAAGTCGTAAGAGAATAAAAGTCAACTTTCTTAAAAAGGTCGGGGATAACTACGAAGACGCTGTTTATGACAGGTTATTAAGCGTTAATCCTTTTTGTATCTATCCACTATCCTATGGCTTCCGACTGTCAGCAGAGTGAACTTTCCGCCATCTCGTAAGAAAAAACACCTATAGTAGATATCAACATAAAATTCCCACTCGCCGTTTAGTTTATGTATCTTGAGGGATGGGTGGGCTGGATTATGGCTCAGGAACTTTAACTGTTTCTCTCCCTTCTTCTTGATATCTTCCGGAAGTTTTTTGTAAGCTTTCTTGAACTCTTCGGTGAAAACTATTTCTACTTGTCCAGCCATTTAAAAGCATCTGTCATATCACTGAAGGTTTTTACTCTGCCGTGCTTTATATCTTCTTTCGCCCTTTTAATGCTCTCCTGTGTTTCCCTGCGGCTGAAGATTTCCATACTTCTTTCGAGTTCCAGAAGATGTTTGAAGATGGTATATGGCAGTATTACCTCTACGGGTTTACCGCTCTTTCCGGTTATTAGTTTTGCTCTTTTCTCTATCTCTGTGACAGTCATCTTGGTTTTTAGTATATCATTTTTGCAGAATTTACTCATCTTTCAAGTTAATTAAATATCCGGACCAGATTTTTAGTAAAAATTGTTTTTAAATGGTAAAATTATCAAGAGGATAAAATGACCATAGAAACCGGGCTGCTTATACTTGAATCAATACTGCTCATTGTCACTATCATACTTCTTATCTACAGCATAAAAGAAGGCAGGGGCAGGAAAGGCCTCCTTCTGGAGGTGGGGAAGGCAACAAAGATACTAACAAGGCAGGAATACTTTCTTACAGTCACCGATTCCATGATGGACGCAAAGACCGAGGTGATAGGTGCTATTACAGGAAGGCTGCCTGCCGGAGATGATAAGAAAAGGACCCATGATGTTACGGATAATATTGAGCGCCTGGCAAAAAATAATGTGAGCGTTAAATACCTTTTGCCAAAGTTCCCTGACAGGCTGCATATAGGCTATTTGTATACAAAGGCCGGCGCTGAAGTGAGGTACAGCGGATGTGCGGTTGTGCATGATATACGGTACATCGTAGTGGATGAAAAGCTGGTCGTTATCGGCATACCCGAGAGCACTGGCGAGAAAGAGGCAACGAAGAAGGGCTACAGGATACCTTCCGAGGGGCTTGCTGTAATCCTCAAGGAACATTTTTACGGCTGCTGGGACAAAAATATCCGTTATGAGGATTATGTCAAAGAGGTAATAAAGCAGACCGGCACAACAACCAAATCGCTTGCAAGAGAGCTTCAGATAGACGAAGAGGAATTAGAAAAACTTACCAAGCCCTCCGCCTAATCCCGGTATGTTCAGGCCTCCTGTCAGTTTTGACATATCTTCACTGACCATTTCCTGCGCCCGCCTTAAGGCCTCGTTGGCTGCTGCGAGAATAAGGTCCTGAAGCATCTCGACATCATCAGCGTTTACAACATCTTTTTCTATTTTTATCGAGATTAACTGTCCGGCTCCATTGGCGACAGCGGTAACCATGCCTCCGCCTGCTGTTGCCTCGACTGTTTTAGTCTTGGCCTCTTCCTGTTTTTTCATCATCTCTTCCTGCAGCTTCTGGGCCTGACGCATAATATCACCGAGCATTTTCTTGGACATATCTATACACCTCCGTTTTGTTTTGGCTTAACATCTATAATTCTTGCATCGAAAAGTTCCATGGCCTCTTTTACCGAGGGCTCATCTCTGGCTTTATCTTCCAGCTCTTTCCTGGTCACAATTTTTTTCACTTTGGTATCTATCTCAACTGCTATTTTTGTAGGATTCCTGCGGATTCCCGATGCTATTTTTTCTATGAGGACTGAATTTTTCTTTATCGCGTCAGCAAATATCATAGCATCATTGCTGTTGAATGTGAGTGTCAGGGTGTTGTTGTTAAGCATGGGTTTTGCCTTTTCGAGTTTTGATGTAATCCTCGGGTCTTCAATCTTCTCCAGGATTGCTTGCAACAATGAAATATCGTCTATAGGTTCCGGATCCTGGGTGTTAGGTGTCAGGTTCTCGCTCAGGCGAGCCGCCGAAGGAGACTGGGCCCCAGGTTCTGACTTCTGACTTCTGACTTCTGACTTCTGACTTCCAGCTTCTGGTTTTTGTTCCTTGACTCCTGACTCCTCGACTCGGCGAGTCGCCTGAGGAGACTGACTCCTGACTCCTGAATTGGTTCCTTGCGGCATCCCCTTCATGAGCGCCTCTATGTTCTCTATTGCCTCTTTTACAGGCTTGAGAGCGCTGATAAAGCTTACCCTTATCAATGACATTTCAAGGCTTAGGCGCGGTGAAAATGAAGACCTTACTTCTGATTCAGCCTTTACCATCTCTGACAGCATAAGGGTGAGGACATCAGCTGAGACCTTCGGCAGTATCTGGCGGATTGCATTTATTCCGGTTTCATCCAGTTCAAGCGTGTCTTCCGGTTTTTTTACAATCTTTGCAACAAGCAGGTCTCTGAAAAACTCTACAAGGTCTTTTGCAAAAGACTTGAGGTCAGTACCCCTGTCTACAAGTTCAGCTATCAGCTTAACAATCTTTTCCCTGTCAGAATCAATAATGGCAATTGATATTCCGGACAGCATGCCGATATCAGCTATCCCCAGGAGGTCTTTAACTTCGGTATCGTTTATCTCGGAAGAAAAAGACGTTACCTGGTCCAGGATTGTGAGTGAGTCTCTCATGCTTCCGTCAGCAGCCCTTGCAACCATCTCTATTGCTGAATCAGAGATTTTAATAGCCTCGGAGTCTTTGATATGTTTCAGCCTCTCTTTTATCTTCTGTGCGGATATCCTCCTGAACGGCAGATGCTGGCATCTTGAAAAAATAGTTGCGGGTATTTTTTTTGCAGCTGTTGTTGCAAGCACGAATATGGCATGAGGAGGCGGTTCTTCAAGGGTTTTTAACAGGGCATTGAATGCAGAGGTGGAGAGCATGTGGGCTTCGTCAATAATATATATTTTGTACCTGCCTCCCAGCGGCGTATATTTAACGCCTTCCCTGAGGTCTCTTATGTCATCAACGCTGTTGTTTGATGCTCCGTCAATTTCAAGCACATCAATTGATGAACCGTCTTTAATTGCTGTGCAGGAGGCACATACGCCGCACGGTGAAGGCGTGGGCCCTTTTTCGCAGTTCAGGGCCTTTGCAAGTATCCTTGCAGTAGATGTCTTGCCCACACCCCTTGGCCCTGAGAATATATAGGCATGCGCAATCTTATTCTGAGCAAGGGAATTCTTCAGAATCCTTGTGATGGGTTCCTGGCCTACAAGGTCATCAAACCCCTGAGGACGCCATTTTCTTGCAAGTACTAAATAGCTCATATCTTAACCTTATAAGCAGGTAAGGCATTGTGTCCGAGCGGTTTTATTTTGCCGATATTCCTTAACGTTAGCATCTAAATGGTTAAGAGGCAAAATTCCTCGGAGGGCGTTAGCCCGAGAATGAGCGAGGACACGGTGTCTGACCTGCGTTGGTTTCGTTTTTGTTAATTTTCTTAAATACAATGCCTTCTCCGGCAACTGCCTTAATTAGATTGCTTTTCATCTTTCTCCAACCAGGGGACAACTTGCTGCGGCACCCAGAGAAAATGCTTACCATTGCTTCCTTCCGGACCTGGTGGGGTTCACACCACTCTGCTGCGCAGGGCCATCCCCTGGCTGCAGAAAAACAATGAATAACATAAAATCCACTGTTTTTAAGTTATGTATTTTAGCATATCTGTCTTTATTTGGGGCTGCCTCTCTTTTGCGCTTCCGCCAGCGGAGAACAGTAAGAAGACTTTTTAGACAAAGGCCCGCGTTTTTTCGTTCCAGGACACGACAAAATAATACAGCAGCATTATCATGACAATAAGGATAACAGTCCAATGATATGATATGTAGTAAGGCAGATAACCCCGTTTTCCCATAACTGAGGTAAGCGTTTCAGATGAGTCAATAAATACTTTGCATAGTGAATTCGATATGCCCAGAAAGATAAACGCTATCATCTGTTTGACCCCGCCTTCTGCTGACCTCCAGCATGTGCCGCTTCCGCATCCGCCGGCAAAGGGCATACCAAAACCGAAAATAATCCCGCCGATGAAACTGCCGGCCCAGAATGTCGGCGTCACATAAGCCCCTTCATGCCTGAGCCCTGCGGCCTTTAGTGCGGCAAAACCGAATACGCTTACAATAACAGCAAGTGCCATTGCTTTTGACTGGTCTGCATTGCCTGAGGCAAAGGGTTCCCTGAACCCCTGAAGAAATGCAAAACGGCTTCGATGAACAATTAGCCCGAAGGCCAGCCCCAAAATCAGAAGGCCGCCTGTCCGGACATAGTTATAACCTGAACCTGAATCAATACCATAGGAGCGATAAATAAAGGCCCCTACAATGACAGATGCCACTGCTAAAATCCCAAAGTAAGGCTGTATCTTTTTCCAGTCAACAGAACCCTCTTCCTGCTTTTTGGGCCTTCCTTCCCCCCTCTTAAAACGGAAATGTTCCAGCTCCCAATAAACATAACGGACTTCAAGGATAACTCCTATAATCAGGCCTGCCATCATGGCTATGCCGCTAAGTGAAAGGGCGCTGACTGCACTGAAAAATCCGCCTACGTTGCATCCGGCTGCCATAGTTGTGCCAATCCCCATCAGTATGCCGCCTAAGGCGCCTCTCACTAATTCAAAAGGAGGCGCAATTTTTATGGAAAATTCCTTTGACAGTAAAGCCGATGCAAAAGCGCCCCATAATAATCCGAAAGTAAGGATAGAGCTTGAACTTAAATATGGGGTGTAGTCGGGGTGCGAACTGTATATGCCTCCATAATAAAATAACCAGTCAACCCATTCACGCAGGCCTCCGACAACTCCCCAGGGCCTTGCCCATGCAAACGTGACAATGCTGGTAATTCCTATTAAAAGCCCTCCCAGCCATGCCGGCCATCTCTTATAAAATATTTTTGCATACGCTTTTTTAAAGATAGTAACGGGAATACTTGCCCTGTCAGCTTCATCTGTCATTAATACACCTCCGAAATTAAAAATACCATATGCCGCGATAGTCCTGAAACAATATTAATTCTCAGGCCGCTCTTAAAGAGTCAACGATATTCATTCGCGCTGCCCTGAATGCCGGCAGTACGCCGCCTATAAATCCCATTATCAATGAAAAAGCCAGGGATTTACAGATGATCGAGAAGTTCAATGAAAATGAGAACGCCAGCTCGGAAAATGTCTGCCAGTTCATGGAGGATATTGTAAGAAGCTGCATGAATGACGCAAAAAACACCCCTATGCAGCCGCCGAGCAGGCTGAGAAGCAGGGATTCTATGATGAAGGCAAGGAGGATGCTTCTTCTCTTAAACCCGAGCGCGCGCAGGGTCCCGATTTCGCCTGTACGGTTAGCAACCGCCGCATACATCGTTATCATTGCTCCTACGACAGCCCCGAGAGAGAATATGATTGTCAGGGACAATCCCAGGATACTGAGAAATGTCGACATCATTTCTGACTGGTCGGCATAATACTTTGTTTCCCTTTTAGCCTCAAGCGTAAGCCTCGGGTCGCTCTCTATCCTTTCCTTGAATCCCTGGAATTCAGAAGAGTCACGAAGCTTAAACAGGACGGATGAATAGACAGGCCTTCGAAATGCCTGCATGAGCTGGTCAGCGTCACCCCAGATTTCGGATTTATATCCTGTATTGCCTGAATCAAAGATACCAACTACAGTCCAGTCCCTCATGGCAAAACGCAGCACCTCACCAAGCCCCCCGCCCTTGTATCTTTTGGCGATGCTCAATCCTGCGATAATTTCAGAAGAACCGGGCCGCGGCATCCTTCCTTCTATAAGCCTGACCTGAGGCCGCAGGGCAAGCGAGGATTCGTTGATTCCCCTTACCTGAATTAGGGCGGGCTTGTCACTGCCCCTTCTCACGAGGTTCACGAGCACAACAATCTCTTTTGCGATTAATCTCCGGCCGTTTTCTCCTGTGGAAATCTCAGTCTGGCTCTCTATCACAGAGGCCTGCATCCGGTCTATCCCGCTCATCACCTCGGAATTTGATGCCTTCCGAATAACAATTACATTGTCATAAGAGCCTGTCTCTACAAGGGTTTTTCTGAAGCCATCGGCAAGCATGAGGACAGAGGCAAAGACAAAGACAACGAGCGCCATGCCCGAGGCCGTAAGAATTGTCGTAAGCCTTCTGGTCCAGAGGTTACGGAAACTGTATGAAAGAGGTATTTTCATTATCCAATCCTCCTCAATCCGTCCGCAATTCTTAATTTTACCGCGCGCCAGGCAGGGAAGACCCCTGCAATAAGGCCCACTATCAGCGATGCAGCGATATCCAAATAGATGGTTTGCCGCTGCACATTAAATACAGGAAGGTAAGCTGCCATGGCGTCCCCGAACGCGGCCGCGGCAGGATATGTCGCGGCAATCCCGAGGCCGCATCCCACAGCCGAGATGAAGAGTGATTCCCCGAAAATAAGGCCTGCGATATGCCAGCCGCCGAAACCGAGCGTCTTCATAATCGCATATTCTCCAATCCGCTCCCTTGCTGTCATTGCCATGGTGTTTGCCATGACAGCCATGATGATGAAGATGACCACGAATGAGACTATCCGGACGGCAATGACTATCGCCTCTGTCATGGCGACAAAGCCGAGCTGAAATGCCTTCTCCGTCTCTGTTATCGTCTCCGCAAGCGAGTTTTTGAATGTCTTGTCTATCGCGGTTGCCACCTCGGCAGCAAGTTCAGGGCGTTTGACTTCAACGACATACCATCCCACCTGGTCGGCCCGGTTAGGAGCGGTTTTTTTTAAGGACTCATTAAGATAATCCCAGTGAAAGAAAAACTGGGTCTCGTCAGTGCTCTTATATTTTCCTTTGTAAATGCCCCTTAACACAAAATCCCAGTTGCCGGGAAAGATAGTGCCCTTGAGGGTTATCGTGTCCCCGATCTTCCATCCGAATCTCTCCGCAACCTTTCGTCCGGCAACGCATGACTTCCTGTCGTGCAGAAAATCATTTTTCTGTTCTTCAGGCACTACAAATTCAGGCCAGAGCTCAAAGACAGTCTTTGCCTCAACCGCGAAATTCGGGATGAAATTTTTTTCAGAGATATAAATCCCTCCAAACCAGTTGGAATAAGAGATATTTTTTACTCCAGGTATCTGGCGTATCTTTTCCTTGTATGAGAGCGGCAGAAAAAAAATGATGGATATGGAATTCCTTGTAATAAGACGGGTGCTCGAAGACGCCTCGACGCCTGCATACCATGCGCCCACAACTGTCCTTAGAAGCCCGAATGCGAGAATTGCAATGGTAATGCCGAAGACGGTAAGGGATGTGCGAAGCTTGTGCCTGAAGGAATTCTTAATGAGCAGCTTGAGTATTTGCATTTAATACGCCTTTATCCAGATGCCTGATGATATGCGCCTTTTCGGCTGCGCGCGGGTCATGGGTAACCATGATTATTGTTTTCCCGAGTTCATGCACGAGCCGTTCCATAAGGTCAAGTATCTCTTTTGCAGATACGCGGTCTAAATCTCCTGTCGGCTCATCTGCAACAAGTATTGCGGGGTCGGTGACGAATGCACGGGCTATTGCAACGCGCTGCTGCTGTCCGCCTGAAAGCTGAGACGGGTAATGTTTCATGCGGTCAGAAAGGTTGACTATCTGCAGGGCCATTTCTACATGCTCTTTACGCTCTCTTTTTGAAAGGCCGGTAAGAAGCAGCGGAAGCTCAACATTTTCAAATGCAGTAAGCACGGGTATGAGATTATAAAACTGGAATATAAAGCCTACATGCGAGCTCCGCCATTTTGCAAGTTCGGTCTCAGAGAGCGAAGTGATGTCAATGCCTCCTATGCTTATGCTCCCTGAATCAATCTTATCAATGCCCGCTATCAGGTTTAATAAGGTGCTTTTGCCTGAGCCGGAAGGGCCCATCAATGCCATAAATTCATTGTCAGCTATATCAAGGGTGATGTCCTGCAGAACAGGAATTATCTGGCTGCCGCGCTTGTAGGATTTATACAGGTTTTTTATCTGAACAATAGCTGTTTTTGTTTCCATCTATTTTTCAGCAATCTTTATCCTTGAGCCGTTCTTTAATTTATCAGAGGGTTTGGCGATTATTCTGTCTCCAGGTTTTATGCCGTCAAGGACTTCTGTCATATCGCCGATTTGTCCGCCTGTTTTTACCGGGGCCTCAAATGCCTTGCTATCTTTTACGAGAAGCACCATCTTTTTGTTGTTTCTCGCAATAACAGATGCCGGGTTGACAGCAATGCGCGGTTTTTGCTCTTCAGGCGTCACAGGCCTGCTTAAAAAAGCCACCTTGGCGCTCATCTCCGGCAATATGCGTTTGTCCTTATCAATGAACCGCACCTTTATGAGAACCGTAGCCTTTGTTCTGTCAGCTGTCGGCACGATCATATGCACTTCTCCGCGGAAGCGTGAATCAGGCAATGCATCGAGCTGAATCTCGCAGGGCTGTCCCATCTTCGCATTCCGGAGATTGGATTCAGAGACATCAACTTCAACCTGGAGTGAGTTCATGTCAGCAATAGTTACAACAGATGCCTTTGCATTTGCCGCTGCACCCAATGGCGTTACAATATCTCCGATGTCGGCATTTTTTGTCAGGACCACAGCATCAAAAGGCGCCCGTATCATTGAATATTCCAGAGACACCTTTGCTCCCTGTAATGCGGCCTGATTCGCCTTAATTGCGCTTTCAGCGCCTTTGACTGCCGCAATTGCTTTTTTATGCCGTGCCTCTGAAGCGTCATGCTCAGCCTTTGTAACCAGCCCCTGTTCAAACAATTCCTTATTGCGGTTAAAAGAAAGGGTTGCTTCATTAAGCTCTGCCTTTGCCTGCTCAAGATTCGAATATGCAATATTTAAATTTGCCGCTGCCTGGTCTTTTAATGCAGCCGCATCATCGCTTTCAAGGCGCGCAATTGTGTCTCCTTTTTTTACAACGCTTCCTTCCTCAACTGATATTGATACAAGGCGGCCTGTAAGTTTTGATGCAACCGCTGCCTTTCTCTGTGCAACTACATATCCGCTTGCGTTAAGTAACGTAAAGGTCTGGGAAGGATAGACCTGAGAAACAGATGTGACCTCAACATTTACAGAGGGGGTGAAGATGCCGGCGGAGTAAAGGGATAACAGCAGGACAACTGAAATAGACGGCAATATCCATCTGAGCCATTTTCTGCGTTTCTTTGCATGAAATGCTGATTCAGCCTTGTCTATTCTTAATTTTGAAAGGTCTTCATTCGCCATTGGTTTTTACTAGCCCCTAACTCCTAATCGCTGTCTTTTTATGGCGGAGAGGCAGGGATTTGAACCCTGGGTGCGGGATTAGCGCACACACGATTTCCAGTCGTGCACCTTCAGCCGCTCGGTCACCTCTCCAATGTAAAAATGTACCTGAAATTTTAACTGATAAGGCGGGGTTTAATCAACTTCAGGGAGAAATCCAAAGCCATTTTTAAAATAAAGATTCAACGCATCAGATATGGCATTTCAAGAGGCGGTGCCATTCATTATCTATGGTCTTGACAAGTTTCCTGAAGGGCGTTGATACGCCGAATTCACAGGTCTTGCATATAAAGTCATCAGTGCTTGGTTTTCCCAGAAATATTTTTTCCAGGGTATCCAGGGCCTGAGCAGAATTCCAGACTTCCTGCAGGGAGCGCTCTTTTACATTGCCCAGGATTACTTTTCTTGCCATATCTTCACAGCACAGCACTACATCTCCGTTAGAAGAAATTACCATGTCTCTCAGGGGCAGGGTTTTTTTGCAGCCTTTAAGCTTATTGCCGGGATATTTTAAGTTCCATGAGGCACAGTTGTCCAAAAGGCCGGTGCGGGAATTGGGCAGGAATATTTTTACCGGGACATTCCGCTCTTTCCAGTAGCGCTTTACCCTGAGGACTTCTCCCAGCGGCCACTCATAGGGAATGGCGCGTATATGTATCATTTTTTTAGGGTAGTGGTTGATAAGGTATTCGATATTTTTAATGGTTATATCGAAATCCAGCCCCATTACATGCCGGTAAACTTCAGGGGTAATGCCGTGACAGCTTATGTATATCGGCCCTTTAAAGCCGGTTGCGATAAGCTTGTCTGTGCGCTCAGGGGTCAGCAGGAAGGCATTGGTTTGAATTATGAAATCCATGCCTGCGTTAATAACGCGGGATATTTTTTTAAAGACATTCGGGTCTATAAAGAGATCTCCCATATTGCAAAATATCACATGCCCCCGTATCGCATGATTTTTGGCAATTGAGGAAAACTCGTCTATAATCTTTGTGAAAAGACTTTCTTCCATCATCCCCATCGGAAGTTTTTTGGATAATTCGCGGTACGGGCATGTTTTGCATGAGGCATTGCAATAAGAGTGTATGTCAACAATTATATTGGATGGGTAGGGCAGGCGTGTGAAGCTGCCTATTTTCGTGCTTTCCATGGTTTTATTAGTTTATAAGTTTATGGCAGACAGAGTCAATTTTATTCCTATAAGTTTAAATTACTAAGAGGTTAGCAAAGTGTCATTCCCGCTTGTCGGGAATCCTTTTTCAGAAAGACTCCGGACAAGCCGGAGTGACAAATCAGGTTCTCATACTTATGCACTTCTTAGTAATTGTACTTGGTTGGTTAAGAATACGTTCTTATGAAAGTTTTTTCTTCAAAATCTCATTGAGCATCTGCGGATTTGCCTTGCCCTTCATTGTCTTCATTACCTGGCCGACAAAAAACCCGAGTAGTTTTTCATCCCCTGCCTTGAATCTCTCAACCTCTTTGGGGCTCTTTGCAATTATTTCATCAACAGCCTTTTCTATAGCTTCTTCATCGCTGACCTGCACAAGGCCTTTTTCTTTAACTATCGCCTCTGCATCTTTTCCTGTCTTATACATCTCCTCAAAAACAGTCTTTGCAATTTTTCCGCTTATTGTGCCTTTATCAAGCAGTTTTAACATATCTGCAAGCTGTGAAGGCCTGAGTGCGCATTCTTCGAATGTTTTATTCTCTTCATTCAGAAGTTTCATCAGCTCGCCCATCATCCAGTTGGAAACTGCCTTTGCCTGTCCACCTGCCTTAACAGATGCCTCAAACCAGCCTGCAATTGATTTCTCGGATGTCAAAAGGTCTGCATCATATTCAGGAAGGCCGAATTCAGATACAAAACGTTCTCTTTTTACATCAGGAAGCTCAGGCAGGGATGACTTTATTTCATCAATCCATTTCTGCTCTACAGTCATCGGCACGAGGTCAGGCTCGGGGAAATAGCGGTAGTCATGCGCCTCTTCCTTTGAACGCATTGATTCTGTTATTCCCCTGTCAGAGTCCCACAGCCTTGTCTCCTGAATAATTTTTCCGCCTTCTTCAATAACCTTTATCTGTCTTTTGATTTCATATTCAAGGGCCTTCTCAACAAATTTAAATGAATTGATATTCTTAACCTCTGCCCTTGTCCCGTATTCTTTTTGCCCCACAGGCCTTATCGAGACATTTGCATCGCATCTTAAAGAACCCTGCTCCATATTTCCGTCACACACACCGAGGTAACGGAGGATTGTCCTGAGTTTCTTCATATACTCCGCTGCCTCTTTCGGACTTCTTAAGTCAGGCTCTGAGACTATTTCCATCAGAGGGACTCCTGTCCTGTTTAAGTCAACAAAACTGTAGTTGCCTCCACCCTCGTGGATGTTTTTGCCTGCATCCTCTTCCATATGGATTCTTGTTATGCCAATCTTTTTAATCTCACTGTCAACAACAATCTCCAGGAAACCATGCTCGCAGATGGGAAGCTCATACTGGCTTATCTGATATCCTTTCGGCAGGTCAGGGTAGAAATAATTCTTTCTTGCAAACCTGCTGTATGAAGATATTTTGCAGTTAGTAGCAAGCCCGGTTCTAATCGCAAACTCCAATGCCTTTTTATTTAAGACAGGGAGCACTCCTGGCATTCCGATGCATATCGGGCAGGTCTGTGTATTCGGCTCTGAGCCGAATTTTGTGGAGCATCCGCAGAAGATTTTTGTGTCCGTAAGCATCTGGGCATGCACTTCAAGGCCTATGACTGCTTCGTATTTCATTTTATATTTATCCACAAAAATGTCCTTTATGTCTGATAAATGTCCGTTATCTTAATTTATACTTACGTCCCTTTTTCTCGCCGGATTGTTCTAAAGTACCTTTTTTAACCAACAACTGCAAATCGCGATACAAAGTTTTGTCGGCCATATCTGTAAAAATCGTCTTAAGAGCAGATATTGTTAGCCCGCCTTTCTCCTTTGGCTAACAGTATGCTTATGTATTCTCTCTCTTCCAGGTTCATTCGTTTGAACTTCCTTCCCACTTTGGTTCCCTCCCACAGGTATTTTACCCAAAGTGGTGCAATTACTTATGGAACTGGTGAGGAAAAAATTTTCTTAAGTAATCTGATATCGATAGTTCATCTGTTTTAAGTTTTAAATGATTCCTCACAAGATGCATTTTCATAAATTGCTCTATTATAACAATACAGGGTTAAAAAACGAAAAGTTCATCTGTTTTTTCTTAAAACCCATGTGCTATAATCCGACAAGTTAAGCGGCGATATGCTCTGGACATAAACTCAGGTTTTGTCATCCTCCGGCTTGACCGGGGGATCCAGAAAGGGAAATATCTGGATTACCCGATCGCGTAGGGCAATGACGAAAGCGAGAGGAGATTGCAGACATGAAAAAGATTATCAAGATTCTTCCATTAGTAGTTCTCGCCTTCCTTTTTTTAACAGCCACGGCCTTTGCAGAAAAGGTCACATTCGTTAAGGAATACAATTACAACGCAAGTGATTTGGACAGCAAGGTTTCCAGCCGGACTATTGCTTTAGAGCAAGTCAAAAGGCTTCTTCTTGAAGAACTTGGAACATATCTTATAAGCGAAACAGAGGTTAAGAATTTCAGATTAACAAAAGACCAGGTGACAACTTATTCAGCAGGTGTTGTCAGCGCAGAGGTTGTTGATGAAAGATGGGATGGCAAGACATATTATCTAAAGGCAAAAGTCTCCGCAGACCCGGCAGAGGTTGCTAAATCTCTGCAAAATATTGTTAATGACAAACAGAAGACAAAGGAATTAGAGGATGTAAGAAAAAAAGCAACAGAGTTTTCAAAGGAGATTGAGAGATTAAAGAAAGAACTGGAAATAGCAAAGGCGGATACCAAGAAACCTGCATATAAAGCAGATGAAAAGAAGATTGAGCAATATAATGAGGCAGTAAAAGGATTAAGCGCAACGGATTGGTTTAAGAAAGGTCTAACTCTTGGGAAAGCTGGAAATCACCAAGAGGCTTTAAATGCCTTTAATAAGGCAATAGAATTAAACCCTCAGGATACTGCGACTCACTATAATCGTGGGACTGCTTACAGTAACTTAGGCAACTATCAGCAGGCCATAAATGACTTCAATAAAGCAATCGGATTAAACCCTCAAGATGCAGAGGCTTACAACAATCGTGGGGTTGCTTACAGTAACTTAGGCAACTATCAGCAGGCTATAAATGACCTTACCAAGGTAATCGAATTAAACCCGCAATATGATGCAAAGGCTTACAATAATCGTGGATTTGCTTATGCTAAATTAGAGAACTATCAAAAAGCAATAAAGGACTTTAACAAGACAATCGAATTAAACCCTCAGGATGCTGAGGCTTACTACAATCGTGGGGTTGCTTATGGTATGTTAGGCAACCATCAGCAGGCTATAAAGGACTTCAACAAAGCAATTCAACTTGACCCTAAAGATGCATCTGCTTATTACAATCGTGGGGCTGCTTATGCACAATTAAAGAACTATCAAAAAACTATAGAAGATTACGAAATAGCTGCAAGATTAGGGCATAAGAAAGCTCAAGATTTTTTGAGGGAGCAAGGAATTAAGTGGTAAAATTGATATTAAGAACTTTGTATAAAACAGCCTTTCAACCCTGTCAAGAAGGTTGCGGCAAGCCTCCCAAAAAGCGATGCCGCACCTCAGCTCTATCAAGTGTAGGAAGAAACAATGGCTATCATCACTAAAAATGGCATCAAAGGTAAAATATGTTCAACGTGCCGAATATGGAAGTCATTATCTGATTTTCCGACTGACCCTACTCATGGCTTATCACAGGGCGGGCGGCATTGCAGGTGTAAGGAATGTCACCGAAAATCGAAGAAGGAACAAGGGGTATGAAAACAATTGATTTTCATGGCGACTTAAATGAATTTCTATCCGCTTATAATTATCAACCGGAACTTACTAAGAGACTTGATGATTTACAAGCTTTTGAATTTAGTCAGGCGCTCATCAATGAAATAGTTCTTTGGAAGCTTAATCGTTATGTTTCGATAGACAAAGAAAATCTGCAAAAGATAGAGGGAATGAAGCACTTAAGGGCAGGTGACCACAGACAAAGCAAAATAGTGATTGAATCACTTTTGAATATTCATGGTGTAGATCTTCCAATGGCATCCACCTTGTTACGCTTTAGAAATCCTGAAGTATTTCAGATAATAGATCGCCATGCCTATCGAGCAATTTATGGGAGAAATTATCCGCTTTATCAGGCTACACCAATTAATAGAAAAGTCTCCGTCTACTTCGATTATATTGACGAACTTATAAGCCTTTGCAAGAGTAAAAAACTTCCATTTCAGTCAATAGACAGGATACTTTATATCTTTGATAAGCATAATAATGGGAGACTGAAAAGTTGAAAAGATTGGGAGACTAAAGGGACACATCCCATTAATTTTCAATTCCGTGGACACCATACTTAAATAAGCGCGGAAGTCAGGAGGCGGGGAAGTGCAGGAAAAGGGAAAATGGGTTTATCTTTTGGGATAATTACAAATTAGTGGGTCTAAAAGTCTCTAATAATGCAATACTATCAGGGAGTTAAGTTCACTAATTTACAATGGAGTGTAAAATGAGCAAAAAAATGTCCTGTATGTGCTTCCTCAAAAACCAAAAAGAA